>JAZLIK010000025.1:0-17274 GCA_045617345.1 Lachnospiraceae bacterium | reverse complement strand
GTAAAAAGAGTGTTGAAATACTGCCAATATGACGATAAAATAAAGGTAGAGATTAGGATAAATTTACATAAATTTTCATGAAAGGAAAATAAAGGATGAAGAAAAGACTTTTAAGTATTTTATTAGTAGTGGCTATGGTTTTCTCGTTAATGCCGATATCAGCGTTTGCGGATGGCGGATCAGGCAAGACTACGGCAACACAGCTTGTTATCCCCGTTAGTGCGAAGCTGACTGACCATTCAGCAGATTTACAAAATCCTGTTGCCTGTACTTTTGAACTGACGCAGGTAAAGAAGGTCATTAACGACGTAACGATTTATAATCAAAACCCTATGCCGTCATCCGCGGTGCTGACACTGGAAGAAGTTGGCAGGACTACGGTCGACGGTGGGTGGACAATTCCGTTGGATGACTATAATGACTGCGGTACCTATTATTATACGGTAAAGCAGACGACCACGACCGCACAGAATGACTATGGCGTGGATAATGCTGTTTGGGATGTTACGGCAGAGTTCACCGAGAGCGAGGCGAAGGTCATCTCGCTGAAGAGCACGTCAAAAGAGGCGCAGGTTGATGATGTTAATAACTTCACGATTAAAAAGAATACCGGGACGGAAGCGACAGTAAAAAAAGTTGCCGCTGTAACGACACTGACACTCGGTGGAAATGATGTCAGCAGCTCAAGTGCATACAATACGGCTGCTATTAAGTCTGATTTCAGTTTTGACTTCACCCGTGATTTTGTTATTCGCGGCAATGTGACGGCTTCTTCTGCGGCGGACGGCAGTTTTATCGGTTTTGTTCCCGGAAGTAATATGCCTGACAAACTTCCGGAAGGCGGATATATTGCAGCCTATAATACTTCTGCGTTTATAAACAGCATTGTCTTTGAATTCGACGCATGGGGTAATGGCAACAATGCTTTGGGAGACCTCGAAAGTTTTGGTAGGGATGGTGCCGGCAGGCATTTTGCACTGATGGGAATTGATAATAAATGCAATGGCTATATCATTAACAATCAGTACAGTCTTGTCCAAGAAAACTGGAATAAAACACTTCCGTACAGTATCTCGCTCGACACAAAAGAAACTGCCGACCTTTCAGATGATGTGCTGACATTCAACGTGAATAACGGTATGTATAATTGGTCGTGCACCAATCCCACCGCTATTTTCGGGCAGAAGTATGCATACTTTTTTATGGGTGGGGTTTTAAGATACGGTCCGGCAGGCCAATATGGCCTTGAGGGTTATTCTGTCGGCAATCCGGCACCTATTACATCGGTCACCTTCGGAGATTTCGAGTACACGCAGAAAATGACGGTCAGTGACGGCGTCAAGATGCTCTTTACAAACTCCTATATGCCGCCCCACATCCATGCCGACAATGAGAACATTAATTTCCAGCCGTGGGGCGAAAAAATCGGCGAAAATGCCTGTCTTCCCTCAAAGGCAGGTAACTACTATCTGACCGAGGACGTGACGTTGAACGGTACTTGGAATGTCCCTTCGGGAGTTACAAATCTCTGCCTGAACGGTCATGTCATCAAAGCAAATGGTTTCAATGTGATTACTATCAATAATGGAGTAACGCTTAATCTTTATGACTGTCAAACAACCGAGCATAAAGGCTATACGGATGCAAATGGTTTGTGGCACCTCGGTGAAAAGTCTTCGCTTGGTGCGGGTGAGACAGCAAAGTCGATTTACGGTGGTGTCATTACCGGCGGTAAAGCAGAAAACGGCGGCGGTGTATATGTCAATAATGGAAAATTCATTATGAATGGAGGTACCATTATCGGCAACACAGCCACCAAATCTGGCGGTGGATATGGCGGTGGAGTGTACGTCGCAACAGGTAGTGCACAATTCACAATGGATGGTGGAACAATCAGCAGTAACACGGCTTCCTCCGGGGGTGGAGTGTACGTCGAAACAGGTAGTGCGGGCTTCACTATGAATAAGGGAACAATCAGCAACAATACTGGCCATGATGGCGGTGGGTTGTTCATAAAAAGCAGTAATCCGAGTTCTATCATGAATGGTGGGACAATCAGTGAAAACAAAGGCACATATGGCGGTGGAGTGAACATCAATCGCGGTGGTAAATTTGAAATGAAGGGTGGAGAAATCAGCAACAACATAGCTGACAAAGACAGCAAAGACGATGGTCAAGGTGGAGGCATTTGTGTCGCTAACGATAAGGCGACGTTCATCATGACAAATGGTACCATCAGCGGTAACAGTGCCCAATGCGGTGGAGGCTTGTGTGTTATAAATGCTGGAGCAACGGCAACCATGAGTGGCGGCACTATTACAGGAAATTCAAGTAGCAAGGGTGGCGGCGTGTGTGTTATGAATAAAAGCGCAACGGCAACCATGAATGGCGGTACTATTACAGGAAACTCAAGTAGCATGGGTGGCGGCGTGTATTTCAATAGCGACGGTGCCTTTTACCTTGGTGGTTCAGTGAAGATTATCCGTAATGTTATGGGCGATAATGAGAACAATGTATATCTGCCGAATGGCAAGTATATCACATTGGCTACAGGGGGCAGTGAAGGTATGTCTGTTGGCGTAACCACGCAGACCGCGCCTACTTTGAGTAACCCTGTCTCTATAACCGTTGCTAACAGTACGGCGACGTTCATCATGACAAATGGTACCATCAGCGGTAACAGTGCCCAAAAAGGTGGAGGCTTGTGCGTTATAAATACAGGAGCAACGGCAACCATGAGTGGCGGCACTATTACAAGAAACTCAAGCAGCATGGGTGGCGGCGTGTATTTCGGTAGCACCGGTGCCCTTTTCCTTGGTGGTTCAGTGAAGATTATTGGTAATGGTATGGGCGATAATGAGAACAATGTATATCTGCCGAATGGCAAGTATATCACATTGGCTACAGGAGACAATGCTCCTGCAAAAGGTATGTCTGTTGGTGTAATCACAGAGAAAACGCCTACTTTGGGTAACCCTGTCTCCATAACCGGTGATAACAGCACTAATTACAGCAGTTACTTCAAAAGTGATAATACAGCTTACAGGGTTGTGTATGACAAGGGTACTAAATCTATTGTCAAGCTGATGCTGCCCGGTACAATCACCAATGGCACGCCTGAAAGCAGCAAAGATACCAACCACGGCTATATTACTATTGATAAAGAAAAAGCGCTTCCGGGCGAGACTGTCACAGTGACGGAAGCGGTTCCGAATGATGGCTACGATCTGGAAAGCCTAAAGTATAATGATACAATTATAGGTAAGGACGTTTCAGAAAATTACAGTTTTACAATGCCTGCCGCAGATGTTACGGTTACGGCAACCTTTAAGCATAATCACGCCTTTTCTTACAGTGTTGACAGCAGTTCACCTAACGTATTGAAGGCAACCTGTACAAAAGTATGTCCTGATGGATATGATTCGACGCCGCTTACACTTACACTGACAGCACCATCAACTCTCACATATGACGGTTCTGCCCATGAAGCAATAATAAACGATCCTGACGACAGGTGGGCGACAGTGGTCGGGGCTTTACCGGAAATTAAATATGAATACAAGGAAACAGCAAACGGTTCATACGAATCAACAAATAATAAGTCGGATGCAGGCTATTATAAAGCAGAAATTAGTATAGGAAGCGTTCATGCTAATGTTGAATATCAAATTGCCAAGGCAACGATAACACCTTCTTTGACGATGTCAGATTATTATGCCGGCATAGAACCGGGCACACCGATACTTAACGGTAATGAAGGTGGGGGCAGTGTTACATATTCGTATAAATTGAAAGGTGCTGATGATAGTACATATTCATCCGAGGCACCCAAAAAACCGTTTGGTGAATATACAATAAAAGCAGATATAGCTGAAACCAAGAATTATCAGGGAGCAAGTGCAACGTATGACTTCAAAGTTTTGCCGAATGATAGATCAACTGTCAGTTTGAAGATGCCGCAGGAATACGAATACGGTGCGGCTACGGCTCCTGTTTTATCAATTGAACCTGCATTAAGTGAACTGCCTGAAAGTCCTACGGTTGCCTACTATTATGCGGTTAACACCGATGCAGAATGGACTGAATGGACAGGAAATACGTCTGCAATTGATGCCGGTACTTATGTGATGAAGGCTGTAATTTCAGCAACGGATTCATATGCTCAAAAAGAAACAGCGCCTATATCATTTACAGTCAAGAAAATCAATTGGAATGTAACAGCACCGACGGCCAAAGAGAATCTTGAATATACCGGTACCAAACAGGCACTTGTTGATGCCGGCAGTGTAGCATCCGGTGGAAAAATGTTATATTCGATTAACGGAACTGATTATTCAGAGAGCATTCCTGAAGTAACGGATGCCGGAGAATACACAGTCTATTACAAGGTTGAAGAGGGTACTAATTATAAAGAGTATGTATCTGAAACTCCAATAACCGTTTCGATTGCCAAGGCTGACTGCACTGATATTACTGCTCCTACAGGACTGGAACAACTCTGTTATGACGGACAGCCTCAGACTTTGGTGAATGCAGGTTCATCGACTCAGGGTACCATGTTGTACAGCCTGACAGGAAATGCCGATGATTTCACGACAGAGCTTCCAAAGGGAACTGATGCCGGTAAATACACTGTCTACTATAAGATAGCAGGTGATAAAAATCATAAAGACAGCGACAGCGAGAGTCTGACAGTGCAGATAGCACAGAAGAAGCTTTATGTAACACCTTTGGAAGGTCAGACCAAGCTTTACGGTGCTGCAGAGCCCGAACTGAAGTACAACACATCCGAGAACGTTGCTTTCACAGGTGCTCTTGTTCGTGAAACAGGTGAAGATGCAGCTTCATACAAAATCGGTATCGGAAGCCTTGCATTAGTCGAAGATATTGACAGGAATAACTACGAAATCGTATTTGATGCAACAAAGGTGTTCACAATAACCAAGAACGGTGCGGCTAAGGATATTCCCACCGCAAAGACTGACCTGGTATATAACGGAGCTGCACAGGAGCTCATCAATGCCGGAATCAGTGAGGACGGACATTATGAGTACAGCCTGTCCGAGACCAGCGACTACAGCACAGCAATACCTGTAGGAACGAATTCGGACAGCTATACAGTCTGGTATATTTTCAAGGGTGACGCAAACCATGATGACGATCTGGTTCCGAAGAGCCTGATAGTGCAGATTGCACAGAAGAAGCTTTATGTAACACCTTTGGAAGGTCAGACCAAGTTTTACGGCGCTGCAGAGCCCGAACTGAAGTATATCGCATCCGAGAACGTTGCTTTCACAGGTGCTCTTGTTCGTGAAGCAGGTGAAGATGCAGCTTCATACAAAATCGGTATCGGAAGCCTTGCATTAGTCGAAGATATTGACAGGAATAACTACGAAATCGTATTTGATGCAACAAAGGTATTCACAATAACCAAGAACGGTGCTGCTACGGATGTTCCCACCGCAAAGACCGGCCTGGTATATAACGGAAATGCACAGGAGCTTATATATGCCGGAATCAGTGAGGACGGACATTATGAGTACAGCCTGTCCGAGACCGGCGACTACAGTACAGCAATACCGGTAGGAACGAATTCGGACAGCTATACCGTATGGTACATTTTCAATGGTGATGCAAACCATGAAAATGACTTAACACCGAAGAGTCTGACAGTGCAGATAGGTCTCAGACCTGTAAAAGTTATCGCAAGAGATAATTCGAAGGGCCTCAATTTTGCAGACCCTGTACTTGAGTATTATACCGAGGGTTCCGTAGATACATACCCTCTCACGGGCATCACCGTTACCAGAGAAGCAGGAGAGGCCGCAGGCACATACGCAATCATTCCTGCGATTGACAAATCAGCTTATCCGGAATACGATATCACGCTTGTAAACGGTGTATTCATTATCGGTGAGCACATATTTGACAGACAGGTTCCCGACAGTATGTACCTCTGCCATGAGTCCACCTGTACCTCACAGGCAACTTATTATTACTCATGTGAGTGCGGTGCATGCGGAACGGCGGTATTCAGCTACGGCAGCACAAAGTCACACATCACAAGCAGAATCGTGATAAAGGATGCGACAACTGAGGAAGAAGGAATCGCAGAGTACAGATGTATTTACTGTTCGTTCTCTTATCAGGTTCCGATTCAGAAGCTTGAGAAGCCTGCAACGACACCGACTCCGGAAGTAACGCCTGAACCCACAGATACTCCCGTACCTACGAGGGAGCCTGAGCCTACAGACACACCTACACCTACAAATGGTGCAGAACCTACAGACACACCCGCACCTACGAATGGTGCAGAGCCTACAGACACACCCGCACCTACAAAGGGTGCAGAGCCTACAGACACACCCAAGCCTACCAAGGGTGCAGAACCTACAGACACTCCCAAGCCTACAGCAACTCCCGATCCTTTAAAGAATCACAGAGAGCTTAATGTAAAGGCTGAAGCTGCAGGAAACAATTCAATTAAGCTTACATGGAATGAGATAGAAGATGCGTCATACTATGTTGTAAACGGTGCAGAGTGTAATTCGAAGAATGAGAAACATCCTATTGCACGGTTGGCGCAGGTAGGCGGAAGCACTACAACATATACAGTAAGCGGACTTGAAAAAGCAACCTATTACAAATTTAATGTTGTAGCCTTTGACGCAGCCGGAAACAGACTTGCGAAGTCAGTGCTTGCAAGAGCGGTAACAGCCGGCGGCGAGTACACAAATGTTTCAAAGATAGTTCTAAAGACAGCCAAGAAGCTTGACCTGAAGATTGGCGACAAGGTGAAAGTTAATGCTGAATTGAAACTGGCCGATATGTCCAAGGATTACTATATCAATGTAGCTTTCGGCAAGGATTTCATACTTGAAAGCTCGGACAAGAAGGTGGTCAAGGTCAAAAACGGTTGGATTATAGCAGTCGGCAAGGGTAAGTGTAAAGTTTATGTGTATGCCCAGAACGGAGCCCATGAAGTAATTGAAGTAAATGTAAAATAGATTATCGGATATATTTATGTTTTTTAGGACGCTATTTCCTATCAGGTAAAAAGTCAGGAAATGATACAGATTTCTGAAAGGCAAATCCCCGCGAACAGAGTAAATGCCCTGCTCGCGGGGATTACTTTTTTTAACGGGAACGGAAAAAAGGCTTTATTTCATATGATTTGTCCGGATAAGGAACAATTTATATCGGCAATACCAAAGTTTTATTTATGAAAGTATGCGGTTGAAGGTAACTTTGCGGCAAGATTTTCAAGGTAAATGCAACATTTTTTGCCTATTTTTCCGTCAAAGTAACTGCAACACTTTTTCAGTCAGGGTTAATGCAACACTTTGTTGCATTTAATTTGAAAATTATCGAAGGTAACTTTGCGCCGGGAGAAAAATTATAACTGTTGCATGACTTGTGAAATATGATATAATGCAGCAGGGACGAATCATGGAATCGGGTGAAACTCCCGAACGGGCCCGCCGCTGTGAGGTACATAAATATCTGCTTCTGATTCAGGCCGCACTGAAGAAACGCCATTGGATTTTTCTGAGAAGGTGAGGCAGACGTACCGAGTCGAAATACATCTCGTTCCGAAGCTTTCGTCAAAGCCTGCGAGCACCGGGCAGAAAGTGAAACGGGCATCTGATTGCCGGCGATGAAGGTGCGTATGGTCTGTATGTAAAGCAGGTAGGTGGAATTACTGCAGATTTTGATATTGACGGAACCTACTGGGCATTTTATACTGATGGCGAGTACGGGATGTCGGGAGTAGATATGACCGATATTACGCCCGTGGCAACATATGCGTTTAAAGTTGAATAAGTGACGTGACGATAGAAAATTAACGCGGAAAACAAAAAAGACAATGAAGACAGGTCCCATCCATAATTGGTAGGATATGTCTCCATTGTCCTTTTTTATTACCGGGAGAAACAGCTTTTTGCTTTATATAGACTTAACTTTTACGTCTACCCCAAGCTTTTTGAACATTTTTTTGTATTTTGAAACTTTATCTGCGGGTACCTTCACTACGGCATTACTGCTGATTCCTTCAAATGCAGTGGCATCAACTGTTTTTGCGGTAAGTTTGGAAGATTTGATTATAATGGTTTTTAATTTTTGACAACCGGCAAATGCATAGGAGCCGATAGTTTCAACATTATCGCCTATGGTTACCTTTTTAAGCTTTTTGTTGTTTTGAAATTCATTGTTTCCGATTCCTGTTACCCTGTAAGTGATTCCGTCAATTTTTACGGTTGACTTTATATTGGCACTTGACTTCTCTGTTGCTGTATCAACGTAAGTTACTTCCCCGACTTTACCGGCGGTGTTTCCGGATTTGGTAACCTGATAAAGTACATTTGAAGTATTTGAAGTTTTTAGTATGGTTCCCTCTTTTTCAAAATGGGGAACATCGGGACAAACAAGGGTGTTTTTTGCAATTTCAATGACTGCATTTAATGTAACTTCTGCTCCTTTTTTTACAAAAGCCGGTTCATCATTGGTAAGCAGAGCCTTCAAATCTGTTTTGTCGATAGAAAGTTCATAGACAGTTTTTCCATCCTCTTTTTTAATCTGACTAATAATAGGAGTAGTTGTGGGTGCCGGAGTGACAACGGGCGTATTCACGGGTGCCATAGTTTTTACAGGAGTATTTGTGGAATCCTCATCGACTAATAGAGTTACAAAAGGAGTCTGAGTGACCGCAGGAGTTACCACAGGAGACTCAGTTACTACAGGCGTGATTACGGGTGTTACCGCGGGAACCGCAGTTACTACAGGCGTTATTACGGTAGTTACCACAGGAGCCTCAGTTACTACAGGCGTGATTATGGGTGTTACCGCGGGAACTGCAGTTACTACAGGCGTTGTTTCGGGAGCCGAAGTGACCGCAGGAGTTACCACAGGAGCCGGAGTGACAGCGGGTGTTACAACAGGAGCCGAAGTGACCGCAGGAGTTACCACAGGAGCCGAAGTGACAGCAGGTGTTACCACGGGAGCTTCAGTGACAGCAGGCGTTGTTTCAGGAACCGGAGTGACTACAGGTGTTACCACGGAATCAGACGCAGGAGCCTGCGTGGGTGGCACGGTAGGTCTTGGTGTGCCTGTAGGGAGCGGTGTTATTACGGGGAAATCAAATTCAAAGGTAGGATTCGAAACAGTGGGTAATCCGTTTGAGCCATCGATGATATTTTCAACTGATCCGTCAGCCCAGATGTACCTGTAATAATTTATATCAGAATAATCAATGGTATCGCCAAGTGCTATTTCTATAGCACGCTGAAGGTCATCCTGACGGTTTCCGGAGGCGGCAAAGCTAAATTCGACATCTCTCTTATAGATATTTATGTAGTTTTTACCAAGTCCGTTTCCTGAAAGATGCAGATAGTACAGTTCCTGAGGAGATACAACACCAATCCTTGAGTCAATTGCCTTATCCCAGTCATAATAGTCATACAGATACCATTTGTAGCGTATATTGTAGTTCTTTCCATCAAAACTGATAGAAACAAGCTCGCTTGTATCGGCACTTTTTATTCCTGCCCAAAGAAACAAATCAGTTACCGGGAATTCTATTCCTCCGGTTGGATGAGAAGGGGATGAAGCGGCAATAAAGGAATCACCTTCATTCACTGTTTCAAAAACGGCCGATAAAATTTTCGCGGTATCTCTTCTCAATGCATCATTTGTGTTACTTGAGAAGGCCATTATTTCCGTTGCATCATTTACTATGCAGTCAGTACCGGTACTGTATCCGTAGAAATAGAGTTTATCACGTTTAGACATTCCGGGTACAAAATTACCCAAATTTTTGCCGGGAACGGTAATTCCACAGATTTTAGCCTGTGCCACAAGCCTGTTATAGATGTCTTTTGCTGTCTCTTCATCAATAATACCGGGATTTGCGCCGTAAAGATTTTCTATTCCGTAAATTCTGTTGCCGTTGATATCATAGTCCTTGGTATCACAGGTAAAAAGCTGGTCATATTGTGTATCATAGTAGGGATAGTAATTTATTCCTCCCATGTCATCTGTTACAATAATATAATCTTCGTTTAGCTTTTTATCGGATTTCCAATGGGCATACAGTGTATGGTCGGTAATTTTTCCAACCAGGGTATTTTCGGTTACAACTGCTCCGCCGAGCTTGTCGCTATACCAGCCGGTAAATACCATCCCTTCAGGTGCCGACGGCTTTGCCGGTAATTTGCCGTAGACTTCACCATAGGTAACCTTTTTCTTTTCGTTATCCAGATATTCCTGCCCGTATCCGCCGTTTGCGTCAAAAGAAACCGTCACTTCCTTTGAAACGTCATGCCACTGGGCATACAGTGTATGATTACCGATTGTGGTAACTGTTGTTGACGAAGTAACGGGAGTTCCGTCTTTTGTTGACCAGTACAAAAATTCAAGATTTTTGCCGCTCGGAGCAGCCGGAAGCTCGCCATAGGGCATGCCATAGGTAACGCTTTTTTTAATTCCTTCAATGTATTGTCCGCCGTCTCCGCCGTTGACGTCGAAGCTTACAGTATATTGTGCATATGAGGTACATGCATATATGATGTGATCGGTAGTATAGGTGACTTCAGTATCCGCCGTAACAGGCATTTTTCCGTTAGGAGAAAAACTCCAGCCTATCTTCTGATAACCCGGCATGGTCTCGATATCCGTGAGCTGACCATAAGGTTTTCCGTAATATACGTTCTTGTATCCCAGAACCGGTCCATTGGAGGCTCCGTTATCAGCTCTGACGAAGGTGACTTTTACAGGTACGGTATTACCTTCGGTAAAACCACATTTTGTACAGGTTTTAGGTGCAGTAACCGTTGCAGCCTTAAAGGTGTGTCCCAACGGCTCTCCTTCGGTGGCATGGCAGCCGTAGCGTTTACAGGTTTTGGGTTGGAAACAGCCGGCTTCAGCCCAGTCATGACCAAGTTTTTCACCATCGTATATATAACATCTTGCACATTTTCTGGGGCTGGTACAGGTTGCTGCATTCCAACTGTGTCCCAGAGGTTTGCCCTCGGTATATGAACACCCATTTCGGGTACAGTGTGCGGGGGTAGTACAGTCTGCAGCTGTCATACTGTGTCCCAGCTTGCTTCCTTCAGTGTAACTGCACCCCATTCTTGTACATTTTGCAGGTGAAGTACAGGTTGCCTTAGCGAGGCTGTGCCCTAAAGGTCCCCCCTCCGTATAAGAACATCCGGAACGTACACAGTGTGCAGGAGTTGTACAATCCGCAGATACCATTACATGTCCGAGTTTATTTCCTTCGGTTACGTTACATCCGTAACGTGAACAGGTTTTAGGAGCGTTACATGTGGCCGAAGACCAGCTGTGTCCGAGCGCATTGCCATTGTATATATGACAACGGGCACACTGACTGGGACTTGTGCAGGTAGCCGGATTCCATGAATGACCAAGCGGACTTCCTTCAGAGTAAGAACAGCCGCTTCTGGTACAATGCTTTGCAGAAGTACATGAGGCTCCGGACATACTGTGGCCCAGTTTGCTGCCTTCGGTATAGGGACATCGCGTACAGTGAGCGGCAGAGGTACAGGTAGCACCGGTCATATTGTGACCAAGCTTACTGCCGCTGGTAACATTACAGCCGGTTCTTGTACAGGTCATTGCTGAAGTACAGGTCGCCGCCGACCAGCTATGTCCTAGCTTTGAACCGCTCGTCAGTTTGCATACTCTGCAGGTTTTGGGCGTGGTGCAGGTTGCGGGCTGCCAGCTGTGTGCAGCCTTGCTTCCGTTGGGCTGCGGAGTATTGCATTTTTCGCATACGGGAGCTTTTGTACAGGTCGCCTTTGACCATACATGATTGCAGTAATTGGGATTGACTGCGGCCAGGACATTTTGTTCAAAGGCGGCAATAAATATCCCCATGAATAAACACATTAGAAGTATACGTTTCCAAAAAACTGTTTTTTCTTTCATTACATTCCTCCCTCAATACCGTGTACAGCGTTGACAGCGAATGAAGATGCATAATAAATGAAAAAGTAATGTCCCAAAGACATTACTCTTATTTGCTCCGTCAAATATAGTTCATTGTCATGAAATAAATTTTGAGGCTTCCGTGCCCCCTATCTGTATGCATCTTCGGATTTTGAATGTTTTTAGCATTTCGAGAGCACCGAGTGCGAAGAAATGCATGTATCATTAGGCGTCAATTCTTTTGACACCATAATCATAATATATGAGAAATTAACAACTGTCAACAAGTATTACACCGAGTGAAAAAAAGAATGCTTTTGACGTTATTATTCAGCGTCCGGCTCAAAATATTCATAAAGCCATTATGACAAATTACTTTACAAGCAAGCCTGTAATAATTGTCATTTGGCTATATGGTGAATAGTAACTTTTGACCAGACTGTGGATAGAATAATGTATTTACATAGAGTGCGCAGAATGTTACTATAATGATGTGTTGCGGACGACCTAAACATACTTAAAAAAGGAGAAGCTTTCAAAAAAGCAGCGATCGGGCTCGCATTGATGGTCGTGGCGACCGTGTGTATGGCGGCATTCGGGTAAATGTCGCGCATAGTATCGGAAAATATGAGTAAAACACATGCGGTTTTGACAGACCGCAAATAGTAATTGCCAAGAACACCAAAGGGGTACATGATATGAAAATTTTACATACTTCAGACTGGCATTTCGGAGCCTGTCTGTCAGGAACAAGGATATATGAGGATCAGAAGTTTTTCCTGCATTGTCTGTATTCTGTAATTGAGAAAGAGAAAGTCGATCTGGTCATATGTGCAGGAGACATTTTTGACAGCAGTGTATCTACCGCTGACTCTATTTCCATGTATAATGATGCGGCGACGACAATCTGCGGCAGACTTGGGAAGAAGATGGTTGTGATAGCGGGAAACCATGACAGTGCGGCAAGACTCTCCAGCTGCAGGGAGCTGCTGAAGGGGTCGGGATTATATGTGACAGGGCGTATAAATAAGGCTGCGGAGCCGGATTTGTTCGATGAAGGCAGGGTGGCAGTTTATTCGGTGCCTTTCTTCAACAGAGACGAAGTGATTGCCATGTTCCCGGAAAAGAAGGAACAGATCAGGAATCAGGAGGATGCGGCAAAGGTATATTTTGACCATATCCGTGAAAATATGGACAGAACAAGAAAGAATATTGTTGTATCACATGCGTATATCGTAAATTCAGAACTTTCCGAGTCGGACAGGGCGGCTCAGGTTGGCTTTGCAACGGCAGTATCAAAGGATGTGTTCAGGGATTTTGACTATGTGGCGCTGGGACATATTCACAAGCCGCAGGTTATAACTGAACGAATCAGATATTCGGGTTCTCCGGTAAAGATGTCGTTCGGTAAAGAGGAAAAACAGCAGAAGGTTGTGTACATTTATGATACGGACAGGGATGGGGTCTCAGAGGTACCGCTTGAGCAGAAGCATGAATGGAAGAGCGTGACGGACACCTATGAGAATATTTGTGCCATGACGGGACTTGAAGATACTTATTTGAGAATTACGCTTACCGATAAGCCTGCCGGAGCCGATATATATGCGATTCTGAAGAATCAGTTTCCTTTGCTGATCGAGCTGAGAGGCCGCAGCTTTCAGACTTCAGGTGAAGAGTCGCGTTTTTCAAGGGAGGAGTTTGGCAGTCTTTCCGAAAAGGATATTTTACTGATGTTTCTTGGCGAGAAATACGGATTCGAGCCGGAGGCCGAACAGCTTGAGCTATTTATGGAAGCCGTGTCTGAAAGCGAAGAGGAGGGAGAAGAAGGATGAAACCGATTTTTTTGAAGTTTAAATGTTTTGGACCTTATATGAATGAACAGTTCATAAATTTCGAGGATCTTCGGAACTTCGGACTTTTTTTGATTGCCGGCAACACCGGTGCCGGCAAAACAACTATTCTTGACGCCATCTGCATGGCCCTGTACGCTCAGTCAAGCGGCGGAAAACGCGGCGAACTCAGCGATATGCGCTGCAAGCTTGCGGGCCCTTCGGACATAACCTATGTGGAATACGTGTTTGAAGCTGATGGTGTAATATATAAATTCTATCGTGAAATCAAAATGGCACGTAAAAATTTAAGTGAATCACATAACTGTCTGAGATTTGAAGACGGTGAGTATGTTCCCATGATGGCAAATCCGAAGAAGACCACAGTGAATGATGAAGCGGAGAGAATACTGCGGCTGACCGCTGAGCAGTTCAGACAGATCATTATTCTGCCGCAGGGGCAGTTTGAAAGACTGCTTGTATCTTCGTCGAAGGAGAAGGAAGAAATTCTGACACAGGTATTTCATGCCGAACGATGGAACCGGATTGTGGAAATCCTCAAGCGTAAGGTGAAGGCGGAAACGGATAGCCTGAATGAGCTGTTTACAGGTATTCAGACATCGTTAAGGAACGAGTCTGCGGAGTCGGTCGAGGCCCTGCATGACAGACTTGCGGAATTGACGGCGGACATTGACAGACTAAGGGCCGACAGTAAAAAGGCGGAAACCGACAAGATTGCCACGGCTAAAGTATATGAGAAGGCTATAGAGGAAAACAGAGATTTTGAGGCCGCGGAAAAAGCACAGGAAAAATATGATGTATTCAGTGCAAAAGAGCCTGATATGAAAAGAAGGAAGGCTGCGCTTGAGAAGGCAAAGAAGGCTGATTCTGTCCGGGAAATTTATAATGCCGAAAAAACCGCAACAGATGAAGCAAGGGCTGCTTGGGTTACATACAATAAAAATCTGAAGGAACTGGAAGCGGCAGAAAATGCGGAGAATGAAAAGAAGCTTGAACTTGAGACGCTTCTGAAGAAGAGTACGGTTATTGAAGAGACAAAAAGAGTAAAGACGCTTATGGAGAATGCTCTTGAAAATTACAGGTCTCTCGGTGAGAAGAAGAAGGCTTCGGATGACGCAAAGCAGGCGGAGAAAGCAGCACAAAAGAATGTTGAGCAAACGGAAAAGAGCTGTCGGAAGGCTGAAGAGGATTTTACAGACAGATGTAACGAAAGAGATGTCTGTATGGAGGAGCTTGCTGAAGCAAATCGTATATACAATGCGGGTGCGGCGGTCAGACTGGGCAGAACACTTACTGAAGGAACGGCATGTCCGGTATGCGGAAGCAGGGAGCATCCCTGTATTGCCTGTACGGCGGACAGTGATAAGGAAATCACTGATGCTGACCTTTCCGGACTGAATAACAGGCTTGGTGAAGCCGTTAAGGCGGTAAGTAAAGCGGAAGAAAGTAAGAAGCTCTGTAAAGAAAAGTATGACGATGCTTCTGAAAGGCTTACTGCCGCAAAACTTGCAGTAACCCGGAGCGAAGCGGAATACAACAGTGCGCGGCAGAACATGATTGCCGGAATTGAAACCCTGGATGAGCTGAAAAAGGCGATACAGAAAGCGGCTTCGGAGGCTGAGGCATTTGAAAATGATAAAGCCGGGCTGACTGTTGAATGCAATAATGCTACACGTGAGGTAACCTCGAAGAAGACTACTGTCGAGGCTTCCAAATTAGCTTTGGAAGAGGCTGAAGGCAGGAAAAAGGAAAAAATGACCGAATGGCAGGAGGCTCTTTTTAATGCAGGCTTTGTTTCGGAAGAGGATTTTAAGAACAGCCTGTGGGACAGGACGGATATAGAAGCGGAAAACAAAGCCTCTGTTCAGTTTGAAGCGGATTTTGATAATGCACGAGAGAATCTTAATGAGTGTCTTGAAAGGATAGCCGGTCGAATCAAGCCGGAGATGGAGACGCTGAAGCGGCAGAGGGACGATGCTGACAGTGCTTATTCCAAAATAACCGGTGAGCTTGGAAAACGGGAAGCCAACTGCGGCAGGTTAACCGGGCTTTATGAATCGGTGAGCAGGTCATATGGTAAATACTGCATGGATGCCGAGCATGTTAACCGGAACGAGGAGCTTATGAAAAAGCTTGAGCCCAAGTCGGGAGTCAGCCTGAAACGTTACGTATTGGGAGTTATGTTCGGCTCGGTTCTTGATGCTGCAAACAGGCTTCTTGAGAATGTTCAGGGAGGCCGCTATCGTCTGGCGAGAACGGATGATACCTCGAACGGTACGAATCAGGGTGGTCTGGAGCTTGAGGTTTTTGACGCGGATAACGGCCGGTCCAGAGGCGTGTCTTCTCTTTCGGGAGGCGAAAAATTTCTGGTTGCGTTAAGTCTTGCAATCGGTCTTTCTACTGTTATTCAGGCGCAGAGCCACGGCATCAGACTTGAGGCCATGTTTATCGATGAGGGCTTCGGTTCTCTGGATGAAAAGTCAATCGGTGAGGCTGTGGAGGTACTTGGCACGGTTCAGGCCGGTCACGGACTTGTGGGGGTTATTTCACATGTGGAGAAGCTCAGAGGACTTTTGC
The DNA here is from genome assembly GCA_045617345.1 of Lachnospiraceae bacterium. Taxonomy (GTDB): domain Bacteria; phylum Bacillota; class Clostridia; order Lachnospirales; family Lachnospiraceae; genus RUG11977. The sequence goes on along the minus strand of JAZLIK010000025.1, from coordinate 898 downwards.
CGTACTGCATCGAGGTGGTAAAGGATGAACACGGTAATTATATAAAAGCAGAAAGATAACCCACTGCCTTTAGGCGGTGGGTACAAGCTTTGTCAGGTGCGGGGTACAATCCCCGTACCTGACAGCTGCGAAGCAGTCTGCTTTTAACGAGCAACAAGCGAAGCGGTTGCGAGTCTTGAATAAGCAGAAAGATAGTCCGTTAGCTTTATTTCGACAGCCGGAAGTAATTCATAGTCAACCGGCAGAACGAAAAGTACCGATAAATTGCATAGTGGAAAAGCAGTTTTACAAGTTTTTGTGCGGTTTGCAAAAGTTGTTTTACTGAGCTTTGAGGCTGATGCAGAGAGGCGGATTCAGTTACCCGGTGAAAACCGGAAGAAAGGAAAAATCCAGTTATTATCGTGATTGGATTATACGTGGAGATATGGATAATTATTTGCCGAAGAGTGAAGAGAATAAAGCTGAGAACGATGCAGAGAACAATGCAGAGAACGATGCAGAGAACAATGCAGAGAACAATGCAGAGAACAATGCAGAGAACAATGCAGAGAACAATGCAGAGAACAATGCTGAGAACGATGCAGAGAACAATGCAGAGAATAATGCAGAGAATAATGCAGAGAATAATGCAGAGAACAATGCAGAGAACAATGCAGAGAACAATGCAGAGAACGATGCAGAGAACAATGCAGAGAATAATATAGAGATTAATGCAGAGAATAAAGCTGCGAACAAAACAGAGAATAATGCAGGAAACAATGCAGGAAACAATGCAGGAAACAATGCGGGGAACAGTACAGAGAATAACGCGGGGGTGAAGCAGGATGCGGTTTACCCGGAGTGTGCGTCCGAGGACTTTATTATGCAGGCGGATGTTGAAAGAGACACACAGAGAGGC
>JAZLIK010000024.1:0-7505 GCA_045617345.1 Lachnospiraceae bacterium | reverse complement strand
AAACTCATACCTGTACCCGGCAGACACACAAAAACTCCCAGCATTCTGAACATTAACGCTCCCACTATTACGATAACGGCATTAACCCCGACATTTCCCAAATAACCGATATTCACTGTTGCTCCAACAAGCACAAACAGGAATATTTCAGCAGCTACCCACAACTTATTGTACTTTGCCGATAACCTTACAGAAACTTCTTTTCTGTACTTTTGCAAAGCAACTCCGATAAACATGATTGCAATAAGTGCAGAAAACGTAACCGGTGTATTCATCGCATCTTCCGCTGACACCAGTACAAACGAAACAGATAATATAATAAGTATTTTGACGGTATCTCTGATATGTACTTTTTCAAAATATTTCGAAAGAATAAATCCGACACACATACCGATTATGATTCCCAGCACGATAGAAACAGGTATATTTGCAAACCTCATTACGGATACCCCATCACCCTGAATGATACCGGTAAATGTAGTAAACAGTACTATTACATACACATCATCCACCGAAGCTCCTGCCAGAATGAACTGAGGAATATTCTTATCGGTTCCGATTCCTTCTTCCATAAGCTTTACCATTCTCGGTACCACCACAGCAGGAGAGACCGCAGCTAACACTGCTCCCGTAATAGCCGCTTCGAGCACGGATATTCCCAAGAGCTTCGGTGCCAACAGTATCATTCCGACAAGTTCAAAGCTGGCAGGAACAAAACACATCATAACGGCCGATCTTCCCATTTTCTTCAGTCCCGATACATCGAGGCTGAGTCCTGCTCTTGTCAGGATTATAATCAGTGCAATTTTTCTGATATCCGCGGATATTGACAACACCGAATCATCAATTACGTTCAAAACATATGGCCCAAGCAGAATACCTGTCAGCAGCATTCCCAATAAACCCGGTAATTTTACCTTCTTACATACCCAGCTCAAAGCTAAGCCGACCATCATAATAGCAGCGAGACTTAATAACATATCATGTTTCCTCCTTAATACGCAGAAAAGCTGACACTGCCTGCGTCATGCGTTTTATCCGAACTGTAAACAGTAACTGCAGATGCCATCAGCTTTAATAAGCGGTTTTGGTATTAATACCGGAGGAGACCATCATTCCTCGTTGGAATTCCATTCATCATACAGCCTGTCAACCTTCATCGATGAAATAACATAGCCATATTTTGAAGCAGCATTTTTCTTAACTGTATATGTAATCCTAAAATTAGCCGATGTCCCGTCGTTACAGCCCCAGTAGCCACAGTAAATGTCCCTGGTCACTGTATTTTTGCTGACCGTTATGTTGCGGACCTCGAAATCGGTATCCGTTTCCATAAGGAAAACCTTCTTGTAAATTTTGTTATTTTTTGTATAAACCTGGGTAATATCGTTCTCCAGGGGCTCTTTGGGAAGATACTTTACCGTATAGGCTTTGCCGAAAAGATTGGTTGAAACCTTTCTGGCTGTCTTTAAATCCATGGTCCAGCGCTCATAAAAATCATCGATGGCCGTTACTTTGTTGATTTTGTTTGCCGGTGCCAGCACTGCTGCCTTGGCTTTAGTCGCCGCTTTCAGCGACAAAGCTCTGTTTTCCCCAATTTCTAAGTCAATTCCCATCAGAAGCTCACGCTCAAATCCTTCCATGTCAGACACAAGCTCCTTGATGTTCTTTACCCTTTTGGTCTCTGCCTTTACACCTGTCGGAACTGCTATAAGCACACAAAGCAGGCATGCTGCAAGACATGTAAGAAATCTGGCTACCGTCATCGACTTTTTTTCGGTGTTTTTCATGTTTTTCATAACCCAATTATTCCTTTGATGAATAATTTTTCCTTTCCTATTTTTTTTATCCATTTGCAAGCAGTATTGTTAACTTTCCCGGGCAAAAGCCTCATTTCATCGCATTTATTATTTTTTCCATGTTTGCCTTTTGCAGTTACTATTCACAGTCTGTCCGAAACACATTCATAAGCCCTGCCTGCTACGCAGCCGTTCACTGCTTCACAGCTTCACACCGTTCTTCTTCAGCAATTCTCTGGCCGATTCAACCGAGTCAACGCCGGTCCTGTTCTTGACCGGGGCAAATTCATAATCACGTACAACCTCAAAAGGAAGGCAGTCGTCTGCGAGCCGAATCATATCCAGTACAAACTGCTCAAACTTATATCCGCAGGGAGTTTCCGGCTTAACCGTCTCACCGTCCGGACCAAGATGATTGATTTTCTTCTCAACAATGTGATAGGGCATGCTGTGCTTCACGATTTCTTCAAGATCGGCTACCCTGAACAGATAATTGAGGATAACTCCTAAGTTGTAAATACGTTCACCGCGGCTGTCCACAGTATTGCGAAGCTCGGGAGTCATTTCGGTATACTCGATGATTGAAGGGTGACCGTCTTCAAGACACATGACGCCCATCTTCTCGTCCGGATTGTTCTTGCGCACTACCTTTGAACCCACCGCACATTTTCTGTCAATCACTGCCCCGATAAATACCGGGTCACAGATACGCTGACACACATTGTCGACACCGTAAAGGTTGAACCACTCGATGCCAAGCTCTTTCACTTTATCATAAACACCGGCATTCATCATTGATACAAACCAGCCGCCGTTTCCGTTTGGAGATACACTTACACGTCCGGGCGTCTCAAGGAATACATTTCCGTCATAATCACAGGTAGGTGCCATCGCCTGACAGAAGAATGTCACCCTGTCTTCGGGATAACCGAAGCAGTTCTTCTCCTTCCAGAACTTACGTGTCTTCTCATCGTTCAGTTCACTGGTCATGATGAAAATATGAGGATATGCACCGCATTCGCGTACCACCTCGAGAAGATTGTTTATCTGACACTCGAAGATATAAAGGTCCCTGTTGATTCCGATATTATACATACCCTTCGGGTCGTCGGAGCCCAGTCTCGTGCCCATGCCGCCCGCAAGCAGCACTGCAGCCACCTTCCCGGTCTTCAGTGCCTCCGTACCTATAACCTTAAAGCTTTCACGTTTCCGATTTATTTCATCAAGCTCCATAGCCGGAATAGGTGATATCAGCCCACGCTGTAAGGTCTCCGTCCGATCCTTTTTAAGTTCATCAAGTACCGAAAAATCTATTGTCTCAATTTGCCTGATCAGTCTGTCATATTCCTCCGTTGAAAGACTGTCCTTATACTTTAACAGCTGCTTCTGTCCGTATTTTTCAAGTACTTCCTGTGCTTTCATTTTACCCTCCGAAAAAACTTATTTCGTTTCTCTTTTATCATTTTATCATAAATCATACACTTAATCCAACGATTATTACCATATCAACAGTCTTCCCGAATAATTCTCCGTAAATCATCGGATGTTTACTGTCAACAGTTTGCCCGAAAAGTCTTTGTAAATCATCGGATGTTTACTATGTTTTCCCTTTTACGTTTATCATCTTTCGCAGTAACGATTTTCTCACTCTTTGCAAAAAAAGTAAAGCTTAAAAACCCCGGCGGTGAATAGTAACTCTTGGCGCTGTTCACAGGATAAAATCACCTGACTTTTACAGTAGCATATTTTTTATTTTACAGGACACAATTCCCAATAAAGTAAAATACCCGTCAAGCCTGTAAAATTCAAGGCCCGGCGGGTATGTCATCCGGCTGTGTGATACGTTGTAACTGACATTCCGTCAGATTTTCGCGGTATTTTTTTGACTTTTGAAATTTTCCGGAAATGTAAAATTAATAAATTAGAAATGCAATCTGTATTTGGCATGCATCATATATAGAAATTTTAATTTGCCCTGTTATCTGAGGTCTACTATCTCTTCACCCTGATTTATTAATTCTGCCTCCTTTTCTTCGCTGTATATCGTCGTTGATGTATGTCGTCCGTATGCGATACCGACTATATAAGTTTCCGGTTTTCCATATATCGAATTTACTATCAGTGTATAGTCTCCTTTGTTATATTCAGTAATATCTTCACAAATCCATGACGATGTACCCAGTCTGAAACAATCATTAATATTACAATCCATAATGAGCATATTTCTGTCATTCTCAATATCATCTGCCACATCATAAAGGGCTTCCTTTATATAAGCTTCCGTTTCTTCATCAGCTGCCTTTCTGAGCTTCTGTATAAGTTCATCCTTAAATAAATTCAGACCATTGGATTTAAATGCATTAAATTGCGAAAGAAACTTCTCACGAATTGAATAATACATATCTTCAGAAGTATGCTGTCTCTGAGTATACAGCACTGCAGACAGATTTACGAACCAGCTCTTTTCGTCTTTTTCAAGTACAGTCGAAAAATGATATGAAGGGATATCCTCCTCTACAGCATGTGATGAGGAATATTCCCATTTGTTATTTTCATCAGCAATATATACTGACTCGTATTTTTCCCCGTTTATCTCTTCATTTTTTATCTCTGCCTCATGTTCTGATACCACAACTGTTTTGCTGTCTTCGCCCAGAATAAATTTTATGACCCTTCCGCCGGTTGCTGCATTTACAACCACACCGGAGGTCAGAAACACCAGCAGGCATATTGCCGCAACCAATGCAAATCTGTGCGTCGGCGCCTTGTGATTCTTTTTCTCCGCCATGGCCATAATTCTTTCATTGAGTTCCTCAGCAGGCGCTATATCAGTCTTCAGTGCCATTTTAAGTTCTTCGTCGTTAAAAGTTGTTTTTTCATTCATTTCTCATTGCTCCTTTCATTAAATCCGCATATCACCTGATTTTTATTCTGTAAATCAGAATCCACGGATACCTTTCCCGCAGGCTTCCCTGTTGTTAGCATTTTCAGTTAGCCCAAAACATCATTTACCCGCAGTCTGCACCACATTATTCCGTTTCAATCCCTCCGAGTTCTGACCTCAGCTTTGCTTTTGCCGTGCTGAGCCTGCTCTTAACAGTACCTTCCGGTATTTTAAGAACATCACTGATTTCCTGTATCGACATTTCCGAATAATAAAACATAAGTACAACACTTCTTTGTTTTACCGGGAGTTCTTCAACCGCCTGCCGGATAAGTTCACGCTTTTCTTTTATTTCCGCCATTTTTTCCGGTGTACGCCCATCCCTCAGCAGTTCATCCATGCCACAGCTCTCGTCATCAATAGAAATTACACGATTCCTGCATTTCTTTCTGAAAATATTTCTGTACAGCCTTACCGCAATTCCCATGCAGTAATTTTTCTGCCTGACCAGATATCCGGTCTCATTTTCGTCGTCAATCCTTCCGCGTATCTCAAAAGCCTTGAGCAGCGTATCCTGATACAGATCATCCGCTTCATCCCTGTTACCGGTAAGGTAAACGCAAAAACCATATATTTCCTGCCCATGAATACTGACAAGTTTCTCAAAATCAATATTGTTCACATCTACCTCCCAAGATGTATTTAATGTTACTATTGAAAGCTTTCACTAATATATTGTCACAATCATGAAAAAGGTTCAAAAAAAGAGACCGGTCAAAAATCAACCGGTCTCCTGTCCCCGCGAAAAGCCTCCTTAATCTTTTTGGAATGCTTCCGCCGACATTTATGACATTGCCTGCGTGCAGTGTTTTCGGGGCTGAAAGCCCCGAAACACGAGTTTCGCAACGGAGGTAAGAACTAATGATTAATCAAAGCACTATTGATAAACTTATTGAAATGCGTCTTACTGCTATGGCGGATGCATTTCAAATGCAACTTATGATATCTCAGCCGCAAAGATTGAAGGTATGGTTATGATAAATCATACTGAGTGAAAACTTAGTAACAGCTTAATATTAAGAAACGGCACAGATACTAAGATTTTCAAAGTTTCTATGCCGTTCAAACTGGTAAATTTAGGGAAACAAATTATCGTTTTTTGAGGCAAAATTTGTATCTATTTTATCGCTTTTTAGAACAAATATTATGTATTATTATTCCCAATATATTTATTTTTGTCATCAATATTAAAGATTAAGGCTAATTCAATTCCTGTTGAATCGTTTCCATAACAACAAGCTAAATCATGATTTGAAATACATTTTTCAACAACTTGTGGATAATCAATTTCATCAAAGCAATTTAGTGCAATAAAATCATCGAGCTTCATATCGTTCTTCTCAATTTTTTCAAAATAGTCATTATGACTAAAAAATAGATATCGATATTGTTTCTTTAAATCAACCAATTTTAGTACCCTGTCCAAATTACATATTTGAGTTCTAGCAATGGAAATATAATATAACTTATCGTTATTGAAATACTCAATCTCTTCCCCTAACTGTAAATAATCAATTTTAGTTGAAGCTGAAATTCTTTTCCAACATTTCTTATACCTTTCAACTTTAGAATTAGGATTCATAACCTCTTCTAAAACAATCAAATAAATATACATGGAATTATACAAAACTATTTCCTCTTGAATTTGTTGTAAACAATATTCGAAAAATTCATCTTTATTCAAATCAATCCCCGTAGCATTGTAACTAATTAAGTTTGCATCCCATTCTTTTTCTAGGCTAAGAGTTACCCAGCCATAATATTCACTTAATTTTTCACTGTATTCTCTCCATTTTTTCATACTTTTCCATTATCCTTATTTTTAATAATCATAATGCCTGCCACTAGGGTCATTGAAATGAGGACCTCTATTTTGAAATGGGTCATCATCAAATATATGACCACCTGCATCATCTCTTATTTCTACTCCATTTTCAAATTCATATATTTTTCCTGGCTGTGTTTTTCCTCTTCTATCTACATTAGGTTTTACTTTTTTAGGTTGTTCTGAAACTGGAATATTATTTTTTCTTTTTGCTTCTCTAAATGCTCCATTTCGTCCAGCTCCTTCTGGAGATAAATTTTCAGGTCTATTACCAGAAGTCTTGCCACCCTTTGCCAGTTTTCCACCCGCATTCCCACTCGCACATTTATTATGCACCAGTATTCCCTGCGTACCGATATAATAATTATGAAGCTCCTCCACCTCAAAATTATATACCTTCACAGGTACATCCAGGATTTCATGCTCTGTGCTTTCTATTGACCTGAACTCACCGTTCAGAAGCATGATTCTGTCTCCGGGCTTAAGCTCTCCGGCAGATACATACGTGCCGCCTTCAACAAAGAACGGGTGATTTACGGTCGTGTCTATGGTCTCTCCGTCTACATTCACATGAACAAGCTCATTCTCTTCATGTACAAATACCTGACGGACTGTCTGAAGTAAGGTCTCACCGGATTCGGTATCGAATGCATATACTTCGTCACCGGGTCTGATTTCCTCTATTCCTGCGTCTCCGTCCGCTGTCTTTATCAGCGTTCCTGCTACGAAGCATCCAAAGACACAGATATGTGACATTCTTTCCTTCAGCCTGCTATCATTCCAGAATGACCTGATTTCACCGCCGAGTCCCTTAAGCGAGTCTACAAATACTCCTGCGCCTTCTATCACATTTTTGCCGGCAGTATACGTCCCGATTGCCGATGCAGTCAGCGATACAAGCTCACCTATCGTTGACAGGCTGAACTTCTCTTTATTG
>JAZLIK010000023.1:0-5699 GCA_045617345.1 Lachnospiraceae bacterium | reverse complement strand
TAATTGCCATAGTTCACCTCGTCATGTTTATATAATTATTATAAAACATGACGATGGCAAAATCAAGTAAAAAATGAGCAAAAGCATCGATAAAATCAAGGTTTTTAGGCAATTAGTGACGAGCGTTCATCGTCACGTTTCCGAGAATCTAGGTTAACAGGAAAAGACCTTTTACCGTTTTTGACGGTAGAAGGTCTTTTTTTTGACTATGAGATATATTCCTGAAGCATTAAGCCCGAATACATACACCCCGGAAAAGCTTTAAGCCTGAATACTTACACTACGGAAAGCTTTTAGCCCAAAAAACATCAGGCCAGAAATTCTTCAACCATGGGACGAACACGGATAAATGCATCAACTATGTCACTGTCAAAGTGCGTGCCGCTTTCGTCCTCAATGATGTCATAAGCTTCCGATACGGAAAAACTCTTTTTGTAGGAACGCTGTGAAACAAGCGCATCAAAAACGTCGGCAACAGCCATGATTCGGGCGCTTAACGGAATACTGTCTCCGCTGATACCGTAAGGATATCCTTTGCCGTCCCAACGTTCATGATGGTACAGGACTATGTTGTTGATGATACTTTGCGTTTCTTCGTCAATATTGCCGGTAAAAGTATTCTTAATTACCTTTGAGCCGAGGACCGTATGCTTCTTCATGGATTCGAATTCATCGCGAGTCAGCTTGCCGGGTTTGTTCAGGATAGTATCGGAAATGTAGATTTTACCGATGTCATGAAGCACAGAGCCGGAGATTATGTTATCGGAATAGGTGTTGTTCAGAACCTCGGTGTACTTCTCGACATTTTTTAATTCCTCGACAATCAGCCCAACGTAATGACGCGTGTTTCGGACGTGGTCGCCGGTGAGAACGTCTCTGCTTTCAACGATGGTGGCCAGACTTTCAACAAGTGCGGCGTTAATTTCGGTCTTTAGTCCGGCGCGGATTTCAGTATCGGCAGAAGCAGCGGAATGAAGAATCAGGTCATGCCCTTCGCTGTCTGTATACTGCAGAAACTTGAACTTGTAATAAATGCCGTGCTTGTCGTTGCTGCTGCTCTTTATTCTGAAGGTAAATGAATAAACGTTGTTGTCACGAATGGCCTCTCTGATGGCGGAAGGAGATATCATTTTTTCAAAGTATTTAATGTCATCGGGAAGGACCATATTGTTTACCAGATAATTAACGTAGAACGAAAAACCGTTCTGAGCCTGTTTACACATCTCCGGTGTAAATATGTCCGAGTGATCGTGAACGGACATGTTGTCTCTGTTCAGGTCAATGATGGACACGATGTCATAGGAACGTGTGAAGGAAGCATTGATGGTGGCCGAACGAAGCTGTGATTCCGTTGCCTGCTTTCGGTCTGATGCTATGAGCTTAATGAGTAAAATCAGAACGCCGAGTGAAAGAGCTTCCACAATCAGAAAAATACGTTCTGCAAGGAGTGTACCGGTCAGTTCATCTTCAGCAAGCCGGTATTCTTCGACGGAAGCATTCAGAGATTCTTTGAAATAATCATTGGATTCGGTGAGCATCTGCGCTCTGATCTGATTGTAATTTTCACCGTCCAGAAGCTCCCTTGCGGTGGAAAGCTGCTGCTCACGTGATAGGCTTTTGTCCTCATCGGACAGTGTAAAATCACGTATTTCCTGAGGAAGAATAGAATCATCTTCGTTATATGCGAGGACGGCCAGCTTCAGAGCCCTGAATTCATTCAGCTTCAGACTGTTTGAAATGCCGGATATTTTTTTGAGATATTCATCATAACTTGCCTGAACCGTGTCCGGGGTGCTGCTGTTTTGCGGGGAGGTCCGTTCTTTTACCAGGGCGGCTTCTTCCGAATAATCACGGAGAAAAGCGGGATTTCCGGTAGAAATGTATTTGCGTGCATTCTCAGTAAGAGTGGTGGAGCCGTAGGACAGTTCGGTCATTCGATCGGAAAAGAATATGTAATCGTTAGTCAGGGAAAATGTCCTGTCCTGAATGTCAGAGACCTTTTTGACTGAGAAAACAAAAAATATGGTTACAAGAATCCAGATAACGGATACAACAAATATGGAAGTTGTAATTGCACGAATATTAAGCTTTCGTTTCATAAGGCCTCCTTTCAATAGTATGCCCGGTTTTTGTCCGGTCTCCAAAGGCGGATGTTAATGCCCGCAAGCCCGGAAGCAGACTTCAGACATACGTTCATTTGCACCGGGCTCTGAGTAGTAAACTCTACTGCAGAATCTATACCTACAAGATGCCAAAAATATTATATCACCAAATTATCTGAAAGTAAAGAATAAATCACATTGTTTACGTCTATTCACAGTCAACAGTTATCTGCCGACGGCTACATTTATAAAATTCAAGCCCTCCACTGCCTTTAGACGGTGGAGGGCTTGAATTTATATATCAGTGGGGTGTCAGTCCTTTTGACGCCCCGGGCTTTACTATTTATTATTCCGTATCACGGTTTATCTGCGTATACCCCTGAGTCTGTTAAGGGTTTCGGTCATGTATTTTCTGATATAATCTCTGTTTTCTTCTTTAACAAGATAATAAATAAGTGAATCAATATAAAAGTCCTGCGTCAGTCCGCGACCTACTATCTTGAAGTTTCTGAAGCCTCTCTTTGAATATTCTTCTACATCCTGATTTGACAGGAACTGCGGACGTTTCATGCAGCCCGCAAAAGATCTTCTGTCCGGTGAACGGTCGGTACATATGGTTTCCGGAGATTTACCGGTTTCAAACTCAAGCTGGCATCTTGCAATCTCTTTGTAGTGATTGGCTCTTCTCGGACAATTCGGCTGACATGTTTCATTTACGAGTATTTCAACTTTGTCTGCGAAAGGCTCAAGCTTTGTAAGTACCTCTTCGTTATGATTGAAATCATAATCCAGAACAACGAGGAAATAATCCTTGTTCATTTCTTCCATAAGCTGGTCGACATCAACAATTCTCTTTGTTGTCGAAGAAAGAATCTTATAATCGGGATAGTTTTTACGTACATATTCTTCAAGAGCAGGACTGTTTACAAGCACCTGATTCATCCCGTTATTGCCGACATTCATTATCATGTTGCAGTAAGTATCATAGGTGTGTTTTTCCTCAAGAAGCACGTTTGTCCATGTAAATCTTACAGGAATTCTGAATTTATTGTATGATCTGATAATTTCTTCAACTTCCTGTTTTTTTGCCAGACCGTCAAGTATTGTTCGTCCACCGTTCCAGATAGCTCCGGGAAAGGTTCCGTACACCGAACCGATCTTATAGCCGTCTCCGAACATTCCCGGCCATTTTCTCATCGTATCAATCAGAACGTGATTGATTGCCCCGTAATAGCATATTCAGGGCAAATGCCAATATATTGTCTCGTTTTCCACTTTTATCTCCTTAAGTCTTGTAAAATTTTATTTGATCAGCCTGTCCAAAACGCAATTATACGCCCGGCTGCTGCACAGTCAGGCGTAGTTTCACGGATTAATCTGAAAGCTGCTTTGATTTTTTAACCGAAATCTGTATGTTGTAGCATTCAAAAATGTTGTCGGTACGGTTGATGTCACGCTGAGAATTTTTGGTAAACAGTGTAACGACAGGAACTACGATAAGTCCGGCAATCATAGCAAATGCACCTGCATTGATGGGAGAAGTGAAGTTCAGGAACAGATTTGAAACCGTAATGCCTACTCCTGAAATGAAGCTTGCCCATACGGCGGCTCTTGTAACCTTTTTCCAGTAGAGACCATAGAGGAACGGAGCCAGGAATGCACCGGCGAGAGCACCCCACGAAATACCCATCAGCTGTGCAATGAATGCAGGAGGGTCAAGTGCAATAACAACTGAAATTACAATGAAGAATACAACCATGATTCGCATAATTGTCATCTGCTTTTTCTGTGACATATCCTTTACAATGTTATCCTTGATGAGATCAAGTGTAAGTGTTGAACTTGATGTCAGAACAAGTGCTGAAAGAGTTGACATTGAAGCGGAAAGAACCAGAACTACGACGACTCCGATAAGAATATTTGAAAGTGAGCTCTCAAGCATGAAAGGAACAATTCCGTCATATGCAACGCTGGTGGTTCCGTCTGCGGCTGTTGAAAGGAAGGTAGCACCTTCTCCGCCGAAGAGCCTGCCGAAACCGCCGAGGAAATATGATCCGCCGCCGATGATGATTGCGAAGAATGTTGAAACGATGGTTCCTGTTTTAATTGAACGCTCATCCTTTATGGCGTAGAATTTTCCGACCATCTGAGGGAGACCCCAGGTACCGAGCGAGGTGAGGACAACTACACCGAGAAGTCCTGCGGGATCCGGTCCGAAGAAGGAAGCAAATACACCGGGTTGTGTGACTGTTTCAGCAGACTCAACGTTTGCAAGCGCTTTGACTGCCTCGGTAAATCCGCCCTGTCCCGAGAGTACGGAAGCGATAACGGCAACGATACCGACAAGCATTATGATACCCTGAATGAAATCATTCATACTTGTAGCCATGTAGCCTCCGAGGATGACATATACGCCTGTGAGAACTGCCATACCGATAACACATGCCTGATAAGGAATATCAAATGCAATTCCGAAAAGCTTTGAAAGACCGTTGTAAACGGAAGCTGTATAAGGAATGAGGAAAATAAATGCAATTGCGGAAGCGGCAATCTTCAGTGCCTTGCTGTCATAACGTTTTCCGAAGAAATCCGGCATGGTGGACGAGCTGAGGTGATTGGTCATGATACGTGTACGTCTGCCGAGAATAACCCATGCGAGCATGCAGCCGATGAACGCATTTCCGAGACCAATCCATGTGGATGCGATACCGAACTTCCATCCGAACTGTCCTGCATAGCCTATAAATACAACAGCGGAGAAGTATGAGGTTCCGTATGAAAAAGCGGTCATCCAGGGACCTATCGAACGTCCGCCCATAACAAAATCATTGACACCGGTTACTTTTTTGCTTGCCCTGATACCGACAAAAATCATGACGGCAAAGAAAACGACAAGAATCAGAATTTTAGCTAACATCTTTTATGCCTCCAGATAAATGAATGATACTTTAGTGCGTTAAAGCACAACGCTTTAACGCTTTAAAGTATAGCACTGAAATTCAAAATGTCAACACTAAATTTGAAATGGAACAATCTGCAAGTATTATTATCCGATTGTGAATAGTTTGGTGACTTGCAATGGTGGCTTGTAACTTCATCTATAGTTCGATTTACAATTGACATTGTAATGAAGATATGGTAAAGTTCTCATTCGGATTTATATTTACTCCAAACTTATTTTATTACCTGATTAATTTGTAATACTATTATGAGTCTTTGAGAAAGAAAAATAATTTCTGCAGTTTACGGCATATAGCGGTCGCCATTCCGTTTTAGAACGGCCGCTTTCCGAAGCAAACGGCCGCCCATTTCTTGGTTGATTATCACCACTTATCGGGTGTTGATTTTAATCGTGTAGTGCTTGGTGACCCTCTTCATGATTGAGTTGGCCGATACTTCATCGTTCAGAATCATTGCCTTCCAATTATCAGGATCTGCGAACACCGCAAGGAACTAGATGTGCTTGGAGTGGGTGCATATGATGGAGACAAGCTCATTGGATTAGCTGGCTGTTCAGCAGACTGTGATACTATGTGGCAGATTGGGGTAGATGTTTTGCCGAAATATCGAAAACAAGGAATAGCTTCTGCAATTACC
>JAZLIK010000022.1:0-4850 GCA_045617345.1 Lachnospiraceae bacterium | reverse complement strand
GTCGGAGCGTAAACAAACCTACGCTTGCCTGCCGTATCCGTGTAGCAATAAGCATATGAACCGTTCTTTCTCTGACACTCTCCCGTATAAAGAACTCTTCCCTTGTCATCCTTCTTTGAACCTGCCATAATCAAATCCTCGCTTTCTAAAATATATCCACCATTTCCGCCAGCTTACTCATTGCTTCAGCCTTTCTGCTCTCAGAAACCTCTGCGTAAACATCCATTGTTGTAGTAATGTTCTTATGTCCCATAACCGACTGAACCACCTTTGCATTTGACTCATTTTCAACAAGTCTCGTACAGAAGGTATGTCTCAGATGATGACATGAAAAATCAGGTAAAAGCACCGGCTTTCTCTTTTCCTTCTTGGCATTTGCCGTTTCTTCCATGTTGCAGTACTTAATGACTCTCTTAATCGCATCATTCACCTGCTGCGGTCTGAGTACCGTTCCGGCATCTGACAAAAAAATAAAATCCTTCATTCCATCAATTTCTTCACTTACAAGTCCTTTTTCATTCTGAACTGCCTTTATTTCCTCGAATGCCTCAATTACCTGCGGAAACATCGGAATGATTCTTACACCGGCTGCAGTTTTCGGAAGCGATACAACAAGCCTGCATGCTCTCGTACATGTTTCCTCATCCTGCGGATAATACTCAAGACTGTGATTAATGCTTATCTCCTTCTTCTTAAAATCCACATCTTCCCATCGAAGACCGATAAGTTCACCGATACGCACTCCGGTTCCCAGGAGAATTGTAAAAAGAGGATGCCAGTGATTGAACACCGGATTCTCCGAAAGGAATTTCATAAACATTCTCTGCTGTTCAACGGTAAGCGCATGTCGCGTTGTTTTGGGTAGATTGTGTCCCTTCTTCAGTTCTGCCATGACATGGTCCGAAGGATTTCTTTTGATAAGGTCATCGCGTACTGCAAGCTGAAATGCCGGATGAATTGTTGAATGGATATTATCGATTGTCGCAAGCTTCAATCCCGACTTTAACAGACTGTTATAGAAATACAGAACATCCGAATATTTCACATCCACAAATCTGTTTTTGCCGAATCCATCCCGGACAAAACGATTGTAATAGTATTTGTAATTCATCATTGTTGAAGGCTTCAGATTCTTCTTCATTGCAATATAACGGTCAAAAAGGAAATTAACGCTTGCCTCTCCGTTCGCATACTCTTTAAGTCCGTCAAGCTGTTTTTTTACAAGAGCCGCTTCCTTCTCTCGAAGTTCCTGAAGAGTATCTGCGTAAATAAATCTTCTCTTCTTGAACGGATCCGTGTAGCTGTAGGAATAGCTGTGGTCCGGTTTTTGGTACTCACCCTTATGGAGAGCACGTCCTCTGTTGTCTTTTCTTGCTTTTTTCATTTGAACCCCTTTCTGCTAAAAGCGATGTACTACTCTGTAAGTGCATTTTAGAAAAACAATAAAAATATCACAAGGATGTCGATTTATACGCGTGAATCATGAAACGTTTCAATATATGCATCCATCTTCTCAACGCTTAGAAGCACCAGGCGGTCCAGCTTGTAAACTGCATCAGCCTGTCTTGCTATCTCTTTCAGTTTGGTAAGTCCCATGCTGTACAATTCGCACGCTTCCTCATATCTTACAAATTTCTTTTTTCTCTCTTTATCGCTCATTATGAACACCTCCCGACACGTTTCATTCCTTCTGAATAATCAAGCATGAACATTTTCATGCGGCTCTTCATCTGCTTTTTTACTCTGTAAATTCTCTTGTAAACTGATTCCAGTCCGATGCAGTTTTCTTCTGCAATTTCCTCCGGTGTCTGCTCTCCCACGATATATGGGAGAAAGATTTTCCTATCGCTCTCCGGAAGTGCTTTAAGCTGACAGACCAGTGTACTGTATTCATTTTTCATAAGTTCCAACTCATGGATTGCAATAAAAACATCCTCTTCGTCCTGTCTGTCCTTAAAGGTAAAAGCTCCGGCATCGGCCTTTTCAATTGCCTCGGCTATCGTGATATTCTCAATGGCTATCTGTGCAGTTATGTCTGACATACTTCCGGATGAAACCCTGACACCGGGATCTCCGATATCCGCACGTCTGTCACTTGCCAGAATACTTGATATATAGGATTTAAGACCGGATTTATATCCGTTCATATACGCCGGAAACTGACCGTAGTTTTCAAACAACATATCAATCCGGTCGGCAGCTTTCTTTTTGTAATAACTTCCGATAAAACACTGTTCGGTTCTCATCGCTTACCTCCAAAAAATAAAAAGTAATTGATTTAATGAAGCCATCGCCTCTGTTTCGTTTACGAGTGTTATTCTACGACGCTTAACGATTGATTTATATGGACACGGAGTGCATAAAGCAGAACCCGTTATTTCCCCAACACAAGAAAATCAAGTGATACCTTGAAATATTCCGCCATTACCACAAACATATCGATAGCAGGGATTCTTGCCCCTGATTCCACTTTTCCTACCATGCTCAACGTATACCCGATTTCGTCCGCAAGTTCCTGCTGGGTAAGTCCTTTCTGATTTCTTAAATTCTGAATTCTCTTTCCGATTTCTTTTGCGTTCATGTTCTCTCCTTCTGCCGGAAACAGGAGAAAACTTGATTCCGCACGCAAAAAGAGCCCGACAAAACAAGAACAGATAACGTTAAAAACGCTAATTGTTTCTCCTGTTTTGCCGGACTCCTGATAATTCCTGTTAAATACAGTCTCTCAACAAACTCTTGGTCACGGAGCCCGTCCTGATGGCTATACCAAATTCACGTGGTTCATCCGTGCCTCAATGAATTATTTACTTTTCAATTCCAGTTCGCCGCTTTGAGAAGTGCATCATCCCCCTCAAGATCGGCTTCATATGTAGTTACCCTACCATCCCGCACAATTGCGATAAACTTTGTGCCGCATTTGGCACAGTTGATTTCCGATTCTGCCAGCATGCTCTTCTCATGAAGCTTACCGCATGCCGGGCAGCACACACAAACTTTTTTGCTTACGTTTCTCATCACGAATATTGTCCTCCAAGCGAATATAACCGTTTCACTCAGACGGTAAAAGGGAAATAGTGTCACCCGTCGATGAGTTTAGCAATCTTTTAGGCTGTCTTATCAATTTTTACAATTTCCTCAATCTCTTCTCTGGTCAGTCCCGTTCTCTTCTGCGCCATTGCGTAAAAGACACTTAAGAACTTTTCATCATCCTCGTCTCCTGCTTCTTTACAAGCATCCTGAAAACAGACGCCGATCTGCCCGTTCAGTCTCATCATCTTGTAAAAGTCTTCAAATGTACAGCTGCAGTTAGCCTCGGCCTTATGTTCTTCCCACCATTCTCTGACAATGTCCATACTTTCCTCGGCGATTTCGCCATTTTCTTCAATAATGATCTTCCGATAATCCATTTAGGTTTCACCCCTTTCACAGTGTTCGGGCACCCCGCACCGGATTCCTTTATGCCCGGTAGCTCTTCGCTACGGTTACTAATATAATCTATTGTTTGTGGAAATTCAATTGCCAATTTGGACTAATTTTCCACAAGCCGTGTAAATTCGGTTGAAAAAAAGTTTTTTATGTGATATTCTGTATACGGTGAAAGTGTACTTCACCACTAACCCAAAAAGAAATGAGGACTATCATATGAATTCAATAGGCCGTGTTATCGCCAAATACAGAACAATGAAAGGACTGAATCAGCGTGAAGTATGTGAACTGATGGAAAAGGAAGGCTATCCTATATTGAATACAGCTCTTTCCAACTGGGAAAAAGAACGTGCGGTTCCGTCTGTAGAAACCTTTCTTGTATTATGCCGCGTTTTGGAAATAAAGGATATATACGAAGCTGTTTTCGGAACAAATCCTTTTAACAAAACCGCGAAGCTTTCCGATGAAGGTCGAAACAAAGTGGACACCTACATCGACGATCTTCTCTTCAGCGGCAGATACAACCGACCTGAGCCGGTTGTCATTCCTCTCAAGGCAGGAATCATCCGTCTCTACACACTTCCGGTTTCAGCCGGTACCGGTAATTTTCTTGACAGCGATGATTATATCGAAGTCGATCGTGACAAAACGATTCCGAAAAAGGCAGATTTCGGTGTAAAGATCAGCGGTGACAGCATGGAGCCCCGCTTTACAAACGGACAGACTGTATGGATTGAGCAGACTTCGACGCTTGAAGACGGAGAAATCGGTATCTTCCTTCTTGACGGAAACGCATACTGCAAGAAGTTACAGAACAACAAAAAAGGAATCTTCCTTGTATCTCTCAATAAGAAATACAATCCGATTCCCATTAAAGAATATGATTCATTAAAAATTTTCGGTCGAGTTGTGTTGTGAGTCCTGAATATGGGACACCTGATGTGATAGCATTATAGATGATGTGATAAAGTGCAGCGAATTTTCAGCATATACATCGGCAATTTTTCATTTTTTTGCCGTTATATATGTGCCATCATTGCATTATTCCGGTGTTTGAACCGATGCTAAACACTACTACCGGTCCATCAATCAATCCATCACTATATCATTATCATAGGAGGGGAATCCAATGAAAACAACCAGCTCATCTGCCTCAAGAAGGCCTGCTTCCCAAAAGACCCCAAAGGCAACTTCACAGAAATTCAATATCGTACTGACAACAAACAAAATCCCTGAGTACCGCAGGAAAAGGGGACTCCGCCAGGTTGATCTGGCTCAGATTGTCGGCTGTGATTCCGTCACAATCTCCCGGTATGAACGAGGACTTCGTGAACCCTCACTGGCCTACGCCATCCTTATGGCGGAATATTTCAACTGTCCTGTAGAGGACATCTTCGGTCTCAAAAAGAAACCGGATACCTAAA
>JAZLIK010000021.1:0-27082 GCA_045617345.1 Lachnospiraceae bacterium | reverse complement strand
TGGAAGTATATGACTGAATGTATTTATGACACATATAACCGGATATTATACTAAGCATATATACTTGACTCGTATTGTCTTAACGTTACTGTACTATAGTAAATCCTGTTATAACAGAATTTACTATATAGTGTTTTATGTGAATTTATTGAATTATGTAAAAATGAATATATACTTATAAACATACAGATATTTGAATTTCTTTTGTTTAAAGAAAGGATATCTGAAATATATGTTTATGGAGTGTATATGGGAAAAAAGGATTCTTTTACAAAAATTCTTTTGTCACAAAATGATGTTTTTGCTGACATTTTTAATTTTCTACTGTTTGACGGGAAGAATATTATACCTGAAGATTCGTTAACTGAGATGGATACATGCGCAGTTACTTTCATTTCAGGTGATTTTGCGAATACTTATCCAATTCAAAAGAGCAGGGATGTTTTAAAAAACGCAATTGTAAAAACTGACGGTT
Source organism: Lachnospiraceae bacterium (assembly GCA_045617345.1). Taxonomy (GTDB): domain Bacteria; phylum Bacillota; class Clostridia; order Lachnospirales; family Lachnospiraceae; genus RUG11977. The sequence goes on along the minus strand of JAZLIK010000021.1, from coordinate 26,607 downwards.
CAAGTTCTTATGTATTGTTTATGGGTATAGAAAGTCAGTCGGATGTGAATTATTCAATGCCGGTGAGAAATATGCTCTATGATGCTATATGTTATTCTTCGCAGATTGCTAATTTATCAAAAGAAAACAGAAGAAACGGTCGATTAAAAACATCGTCAGAATATTTGTCCGGAATTACTTTACGTGATAAGCTGAAGCCTGTAGTAACGGCTGTTGTATATTTGGGGACAGATCCATGGGTTGGTCCCTTGAGCCTTTATGAGATGATTGATGCTCCTGTAAGCTTCAAAGAAAAATATATTAGCAATTATAAGTTAAATCTTGTTGCACCTGTGATGATGTCTGATCATGAGCTTACAAGGTTTACTTCTCAATTTCATGAGGTAGCCGGATTGCTTCAGTGTGGCAAAGATAAGAATAAGCTGCAAAACTTTTTTACAACGAACAGAAAACTGTCGGAACTTGATTTACTAACTGCAAACGTTATTAACGAATTATCAGCGAAGAAACTATATGAATTTACCAAGGTGAAAGGACGTGACAAGATGATAGATTATCTTCAAATATTCAGGGAAATTGGAGAAACAGATGGAATTAAGAAAGGAATTGAGAAAGGAATTGAGAAAGGAATTGAGAAAGGTAAATCATCAGGTCGTAAAGAAGTAATGTATGATTTGGTAACAGATGGTTTATTGGATGCCAATCTGGCGGCAGACAGACTCGGTATTAGTCCCGATACCTTTGAGAAGGAGCGAAGAGAGTACCTGATAAGTAAAAAATTGGTTTACTGAAGAAATTCTTTTTTATAAATGTTTTTGATAGATGGTAAATAGTAACGACACATTTATTTCACTTTTGGGAATATTGATAAAAATATCGGCATAGTGTATAATAATAGTATAAATATGTTTGGTGTTGCGGGCGAAGTGAGATGCGTTCCCTGTATATGCAGATGTTTTTGTACAGTTATACAGCGGAAAAGGGGATAAAATGATTGATATAGATGAAAAATTAATCAGACTCAGTAAACTGCGTCCAATTGATGACATTTTCTTTGAAATGATGGCCAAAGACATATCGTTCGATCAGGAAATGTTGCGAGTTATTCTTGGGGATGCCAATCTGGTAGTCGAGGATGTTATTGTACAGTCTGATGAAAGAAATCTTTATGGACGATCTGTGCGTCTTGATGCACTTTGCACGTTAAGTAATGGCGTTAAATGTAACATTGAGGTTCAACGTTCAAACAATGATAATCACTTGAAGAGAGTGAGATATAACGCTTCGATGATTACAACAAGGGAATCGAAATCAGGTTGGGATTACGAAAACATACCTGATGTTTATGTCGTGTATATTTCTGAATTTGACTTATTCAAAAAAGGCAAGACAATATATCACATCGAGAAATTTATTACCGAAACCGGTGATACTGTTGATGACGGAATGCATGAAATATTTGTTAATACGGCTGTGGATGACGGTACTGAATTGGCTGAGTATATGTCATTTTTTATGTCTACAGAAGTAAAAAGTACCAAATTCCCTGCTATCACGTCACGGATGAAACATCTTAAGAACACAGAGGGAGGGCGATATTCTATGTGCCAAATAATGGAAGATTACATCAAAGAGAAAACTGCTGAAAAGGATGCAATTATTGCAGATCAGGTCGAACAACTTGCTAACAAGGATGAACAACTTGCTAACAAAGATGAGGTAATTGCCATGTTGAAACAACAGCTTAAAATGGCCACAGAAAACAACGCAAAATATAACTTGGGAGAAGTTAAGCAGTAATATAGTACATTGGATATTTTTCATTATTTATGTCTACAGAAGTAAAAAGTACCAAATTCCATGCTATCACGTCACGGGTGAATCATCATAAGAACACAGAAGGAGGGAAATTTTCTATGTGCCAAATAATGGAAGACTATATCAAAGAAAAAACTGCTGAGAAAGATGAGTTAATTGCCAAAATGGATGAGTTAATTGCCAAGCAGGATGAACAACTTGCCAAAATGGATGAGTTAATTGCCAAGAAGGATGAGGAGATTGCCATGTTGAATCAGCAGCTTGAAATGGTTACAACAAATAAAGGAAAAAGGAACTTATAAATTGTTAAGTGAAATAAATAATTAAGAGCGGCTAAGCTTCTCGACATTGCTGTTGAAAAGCATAAGAAGAATATGCTTCCCGAGGAAATAAATTGTCCTTAATTGTAAGCATTAGCATTTAAACGAATAAGTCATATCCATTGGTGGGTATGGCTTTTTATTTTTGCTATATTAATGACAAAAATACCGTCAGGATTAATGCAACACATTGTTACACTTAATTTGAATAGTCACCGTTAAATAACCACTATTGCAGACTGCCCTTGCATCTTTTCAGAAATAGTTTTACATTCCACAGAATAAGTGTTAAAATACATATGTATTATTATGCCCATTTATAGGATGAGATTGAATAGTTTAACTGTCATTGGTTTGGGCACACTGAAAATCTATTTACAAGGGGTGTACATATGATTTCTAATCAGGTTCTTCAGAACACAATCGAAGGTATTAAGGCCATCACCAGAGCGGATATTTGCGTGATGGATACAGAGGGAAAGACGCTGGCATATACTATCCAGAATGCGGATGAGTATGAGGGGGCTGCACTTGCTTTTGTCAGCTCACCGGCAGAGAGCCAGAGCTTATCGGGGTATCAGTTTTTTAAGGTGTTTGATGAGCAGCAGCTTGAATATGTGCTTGTAATTAAGGGCGATTCCGATGATGTGTATATGATTGGCAAAATGGTGACTTTCCAGCTTCAGAGCCTGATTGTTGCATACAAGGAGCGTTACGACAAGGACAATTTTGTAAAGAACCTGCTTTTGGACAATCTGCTGCTTGTTGATATTTACAACAGAGCAAAGAAGCTTCACATCGAGGCTGATGCAAGAAGACTTGTGTTTATTGTGGAGACGAGTATTGAGAAGGATACAGTGGCGCTGGAAACTGTCAGAACCATGTTCTCGGGCACAAAGTCGAAGGATTTTATTACCGCAGTGGATGAGAAGAACATTATCATTGTAAAAGAGCTGAAGTCTACCGATACATATGAAGATATGGAAAAGGTGGCGAAGGTTGTGCTTGATATGCTTAATACGGAGGCAATGTCGAAGGTTCGCGTGGCATATGGCACAATTGTTAACGAAATCAAGGATGTGTCGCGTTCTTACAAGGAAGCCAAGATGGCACTTGACGTAGGACGTATTTTCTATGCTGAGCGTAATGTAATTGCTTACGGTAATCTTGGTATCGGTCGTCTGATTTATCAGCTTCCCATGCCCTTATGCAAGATGTTTATCAAGGAGATTTTTGACGGCCAGTCGCCGGATGATTTTGACGAGGAGACTATTACCACCATCAATAAATTCTTTGAGAACAATCTGAATGTTTCGGAGACATCGAGACAGCTCTATATCCACAGAAATACGCTTGTGTACCGTCTTGACAAGATTCAAAAAATGACAAATCTTGATTTAAGAATCTTTGAAGATGCCATTACTTTCAAGATGGCTCTGATGGTTGTTAAATATATGGATTTTATGGAGAAATCTGATTTCTGATTCAGGGTAAAGTGTGAAGAAATTGCTATTCGAAGCCGTGTGAGAATGAACGCAGGACTGAAGTTTTTTTTCGTAACTTATGAATGTGTTAGGGGCAGATATTGAAAGCTGATACCGGATACACACCTGAACCAACCCCAAAATGAAATACCGGTATCGGCAATCGACGAGAAGCAATACCGGACACACACCTGAACCAACTGTAAATGAAATACCGGTATCGGTAATCGACGAAAAACAATACCGGACACAAACCGAAACCAACCGAAAATGAAATACCGTTATCGGCAATCGACGAGAAGCAATACCGGATATACACCTGAACCAACCGCAAAATGAAATACCGTTATCGGCAATCTACGAGAAGCAATACCGGACACACACCTGAACCAACCGTAAATGAAATACCGTTATCGGCAATCGACGAGAAGCAATACCGGGCACACACCTGAACCAACTGTAAATGAAATACCGGTATCGGCAATCGATGAAAAACAATACCGGACACACACCGAAACCAACCGTAAAATGAAATACCGTTATCGGCATTCGTCGAGAAGCAATACCGGATATACACCGAAACCGTTTGCGTATGTGATACCGGTATCATCAAACGACGAACAGAAATGACATATGTACGACATGTACGGAGATTTATATGGCACGAATTGATATAGAAAAAACGTTGACGGCGGACTATGAGACGCCCGTCATAAAACTTGAAAATGTATGCAAAGACTACCCTGATGGGCTTCACGCACTGAAAAATGTGAGTTTGGAGGTTCATAAGGGTGAGTTTGTATTTATAGTTGGAAGCAGCGGCTCAGGCAAGTCGACTCTGATAAAGCTGCTTTTGAAGGAGATAGCACCGACCTCGGGCAAGATTTATGTGGCAGGACGCGACGTTTCGCATCTGCATCACGGCGCGATTGCAAAGCACAGGAGAAACATCGGTACCGTGTTCCAGGACTTCAGACTCCTGAATGACAGAACGGTATATGAAAATGTAGCTTTTGCGCAGAGAGTCGTGGAAACACCGATTGCGAAGATAAAGAGGGATGTCCCGAATATTATCTCGGTAATGGGTCTCTCAGACAGAATCAATTCTTTCCCTGAGGAGCTGTCAGGCGGAGAACAGCAGAGGGTTGCCATGGCGAGAGCACTTGTGAACAATCCAACGATACTTCTGGCAGACGAGCCCACAGGTAATCTGGACCCGAAAAATTCATGGGAGATTATGAGACTCCTTGAGGACGTAAACAGGCGCGGAACCACTGTTATTGTGGTTACTCACAGCAAAGAAATTGTCGACATGATGCAGAAGAGAGTGGTTCATCTGAACAAAGGTGTGCTGACTAGCGATTACGAGAAGGGCGGATATTCACATGCGCAGAATTAATTCCTTTTTCTACGGAATAGGACAGGGACTTAAAAATATTCACAGGAACAGGATGTTTTCGCTCGCTTCGATAGCTACGATGGCGGCATGTTTGTTCCTGTTCGGCATTTTTTATTTTGTCCTTTCCAATTTCAGAAATATATTGCGGGAGGCTGAGACGAAGGTCGGCATTACCGTTTTCTTTGATAATTATACAGAAAATTCAAGAATCGAAGAGATTGCGAATGATGTTGCAAAGCGTGCGGAAGTAAGCAGTATAGAATATATTTCCGCCGAACAGGCGTGGGAGGATTACAAGGCTAAGCTCAGTCCCGAGCTGGTGGCTACCTTTGGCAATGATAATCCGCTGGAGCATTCTGAGTCGTTGACCGTATATCTGAACGATGTATCCATGCAGGATGTACTGGCTTCATATATCAGGTCGCTCGACGGCGTCAGAACCGTAAATGATAAAAAGGAAGTGGCGGAAAGCCTGGTGTCGGTAAACCGAATTATCACCGTGGTCGGTGTTGTCATTGTAATGATTCTGCTGGGCGTAGCCATTTTCCTGATAAGCATCACCATATCGACCGGTGTGTCGGTACGAAAAAAAGAAATATCCATCATGAAGCTGATCGGAGCTACGGACCACTTTATCAGGACACCTTATATAGTCGAGGGAATCCTGATCGGCCTGATTGGCGCGGCAATACCGCTTGTAATCCTGGGGCTGTGCTATGACAAGGTAATCGGTCTGATTATGGACAAGTTTCCGAGTCTGTTTACTCTGACAAGTTTCCTGACCGGCGCGCAGGAAATGAAGGTTCTGATACCGGCATCGCTTGTAATCGGTGTCGGAATCGGCTTTTTGGGCAGCTCGTCCACACTCGGACGTCAGCTGAAGAATATAGAAGTTGACTGATACTTCTTTTTGCAGGCTGTGAATCGGGACTGAAAATATAGAAGTTGACTGATACTTCTTTTTACAGGCTGTGAATCGGGACTGAAAATATAGAAGTTGACTGATACTTCTTTTTGCAGGCTGTGAATCGGGATTGAAAATATAGAAGTTGACTGATGATTCTTTTTGCAGGCTGTGAATCGGGATTGAAAATATAGAAGTTGACTGATGTTTTTCGTTACAGTCAATTATGAATTTACAGGATATGTGTGTATACTTACGAAAATGCATTTTTTTTTGTGCTGTGAATCGGAACTGAATCGTTTGTTGTAACTGTTTCGCTCGGATGAATTGCCAGCAAGTCTTGAAGCAGCTTCAGTCTCGAGTTCATTATCACAGACTGTGAACAGTAACAGTTTGTACTAAATTATTACCTGATAATAAGAGGGAGGTTTCGGGATGCGTCATACAAAATTCAGGCGGTTTATGGCATGCCTGCTTTGCCTGGTGACTGTTTTTTTACTGACTTCGGGCATCGGTGACAATGCTTTTGCGGATCAGACCGACCCGAAAAAGGCTTATGAGGAAAAGCTGAAGGCTGCAAAGGACCTGAAGGCCGAATATGAGGCGAAGAAGGCCGAGACGGAGAAGCAGCTGAATGAACTTCGTGAAAGAAAATCAGACATTGAATCTTATATAGAAGAGCTCGACCTTCAGATGAATGATGTAGCTTTGAAGATATTTGAGCTGGACGGTCAGATAAAGACGGCAGAAGATGAGCTTCAAAAAACCAGACAGGAGCTGGCTGAGGCTAAAGTGCGTGAGGAAGAGCAGTATGATATCATGAAGCGTCGCGTGGCTTACATTTATGAGCATGGCGAGACGGATATTGCCGATATCATGCTGAGCTCCACAAGCATAGCGGATTTGCTGAATCAGATGGAGTATGCAAACAGTATCACGGAATATGACAACAATCTTTTAAATAAGTATAAAGAAGCCAAGCAGAATGTGGAAGAGCATGAGGCGTATGTTGAGGTTTCACTTGAGGAGCTGAATGCATTAAAGGAAGCGGCGGTGACTGAACAGGGGACCATTGAAGAAATGGCTGCCATTAAGGCTGCGGAAATTGACAGGCTATGCGAGGAGATTGGTCTCGAGGATGAATACCTGTTTGTTTATATCGATGAGATAAGTAAGCAGGAAAAATCAATCTCGCAGATAATCGAGGACGAGGAGAAACGTATTGCGGAGGAGGAGCGTAAGCGCAAGGAAGAAGAGGAGCGTATCCGCAGGGAAGAAGAAGCAAAGCGTCTCGAGGCTGAACGTGCCCGTGCCGCCGGTAATAATTCCAAGCCGGCATCGACAAAGGGATATGATGCTGATGCCATCAACGATGTGGTTTTGACGGATGAGACAAATGTTTATAAAATGATATGGCCCCTGCCGGGCGATCACAGAACCTATTCGAAGTTTGGACCGAGAAAAGCGCCTATCGCCGGTGCATCCACATACCATCAGGGCTGGGATATAGGCGGAGAGTTCGGAGCACCCATGGTGGCCGTCCTGGCCGGAACGGTTTCTGTAGGATATACTTCATCAGCCGGAAATTATGTGAAGATTGAGCATCAGCCGGGCTTTAAGACGACGTACTGTCACTGCTCAAAGATTCTGGTGGAGGACGGACAGTATGTTAAGCAGGGTCAGACAATAGCACTGGTCGGCTCAACGGGTGTGTCTACGTCACCTCATCTTCATTTTTCGGTAAGCGTAAACGGGACCAATGTCGATCCGGACCCGTATATCGGACATCTGGAGTAGGCAGAGCTTATGAACGAGTTACAGACAGAGTGTGAACAGTGTGACCTCTAAAATGCATTTCATGGTGGGGGAACACAGACATTAAGCGCAGATATAGAAACACAGATATGAGCAACATACGTATGAAAATACAGTTATAGAAACACAGTTATAGAAACACAGTTATAGAAATACAGTTATAGAAATACCGTTATAGAAACACAGTTATGAGCAACGCAATAAGAAACACAGATGCCGGTGTGCTGTGTGTAACACAGTTTACAGCGGTAAAACGACTGACATTATGTACAGAAGTAACAAGAAGGTAAGGAGGCGGCAACGGATGTTTTCCGGTGCCGGATTAATGCAATGGAAAAAGACAGGAAATTTTTGACGGGCTTTATGGCCGGCGTGGCAACAATGCTTCTGATAGCAATTCTGGCGACCACCATATATTTGATTACGGCCAGAGATAAGGAGGCGGAGAAGGACAACAGTTCTTCACAGGTATCCTCGCAGCTTCCCAAGGAAAACGACAAGGATACTTCACAGACAACGGGTTCTTCGGAGCTTGTGGTAGGTACGGGGCTTCCGGATGCAGATCCCGAAAAAGAAGCCATATTCGTCAAAAAGTACAACTACATTATGACGATGATTAAGTATTATTATCTTAACGGAATTGTTGACGAGGATGCAATCTACGACGGAATACTCGACGGACTTGTAAAGGGTCTGGGAGATCCGTATTCCGATTATTTCAATTCTGAGGAATACAGTGTGTTCCTTGAAAGCATGAGTAGCACTTATGCGGGAATCGGCGTTCTGATGTCGCAGAATATGACTACAGGTGCGATAACGGTTATTCAGCCGTTCAGAAACAGTCCGGCCGAAAAAGCAGGCATGAAACCGGGAGACATTCTTTATTCGGTAGACGGTGAAAATGTTGCCGATTATGTGGTTGATTATGTTGTGGCCAAGGTCAAGGGTGAGGAAGGCACATCTGTTGACATTGAGGTGATGCGCGGTGATGAGATAATAAAAATGACAATTGTGCGTCAGACGATTACAATTGAAAATGTCATGTCGAAGATGCTTGGCGATAATATCGGATATATCACCATGATGGAATTCATGGAGAATACGGCATCCCAGATGGAGACTGAAATTGACAAGCTTATTGCACAGGGGGCAGAGAGACTTGTTATCGATATGCGTGACAATCCGGGAGGACTTGTCGATGAAGCCCTGTCATGCCTTGAACTGTTTATTGATGAGGGTGAACTTCTTATGACGGTTGAGGACAAGACGGGAGCCAGAGAGGATTATTACAGCGAGAAATCAGCGAAATATGATATCCCTGTGATTATTCTGCAGAACGGAAACTCGGCAAGCGCATCTGAAATATTTGCAGGAGCCATGCAGTGCCTCGGCAGAGCAGAGCTTATCGGAGAGAAATCCTTCGGTAAGGGCATAGTCCAGCAGCTATATCCCATTAATGTTGATAAGTCCGGTCTGAAGATTACCGTTTTTAGATATCTTCTTCCGAACGGTATCTGTATCCATGGTGAAGGTATTGAGCCGGATATTATGGTTGAACTTGATCCTGATCTGAAGAGAACGGCTATTTTACTCAGAGAACACGATAATCAGATTGATGCGGCCGTCGAGGCTGTTAAGAAGATAAAAAAATAAAATAGTTGTTGCTTTTTTGGATTTCCTGTGATAAGATACTCCACGTAACACGGACAAATGTATTTTTCACGGAAACATATGGTGGTTATATGACAGAAAAGGACAAGTATTATCTCGTCAGGGAGAAGGCTGTTCCCGAGGTTCTTTTGAAGGTTATCGAGGCCAAGAGGCTGATTGATTCGGGCAAGGCAGACACTGTTCAGGATGCGACTGAGCAGCTTGGAATCAGCAGAAGTTCATTTTATAAATACAAGGATGATATATTCCCTTTCCACGAGAACAGCAGAGGAAAGACTATAAATCTGATGATTCAGCTGGATGATGAGACAGGTCTTTTATCAAATGTACTGAATGAGATAGCAAAGTGCAGGGCTAACATTCTGACAATTCATCAGTCCATTCCCATCGGTGGTATCGCTTCGATTACTTTGGGCATGGAGATGAGACCGGATACCAAGGAAGTAAATGACATCATAGCGGCCATCAACGGTATAAAGGGTGTCAATTCACTGAAGATTCTCGGCCGTGAGTAAATTACGGAGTCGGACAATCGATGTGGACTTTTGATTGAAAAGGACCGGAGCCGGACAATCGATGAGGGTTTTGATTGAAAGGGACCGGAGCCGGACAATCGATGTGGACTTTTGATTGAAAAGGAACGGACGACACATCGTACGACTGCGAGATTGACGGGCCTACGAGGTTTTTTGAGATGACTGTGAAGCAGTAACGAAATATTAATACAGGAGGCGTCATTCAGATATAATGAATGACGAGCAGATTTATGAAAGTAGCAATTTGTGGTTTTGGAACAGTTGGTTCGGGTGTTTTTGACGTGATTAACATGAACAGTGGAAGGATAGCGGAGTATGTCGGCTGTCCTGTTGAAGTAAAGTATGTTCTCGATTTGAGGGAATTCCCCGGGAATCCTGTCGAGAAGGTTCTGGTTCATGATTTTTCAATAATCGAGAACGACCCTGAAGTTGATGTTGTAGTAGAGGTTATGGGTGGATGCAATCCGGCTTATGACTACTCAAAGAGAGCTATTCTGAAGGGTAAGGCTGTCTGCACATCAAACAAGGAGCTGGTATCGGCTCATGGTGCGGAGCTTCTCAGACTTGCGAAGGAGAACGGGACAAACTATTTCTTCGAGGCAAGCGTTGGCGGAGGAATTCCCATTATCAGACCTATCAATACATCGCTTACCGCAGATGATGTTCTTGAGGTAAAGAGTATCATCAATGGTACCACAAACTACATACTGACCAGAATGAGAGATGACAATCTTGAATTCGATGATGCTTTGAAGGAGGCTCAGGCAAACGGATTTGCAGAGCGCAATCCCGCTGCTGACATTGAGGGCATCGATGCAGCCAGAAAGACATCAATTCTTGCTTCGCTGATTAACCGTAAACAGGTTGACTGTGACAGCATATATACAGAAGGCATTACAGGTATTACTGCGGTTGATATCGCATATGCAAAGGCCATGAAGGCAAATATTAAGCTGTTCAGTCTGATCAGAAAGACAGGAGACAGAATGGTAGCTATGGTTGCACCGTTTATGATCAGAAGCAACTGTCAGCTTTTCCATGTTGACGGCGTTTTCAATGCGGTAACCGTTAAAGGAAATGCAGTCGGTGATCTGATGTTCTACGGCAGCGGTGCAGGAAAGCTTCCTACCGCAAGCGCTGTGGTTGCCGATGTCGTTGCAGCCTGTAAAAATACCGGGACCACGATTGAGACACTTTGGAGCGAGGATAAGTATGAACTTGCTTCGAAGGACGACATGAAGTCATCGTATTTTGTCCGTGTCGCTGCTGCAGATGCAGAGAAGGCTGAAAAGCTGTTTGGTATTGCAGAGAAAGTTGAAACAGTTGTTGACGGTGAGTTTGCATTCGTTACCCCTTCTATGAGCGACAGTGAGTTTGAATCAAAGAAAGCCGATATCGCTGTTATCAACAGAATCAGATGTGATTTCTGATACCTGAAACGGAAGATGCTTTTTAAGCCGAAGGGCAAATTCTGACAGAGGGTATTATTTCAGGTACTGTGAGCCCGATGCGTAAATGCAGGTGTTACTATTCATTGTCCGGCCAAAAACATTTATAAAGCACGCCGCAAAATCAGTGGCACATTCGTTGACATTTGGCTGTGCGGTGATTAGTAACGTTACTATTCACCGTTCGGTTAAAAACATTTATAAAACGCGACACAGAATCAGTGGCACATTCGTTGACATTTGGCTGTGTGATGATTAGTAGCCCGTATGCAGGTTATCGTGATGACAGGAATGAAGATATGATTTACATTTATTTTTAGAAAGAGTGACGGAAATGAAATATATAGTTGTTTTGGGTGACGGAATGGCTGATGAGCCGCTTGATGCGCTGAACGGCTGCACACCGCTTGAAGTAGCGGAAACACCGACAATGGATGACCTGGCGGGACGTTCTGAAATGGGTATGTCCGCAAATATTCCCGAGGGCATGAAGCCCGGAAGCGATACCGCAAATCTGGCAGTTCTCGGGTATTATCCTAAAAAGTATTATTCCGGAAGGTCTCCTCTTGAGGCTTTGTCAATCGGAGTTCCGATGAAGGACACAGATATTGCTGTAAGATGCAATTTTGTTACGCTGACAGGTGACGATCTCCCTTATGAGCAGAAAACAATTATTGACCACAGTTCAAGTGAGATTTCCACAGAGGACTGTGCGGTACTCCTTGAAGCAGTGAAGAAAGAGGTTGTAAAGCCTCCGTTCTCGCTTTATCTCGGTACCAGCTACAGACACTGTCTGATATGGGACGGCGGTCATGTAGTGAATCTGGCACAGCCGCATGATATTCCCGGAAAGGTTATCGGAGAGTATCTTCCTGAGGAGCCCCTTTTACGTGAGATGATGAAAAAAAGCTACGACGTCCTTAACAATCATCCGCTTAACATCGAACGTGCAAAGAAGGGCTTAAACAAGGCCAATTCCATGTGGTTCTGGGGCGCAGGTACCAAGCCGGCACTCAGCTCTTTTGAAAGCAAGACAGGTCTTAAGGGCGCCATGATTTCGGCAGTCGATCTTCTGAAAGGAATCGCAGTCGGAGCAGGAATGCATGTTGAGATTGTACCCGGAGCGGACGGAACGCTTCATACAAATTATGAAGGAAAGGCTAATGCCGCTGTTCGTCTTCTGAAGGAAGGCTATGATTTCGTATATGTTCATGTCGAAGCACCCGATGAAATGGGTCATCAGGGAAGTATCGAACGTAAAATCCAGTCGATTGAGTACCTTGACAGCCGCGTTATAAAGATTATCCGTGAACAGATGGAGGCATGGGGTGAGCCGTACAGAATGATGATTCTTCCCGATCATCCTACACCTATCTGCTGCAGAACGCATACGTCGAACCCTGTTCCGTTTATGATTTACGACAGCACCCGTGAGGGACGCCGCATTGATAAATATAATGAGAAAACTGCAGCAGCACGCGGGCTGTTTATTCCCGAGGGCTATCGCCTGATGGACAGACTTCTTGAGAAGGAGCCGGAGCAGTAGGTTCCCGATGGAAGGAAGGACAGAGTTCTTAAGAAGAACGAATAAACGGAGGCGTTCGCCTTGATGAAAACAATCAGGGCGAAGCGAAAGTGATTTCCCTGTATATATAGATATTTTATTTAGCTGTTATACAGCGGAAAAGGAGAAAGATTATGGCATTAAGGGTTTTATATCACGGAACCGATGTCGAAAGTGCCAAAATGATTTGTGGTTGTGGCAATGATTTAGACAAGTGCAGTGATAAAACAGACTTTGGTAAAGGGTTTTATACAACAGATGATTATAAAATAGCTGTTAATTGGGCTAATCGAAAAGCTAGAGTTAGAACGAGTCGTCCTGCTGTAGTAACCTTATGGTTTGATGCTGAATTCTATAGAAAATATTTTAAATATGAATTATCCTCAGCAAATTGTTTTTCACACTTTGGAATCGTTGAGTTGTATTAAAAAGACATCATATCGTTCAGTTTAGGAGGTGATTACCATGTTTATTTCTGAAGAGAGAAAAAAATGTTATTTGACAAAGGTGTATAACGAAATGAAGCGACGTGGGATAACTTCTGCTGAAATTCCTGTTATCATTGGTAAAACTGGGTTTATGAGCGCTTTAGAGGATTATCCTGAAGAACAGTTACATTATGATATTTCTTCGGCCGTTGATGAAATACTTTTAACTGCAGCAAGAAACTGAATAACAATCTTTGCCAATTAATCACAAAAATTTCAGGAGAATATACTGCTCGAAGGATACAAATTCCCTGATCGGTAATATTAACAATTAACCTAATAAGTCATATCCCAAAAGGATATGGCTTATTTTTTTGCCTATTTTTCCGTCAAAGTAACTGCAACACTTTTTCAGTCAGGGTTAATGCAACACTTTGTTGCATTTAATTTGAAAATTCTCGAACAAACCGGTAGCAAAGGAAAGGAAAAGTTCGAAGAGTCTTGCAAAATTGACGGTAAAGGTGGTATAATGATAAATTGCAGGCAGAGTTTTTTGCAGAAGCATGTCAATAGCAGGAACAGATGTCAAAAAACATGTCATGTGCCGCTTGACATGCGGATAACAGAACGCAGTATTTTTTTGAAGGCTCGGTGCAACAGAAACGGCAGCAGGTAAATCTCCTGCAATGAATAAAAGATAAACGAAAGGAAGAGTGACAGCATGATTTCAGCAAAGATGGAAAATATGGTAAAGAACGGCTCAGCTATCAGAGCTATGTTTGAAGAGGGACGTAATATGGCAGCAAAGTACGGTGCCGAGAATGTGTATGATTTCAGTCTCGGAAACCCTTCAGTAGAGCCTCCGAAGGAGATTGCAGAGGCTGTAAAGAATGTACTTGACAGTTATGTACCCACATATGTCCACGGATACATGCTTAACCCGGGCTATGAGGAGGCCAGAGCAGCTGTAGCCGAGAATCTGAATAAGCGTTTCGGCACGAATTTCGGCGTTCAGAATATAGTTATGACAGTCGGCGCCGCGGGCGGTATGAATGTTATCATGAAGTCACTGTTGAACCCCGGAGATGAGGTTATCGTATTTGCACCTTATTTTGGCGAATACCGCAGCTATGCAAGCAATTTCGATGCAAAGATAGTTGAGATTTCTCCGGATACATCGAGCTTTCAGCCGAAACTCGACGAGTTCGAAAGCAAGATTACCGCTAAAACACGAATTGTAATTGTTAATTCACCCAACAACCCTACGGGCGTTGTATACTCAGAGGAAACCATAAAGAAGATTGCGGCTGTCATGGAGAAGAAGCAGACAGAATTTGGCGCACCTATAGTTCTGCTGGCTGACGAGCCGTACAGAGAGCTGGCATTTGACGGCGTTGAAGTGCCTTACCTGACAAAGTATTACAAGAATACGGTAGTTGGTTATTCCTTCAGTAAGTCACTTTCGCTTCCCGGCGACCGTATCGGATATCTCGTTATTCCGAGTGAGATGGACGATTATGAGAATGTGTTTGCCGCAGCCGGTGTGGCTACAAGAATCCTTGGCTTTGTAAATGCGCCTTCACTTATGCAGCTTGCCGTTGCAAAGTGTCTTGACTGCAGTGTTGATATTGAGATATACAACAGAAACAGAGAGCTTCTTTATAATTCACTTACCGAATACGGTTACGAATGTGTAAAGCCCGAGGGTGCATTCTATTTATTTGTTAAGGCGCTTGAACCCGATGACAAGGCATTTGTTGCAAAGGCCAAGGAGCATCATCTTCTGATTGTGCCCGGTTCAACCTTCGGCTGTGCCGGTTATGTTCGTATTGCTTACTGCGTTGACTATGACATGATCAAGAGATCTCTGCCCGGCTTCAAGGCTTTGGCAGAGCAGTACAAATAGTGAGGAATTATTATGGGTTTTGAAGAGAATCTGCGCAAAGTAGCGCCTTATGTGCCCGGCGAACAGCCCCGGGATAAAAATATTATTAAGCTGAATACAAATGAGAATCCTTATCCTGCCACTCCGAAGGCAGTTGAGGCTCTTTCGGCCATGTCTTCGGATAAATGCAGACTTTATCCGCCCACGGATGCGGGTGAGCTTGGACGTGCACTTGCCGAGTATTACGGAAGACCTTTTGAAAATACGTTTGTCGGAGTTGGTTCGGATGATGTTATAGCTACTATTTTTCTGACCTGCTTTAATTCAAAAAAGCCGGTTCTTTTTCCGGATATCACATATTCTTTTTATGATGTGTGGGCGGATTTGTACGGAATACCGTTTAAAATGCTGCCGCTCGATGTGGATTTCAGAGTCAGAAAAGAGGATTATCTGCAGGAAAACGGCGGAATTGTAATTGCAAATCCGAATGCTCCCACATCGGTTGCCATGCCGTTTGATGACGTGGAGTTTATTATTAAGAATAATCCGGACAGCGTAGTCGTTGTGGATGAGGCCTATGTGGATTTCGGGGGAACGTCGGTGCTTCCTCTTCTGGATAAATATGACAATCTTGTGGTTGTCAGAACCTTTTCCAAGTCGAGATCGATGGCCGGTGTCAGAATTGGCTTCTGCTTCACATCAAAGAAGATTATTGATGCCATGAACGATGTTAAATTCTCAATTAATTCTTATACGATGAATATCACTTCGATTGTAGCCGGTGTTGAAGCTGTTAAAGACGATGATTATTTTAAGAAAACCGTTGCAAAGGTTGTGGCAACCAGAGACAGAAGTGCCGCACGTTTGAAGGAGCTGGGCTTTAGAGTGCTTGATTCGTCGACGAATTTCCTTTTTGTTTCGCATGAGCGCGTCGGTGCCGAAGAGATATTTACGAAGCTGAAGGAAAGAAAGATTTTTGTTCGTTTCTTTAACAAGCCGAGAATCAATAATTTCCTGAGGATTACCATCGGCACGGATGAACAGATGGAGGTCCTTTTTAAGGAACTTGAAGATATACTGAAGTGATGGAAGTCAAAATTAATTATCAGAGAGAACTTGAAAAAGAGATTGCTTCGTGGCAGAAGGCGGGACTGGTTCCGAGAGTCCTGCTTCACTGCTGCTGTGCGCCCTGCAGCAGCTATTGTATGGAGTATCTGAGCAGGTATTGTGATATTTCGGCTTTTTATTACAATCCCAATATTACCGACAGGGATGAGTATGAGCACAGGTCGGCTGAACTGAAGAGACTGATAGACGAAATGCCCATGGAGCATAAAGCTGTGTTTCTTGAAGGCGCTTATGAACCCGAATTGTTTCTTGAAATGTCCCGGGGGCTCGAAAATGTGCCTGAAGGCGGGGCGAGGTGCTTCGCGTGTTACGCCCTCAGACTCGAGAAAACGGCAGGACTTGCCGCAGAGAAGGGTTTTGATTATTTTACAACCACACTTACCATCAGCCCGCTCAAGAATTCACAGATGTTGAACAGAATCGGGATTGAAATCGGGGAAAAATACGGAGTGAAGTACCTGACGTCTGATTTCAAAAAGAATAACGGGTATAAACGGTCTGTGGAGCTGTCCGAAATATACGGTCTTTACAGGCAAAACTATTGCGGATGCGATTTTTCACTTTATGGGAAACTGCGTCCTATAAAGTAAAAAAGGAATGCCTGACAAAAATATATGATTTCCGGCAGAAGCCGGAGGAAAGGAGCCTGAATGGGTGTTTCTGTCAGAGAGCTTCAGGAGCGCAGAGAACATGAATATCTGAGCCCGTATGCTTCGTTCAGCGATATGTCCAGAGGACGTACCATACATGAGGAGCAGTGCGATATCAGAACCTGCTTTGAACGTGACAGGGACAGAATCATTCATTCAAAGGCTTTCAGACGGTTAAACGGAAAAACGCAGGTATTTCTGACTCCTCAGGGTGACCACTACAGAACACGAATGACGCATACTCTTGAAGTGTCACAAATAGCGAGAACAGTGGCAAAAGCCCTAAAGTTAAATGAAGATTTAACTGAAGCAATTGCACTTGGACACGACCTGGGACACACGCCTTTCGGTCATGCGGGAGAACGCGCTCTGAACCGTGTGTGTGAAGGTGGCTTTGAACATCATCTTCAGAGCATACGCGTAGTTGAGAAGCTTGAGGTTAAAAATGGCAAGACCATGAATCTGTCCTGGGAGGTCAAGGACGGAATCATGAATCACCAGACAGAAGGAACGCCTCATACGCTTGAAGGGAAAATAGTCAGGTTTGCGGACAAAATTGCATATGTTAATCACGACATAGACGATGCCATCAGAGGTCATATTATCGCGGAAAGGGATATCCCGGATGAATATACGGGTATTTTGGGACATTCACTGAGTGAGAGACTGAATACGATTATTCATGATATTATCACCGAAAGCGAGGGCATTAATGATATTGTTATGTCAGACCGGATAAGCAGTACCATGAAGAAGCTTCGTGAATTTATGTTTGAAAGCGTTTATACAAATCCCAAGGCAAAGAATCAGGAGCAAAAGGCTGAGAAGATGCTTGAGGATATGTATCATTACTACATGAAGCATATGGAAGCCATACCATGGGATCACAGATATGCGAAGGAAGGAGATTCGCGTGCGGTATGTGATTATATTGCCGGAATGACGGACCGTTATGCGGTAACAAAGTTCAATGAACTTATGATTCCGAGCGGATGGCAGGTATACTGAGCGGATGGCAGGTATACCGAGCTGATGGCAGGTATACCGAGCGGATGGCAGGTATACTGAGCGGGCAAGACAGGATTGCGGGCAGGTTTATGAGTAAGTTTTGTTCGGACGTGAATAATAATGGGGATTATCACTGTGACAGCTTACTGTTATTGCCGGACATATTTCCGTGGACTTAATATTGCTATTGGGAAAGTAAATGTGGTTCGGAACTACATCGGGAGGGAGGAACACAATGCCGAATTACAGTAAAGAAATAATGGAAGAGGTCAGAAATGCCAATGACATTGTTGATGTGGTCGGGCATTATGTTTCACTCAAGGGAGCGGGGAACAGCTACAAGGGACTGTGTCCGTTTCATGGTGAAAAGACTCCTTCGTTTCATGTAAATAAAAGCATGCAGATTTTTAAATGCTTTGGATGCGGAGAAGTGGGAGATGTTTTTAGTTTTATCGGTAAAATCGAAAACATTAACTTCATTCAGTCGGTACAGATGCTTGCGGAGCGTGCAAACATTGCCCTTCCGGAGCCTGAAATGAGTGAGCATGACAGGCGGCGGGCAAGGCTTCTTCAGAGTTTAAACGAAATAAACAAAGAGGCGGCGACGTATTTCTTTTTTAAGCTAAGAACCGAGGAAGGACGCCCGGCATACGAATATCTCAGAAACAGGGGACTTTCGGATGATACAATAAAAAGGTTTGGTCTTGGGTTCGCCGGAAAATATTCTGATGGTCTGTATAAATATCTAAAGGAAAAAGGTTTTTCGGACGATATATTAAAGGTAAGCGGTCTTTTTACGATTACTGAGAAGGGAGCTTACGATAAATTCTGGAACAGAGTGATGTTTCCTATTATGGACAGTACCAATAAGGTGATTGCTTTCGGCGGAAGAATCATGGGAAAAGCTGAGAATGCACCAAAATATCTTAATTCTCCGGAAACTGAGCTTTTTTCAAAGAGTAATAATCTTTATGCACAGAATATTGTGCGCAAAACAAAGAGGAATTTTATTCTGCTTTGTGAGGGTTATATGGATGTCATTGCACTGCATCAGGCGGGGATGGATAATGCTGTGGCTTCTCTCGGAACCGCGCTTACCGCAAAGCAGGCGGGGAAGATAGCAAAATATGCGGATACGTGCGTGATTACCTATGACAGCGATGGGGCGGGGGTCAAGGCTGCGCTTCGCGCAATTCCGATATTGAAGAATGCGGGACTTTCTGTTAAAATACTGAACATGGCTCCCTATAAGGACCCCGATGAGTTTATAAAGGCATTGGGACTTGAGGAGTATGAAAAAAGGATTGAGGCTGCTGTGAGCGGATTTGATTTTGAGGCAGCTCAGCTGGAAAAAGCTCATAATTTCGAGGATCCGGATGACAAGACGCGTTTCGATCATGCAATTGCTGAGACGATTGCCAAAATAGAGGATCCGATGGCCAGATACAATCACGTGGAGTCAGCGGCAAAAAAGTATAATATCGATCCCGAACTGCTGAGGCGTGAGGTGAACGATATCGGAATCAATCTGAAAAAGAAGGAAGAACAGGATACAATCAGACAGAGGCAGAACGCTACGAAGGCTTTGAAGCCGGAGCAGGGTGAAGAGAAGGGACGTTATCAGTTCCTGTGTCTGATTGCAAGATTTCCTGATTTATATAAATCAACAGGGAAATTTGTGACTGAAGAGGATTTTCGCGATGAATGCGAAAAGCAGATATTCAGATATATCTGCAGTGAATATGCTGAAATGGGCTCAGCAGTAGGTGCCAGAATAGTAGACAAATTTGAGACGCCGCAGGAGCAGGCAAAAGTGGCAGACATACTGATGACAACCCTTGATGAAGATAATATGAGTACTGACGAAAGGAGAAAAGCGTTCGCTGATTTGACAGTAAATGTGAAAAAAGCCGGAATATCTGCGCAAATAGAAGATGCTCTGAAGGCCGGAGACGGTAAAAAGCTTCAGGAGCTGATGAAAGAGGAACAGAACCTCGCTGCGCTTCACGGCAGAATTTTACAGGATGCGAATGCGTGATGAGATGAAAGGTAATAAGCCCGAAGTTGACGAAAACAGAATCAAGTTTACTGAAAGACTTAAAGAAATCCTGATTCAGGCGAGAAAAAAGAAAAATATTCTTGAATATCAGGAAGTCAATGATTTTTTCGGAGACATGGAGCTGAATGAGGATCAGATTAATCATATTTATGATTATCTGGATTCAAACGGAGTAGATGTACTTCGTGAACCGCAGAATGATGATGACGTCATTCTTGACGACATGGACGGTGTAGCTGACGATGAGGAAGAAATCGATATTGAAAATATTGATTTGTCCGTACCCGACGGCGTAAGTATCGAGGATCCTGTCAGAATGTATCTGAAGGAAATCGGTAAGGTTCAGCTGCTCAGTGCCGAGGAGGAAATAGAGCTGGCAAAGGTTATTGAGGTTGGACTTGAGAACAAGCAGGCATGTTCCGATCTTGAAAAGCGTATCAGGAAGCCGGAAAATCAGGAGACAAAGGATGAGCTTACCGCTCAGCTGGAGAAACTGAAGGAGAGCGTCGGACAAAGCATTGCTGCAGGTGAGGCTGCAAAAAAGCGTTTGGCCGAAGCTAACTTAAGACTTGTCGTTTCAATTGCGAAGAGATATGTTGGAAGAGGAATGCAGTTCCTGGATCTGATTCAGGAAGGCAACCTTGGTCTGATAAAGGCTGTTGAGAAGTTTGATTACAGTAAGGGTTATAAGTTTTCAACATATGCTACATGGTGGATCAGGCAGGCAATTACCCGTGCCATTGCCGATCAGGCGAGAACTATCAGAATTCCTGTGCACATGGTTGAGACAATCAATCGACTTATGCGCACACAGAGAACTCTGCTTCAGGAGCTGGGACGTGAACCAACCCAGGAAGAGGTTGCAAAGGAGATGCGCATGCCTGTTGAGCGTGTTGCCGAGATTCAGAAGATTTCTCAGGAGCCTGTTTCACTTGAAACACCTATCGGTGAAGAGGAAGACAGCCATCTTGGAGATTTCATTCAGGATGATAATGTGCCGATGCCGGCCGATGCGGCAGCCTATACTCTCCTGAAGGAGCAGCTTCTCGAGGTGCTCGGAACACTGACCGATCGTGAGCAGAAGGTACTTCGTCTGAGATTTGGTCTTGACGACGGAAGGGCCAGAACTCTTGAGGAAGTCGGCAAAGAGTTTAATGTTACACGTGAGCGTATCAGACAGATTGAGGCTAAGGCGCTTCGTAAGCTCAGACACCCGAGCAGAAGCAGAAAGCTCAAGGATTTCCTGGAATAATTATGGATGATTTTTTTATCGGACACAGAGATTTTATTAAGCTGTCGAAGAGACTGAGCATGAGTACGGCAATGGTTACACCCGGCAATGTTGTTGCGGATGTCGGGTGTGATCATGCCCATACGGATATTTTTCTGGTCAAGGCCGGTATTTCACCGAGAGCCATAGCCATGGATGTCGGTGAAGGCCCGTTGTCTCATGCAAAGGCAAACGTCAGGCTTTACGGGCTTGACGGATTTATTGAACTACGACTGTCGGACGGTCTGGAGATGCTGAGACCGTATGAGGCCGATACATTGATTATGGCCGGTATGGGAGGTACGCTGACAACGCTGATTCTTGATAAATATCCGAATGTTACAGCGTCGTTTAAGGAGCTGATTCTTCAGCCGCAGTCTGATCCGGATCTTGTCAGAAGGTTTTTGCGTATGCACGGCTTTAAAATTGTTCTTGAGGACATGTGTATTGAAGACGGCAAGTTTTACAATGCCATGAAAGCTGTTCATGCGGAGAACACGGACGAAACCGGTAAAGGAACGTTGGAAGCGGGAATTGCTGAGAACGCGGACGAAACCGGTAAAGGAACGTTGGAAGCGGGAATTGCTGAGAACGCAGACGAAACCGGTAAAGGAACGTTGGAAGCGGGAACTGCGGAGAACGCGGACGAAACCGGTAAAGGAACATTGAAAGCGGGAATTGCTGAGAATGCAGACGGCTGGGAAAGAGATGACTGCTGCAAAGACAGTTACACCGAAGGCCTTCCCGAGGATGATATCCGGATACAATGCTTTGACAGGTTTGGAGAATACCTTTTGAAAACGCGTAATGTTGTGCTGAAGGAGCTGCTTCTTCAGCTGAAGGAGAAGAATTTACGTGTGATTCAAAGGATTGAATCATCAGGAAACGCCGGTTCTGATGAAAAACACAGATTTTTTCTGAAAGAAAAAGAAATAATAGGTTATGCTTTGAAACAATACCACAGTTAATGCTTTTGGCTGACTGTGCAGTATATTGCTGAAGGTAAATGTTTTGGTTGTGAACAGTTCTGTTTAGTGCTGTTGAAGGTAAATGGTTTAGTTTTGAACAGTTTTGTTTGGTATTGTTGAAGGCAATTGCTTTTGACATTATCCGGTTATATAAAAGCAGAAAGATAACCCACTGCCTTTAGGCAGCGGGTACAGGCTTTTGTCAGATGGGTGTGCAATCTCTGTACCTGACAGCTGCGAAGCAGACTGCTTTTAACGGGCAACAAGCAAAGCGGTTGCGAGTCTTGAATATTGCAATGTTCAGAGTTAAATGTCAGTTACAGGTGCTATGTTGTGAAAGACTGCGGAAACGCAGGATTTCAGGAAACGGAGGTCCTATGGGAAATTGCAGAGTAGTTGTAAACGGGGTTACACTTGAGTACGAAAAAGGAACAACCTATGCGGAAATCGCAAAGGAGTTTCAGGACAGATATGAGGATGACATTATCAATGTTTACTCTAACGGTGTTCTGAAGGAAATGTTTAAAACAATTGACGGTGACTGCAAGCTGGAATTTGTGACCACAAAGGATAACATTGGTCAGGATACCTATATGCGTGGCGCGGTGTTTATGCTGCTTAAGGCATTTTGTACAGTGGTTGGCGCTGACAGAATCAGAAAAATTACAGTGGAGCATTCTTTCGGAAGGGCGTTTTACTTCGATTATGATGCTGATGAAAAGCTGACTGACGAGCTGCTTGGAAAAGTAAAAGCAGAGATGGTTTCATTAAATCAGAGAGACATCCCGATTTGGAAACGTTCGATAAAGACTTCGGATGCAATTAAGCTTTTTCATGATGCAAAGATGTATGATAAGGAGAAACTGTTCAAGTTTCGTCGCGCGTCGTCGACCAATATTTACGAAATCGATGGATTTTTCGATTATTTTTACGGCTATATGCCGGCAAGTACAGGTATATTAAAGTATTTTGACCTAAAGCTTTATCAGGATGGTTTCCTTCTCATGCTTCCTGCACCTTCGAATACAAAAAAGGTAGCTGAGTTTGTTGAGATGCCGAAGCTGTTTAAGACTCAGCATGAGTCGAATGAATGGTATGCGGCTCTGGGCTTTGACTGTGTGGGAGCACTTAATGAGCAGATTTCGGCCGGTGATATCGGTGAGATGATTCTGGTACAGGAGGCTCTTCAGGAGAAGAGAATTGGTGATATTGCAGAACAGATTAAGAGAAGAGAGGGTGTCAAGTTTATCATGATTGCCGGACCTTCTTCATCCGGAAAGACATCTTTTTCACACAGACTCTCCATTCAGCTGAAGACACTCGGATATAAGCCTCATCCGATTGCTCTTGACAATTATTTCAAGAACAGGGAGGATACTCCGGTCGATGAAAACGGAGATTACAATTTTGAATGTCTCGAGGCGATTGATGTAGATGGCTTCAATAGGGATATGACAGAACTGCTTCAGGGCAAAACCGTTGAAATGCCGACATTCAATTTTAAAGTCGGTAAGCGTGAATATAAGGGCAATACGATGAAGCTTGAGGAGGGCGATGTTCTGGTTATTGAGGGAATTCACGGACTGAATGATGCATTGTCCTATTCATTGCCTGCGGAAAGCAAGTTTAAGATATATATCAGCGCATTGACACAGCTGAATGTTGATGAACATAACAGAATTCCTACGACAACCGGACGTCTGATTCGTCGTATGGTACGTGATGCCAGAACGAGAGGAACATCTGCAAAGGGCACTATTGCAATGTGGCCTTCAGTCAGAAGAGGCGAGGAAGAGAATATTTTCCCGTTCCAGGAGGAAGCTGACTGCATGTTTAATTCGGCGCTTGTATATGAGCTCTCTGTTTTGAAACAGTACGCCGAGCCGCTTCTGTTTGGTATTGGTCCGGATGAACCGGAATATCAGGAAGCAAAACGTCTGCTTAAATTCCTTGAATATTTTCTTGGAATTTCAAGTGAGGAGATTCCTCACAACTCGATAGTTCGTGAGTTTATCGGCGGCAGTGTGTTCCCTGTATGAGTAAAATGATTCTATTTGTATAAACAGGTAGAAAACCATGAAGCAGCGAGTAGTTGCGAAACAGGCGAAATACTGTGAAATGGCAAATGACTCTGAAGCAGAGGGGCACTTGTGAGTGTGCTTCGGACGTATTGTGAAAAGATTGACTAAATAATTATTTTCGTACAGACAAGCCGAAAGCCGCGAAGCAGCGAGTAGTTGCGAAACACGCGATACTATGAAAGTGAGCTTTGACAGACAGCGAATAGTAGCGTAAAAGAAATCGAACGGCCTTTCACGATGAAACGGTTTCGGTTGAAGCACGGAAGATAACAGTAAATGAATGAAAATACGGAGGTTTTTTGAGCAGCACGGATGATCGCGGCGTCAGCTGAGGAAAGTCCGGGCTTCACAGGGCAGGGTGCCGGATAACATCCGGTGGAGGTGACTCCCAGGAAAGTGCAACAGAAATTATACCGCCGGCTTTGGCCGGTAAGGGTGGAATGGCGGTGTAAGAGACCACCGGTTTTCCGGTAACGGGAAATGCTGTGCAAACCCCACTCGAAGCAAGACCAAACAGAAGGCTATACGGTTGCCCGCCGTGCCTTCGGGTAGGTTGCGTTCCGGTTTGGTAACGAATCGGAGGAACTGTTCGGTAACGGACAGTCAAGATAGATGATCATCTATTACATAACCCGGCTTACAGTGCTGCTCTATTATAGAATTTATGGGTATCAGCGGAGTATTTTCAGCCGTCAGAAAAGACGGTACAAGGTATTTCAGAGCCTCAATTACATATAAGGAAAGACATATCAGCCTCGGAAGCTTTGACAATGAAAAAGCTGCCGGGGCTGCTTATGCACTCGCCGCTATGATTTTATTTGAACGTGAGCCTTCAGGTGAGCAGCTGGAAAATCTGCTGAATACGGCAGGAAACGAAGAACTGCGCAGAACTCTTGAAAGTGTGACCGGAAATAAAGAGCGGTCGGAGAATAAGGAGAGTACGGCGGATATCGTGGAGCAGCAGAAAGAATTACTAAGTATTTCAGAAGATGCAGAACGGACTCGGTTTAAAAGATTACTCTACGATATTGAAAATTACGATTTGTTTGAAAAAATTATCGAATTTGACAAATGGGTTATGCTTCTTAATTTAAAGAAGACGGGTATGTATATAAAAAATCCGATTTTTCTGTATGACAATTATTTTGTTTATTATATAGAGCGTGATTATATACTGAAGTTTGATGTCGATGATTTGTTTTTCTATAGAAATCACAAAATTCAAAAAAGGGGAGGACACCTGTTTTACAGTGATTACGGTATGCAGACCAACTTGTTGAACAGGTACGGAATCAGAAGCTTTGCGGTGAAGAACAGGGATTATTGTTTTGTAAATGGTGACGATACCGATTTCAGATATGGAAATCTGCTGGTGATAAACAAATATAACGGAGTCAGAAAGCAGACGCTGAACGGAAAAACGGAGTATGTTGTTAAGATACATGCGAACGGTGATCTTACGGTAGGCAGATATGATGATGAAATTACGGCTGCAATCGCCTACAATAAGGCCGCTGACAGGCTTGAAGAGGCTGAAAAAAAGAAAAAAATTGCTATGGACGATTTGAATTCGAAATCTGCAGTCACTCATAACTGGACCAGAAATTATATTGAAGAAATGAAAGTTCAGGATTATTTGAAAATATATGAAAGCATCAGATTCAGCAATACATTAAAACGGTGGCTGTAAATTAAAAAAATGTAACCGCTTTGTTAATTATGAAGTGTATGAACCGGCGGCGTCGCGGTCAAATGGAAAGACTGCATCAAAGGAAAGGTACCGTAGTGCATCTGTGGAACCGGATATGCCGCCTTATTCGGAACAGTCTTTGTGTTCATTGTTTTGACATAGTTATTTCACTTTTGGGGATATTGAAAAAACTATCGGGTTAGTGTATTATAAAAGTATAAACTTTTTCTTTTTATGCGGGTTCAGCTCCATTAAAGAGCCCGTCTTGTGATGCGCCTGTGAAAACACAGGACGCGAGGAAAAAAGGAATTCTTGCAGACTGTTCTGCAGGACAGTTGTTTCTTCTTTTGTGACATACATGAAGAAGAGCGAATAAACGGAGGCGTTCGCCTTGATAAAAATTATCAGGGCGAAGCGAAAGTGCTTTCCCTGTATATATAGATAATAAAATTAGCTGTTATACAGCGGAAAAGGAGAAAAA
>JAZLIK010000020.1:0-5423 GCA_045617345.1 Lachnospiraceae bacterium | reverse complement strand
AGAAAAGAAGACTTAAGAGGTACCGCTTTATAGCGGACCAGTAACAGTGCTTGCGACACCGCCCTTCTGGGCGAGCAGTAACAATGCCCCTTTTGAGGGGCAATAATAAACCACCAGTTGAACTGGTGGTTGCTAACTTAGTAACTATTAAGCATATTAAGCAAAAATGCACAAAAAAATGGTTCTTGATTTCTTTTTAGTGCAATATTCACAAAAATGGGTAAAGAGATTTGTTAAAAAAACACATAGTAATTGACTAATTATTGATGTATACTTTGACGAGTGAGGCGGGGAAACGCCCATAAACAAATAACATTGAATGTTTTTAGCCGCAGTGGCTATGTCAAATGTTTTTTCAGGAGGATTAAAAATGGCAAGTTTATCACTTAAAAACATCCAGAAGGTTTATCCTAACGGATTCGTTGCAGTTAAGGATTTCAACCTTGAAATCGAAGATAAGGAATTCATCATCTTCGTAGGACCTTCAGGTTGTGGTAAGTCTACTACTCTTCGTATGATTGCAGGTCTTGAGGAAATCTCAAACGGTGAGCTTTGGATTGGCGATAAGTTCATGAACGACGTAGAGCCTAAGGACAGAGATATCGCAATGGTATTCCAGAACTACGCTCTGTATCCTCATATGTCAGTTTACGATAACATGGCATTCGGTCTTAAGCTTCGTAAGGTTCCCAAGGCTGAAATTGATAAGCTCGTTCATGAGGCTGCAAAGATTCTTGATATCGAGCACTTACTTGAGCGTAAGCCGAAGGCTTTGTCAGGTGGTCAGCGTCAGCGTGTAGCCATGGGTCGTGCTATCGTTCGTAATCCTAAGGTATTCCTTATGGATGAGCCTCTTTCAAACCTTGATGCAAAGCTTCGTGTACAGATGAGAATTGAGATTTCAAAGCTTCATCAGAGACTTGAGACAACCATCATCTACGTTACACATGACCAGACAGAGGCTATGACTCTTGGTACCCGTATCGTAGTTATGAAGGATGGTGTCATCCAGCAGGTTGATACACCTCAGAATCTCTATGATGCTCCTAACAACCTCTTCGTTGCAGGATTCATGGGATCACCTCAGATGAACTTCATCAACTCTGTTGTTGGACGTGACGGCAACAAGGTTACTCTTACATTCGGTTCAACCACAATTACAGTTCCAGAAGTTAAGGCTAAGAAGCTTATTGATGCAGGTTACGAAGGAAAGACAGTTGTTCTTGGTATCCGTCCTGAGGATATTAAGGATGAGGAAATGTTCATCAGCAATTCTCCTGAGAGCATCGTTGATGTTACAGTTCGTGTATACGAGCTTCTCGGTGCTGAAGTATTCCTTTATCTTGATGTTGATAACTTCGAGATTACCGCAAGAGTTAATCCTCGTACAACAGCTCGTCCCGGCGATCAGATCAAGGTTGCTATGGATCTTAGCAAGCTTCATATCTTTGATAAGGAAACAGAGCAGGTTATTACTCACTAATATTTATAATGTATTTTCTAGGGCTTCGTGTATGCGGAGCCTTTTTTTTACTTTATAGGAAATTGCGTCCTATAAAGTAAAAAACGCTCCGCGAGGATGCGCACGCTTTTGCAGCGGTATTTTGTCGCTGACGCGACGCAAAAGCGGCGCAGCATGTCGCAAGCGACATGCTTTCTTGTATTTATAGTAAATTGCGTCCTATAAAGTAAAAACGTTTCGCGAGGATGCGCACGCTTTTGCAGCGGTATTTTGTCGCCGATGCGACGCAAAAGCGGCGCATCATGTCACAGCGACATGCTTTCTTACTTTATAGTAAATTACGTCCTATAAATTTTGATAGGAAACTATTATTTATACGGGAAATACGTTATGCTTACTGTACACCTGACGGTATTCGGTGGGAGAAAGCCCAACGGAGTTCCTGAAGGCATTTGAAAAGTTGTGCACATCATTGAATCCGAGACTGAAGGCCAGCTCGGAAACAGCTGTGTTTGATTCTGTGAGTATGACTTTGGCGTGTTCCATCTTTTCACGAATTATGTAGTTTTTGAGCGAGATACCGAAATTGCGCCTGAAAAAAGTAGTGAGGTATTTCTCGTTATAACCGAAATACTCCGCAATCTGTGAACAGCGAAGCGGTTCGGCCAGATGCCAGGAGATATAATCGGTGATGTCGTGGCAGATCTGCTCACGGTAACGTGCCTGTTCGACCTCGGAACCGGCTGTCATCTGAAGTGAAATTTCTGCAAGAATGGCGCATGTCAGGCTGTTGTTCAGAAGACTGTTCCTGTATCTTCGATCAGAATCCTGCAGCTGTTTTAAGAGAAGAATGACCCTGTCAATGGAACGTAATGTTCCCTGACAGGGAATTTTTATGTTTTCATCAGAAAAAGAAGGTGATTCCGAAGTGTTCAGGCTATCTGATTTATTTGAGACCTTTTCTGCTTCAGACCTTGAAAAATGCATCCAGTAAAAGGAACAATATGATGATTTTACACCATATTGTCGCTCGGTGGGAGGCATCAGAAGATACTCTCCGGTATGAACCGTAAAGGATTCTTCCGCCGGGGTCGAATCTGAACCTGAACCGGGTAACGCATATAGACCTGCAATGGAGAGGGTGCCTTCAATCATGATTATGAGTTCGTAGTCGCTTAGAACGCGCGACATATGCATCCAGGACGCATCAGGGGCAACAAAACGCCCGCACCAGTGATAATTCAAAGATGATTTAAGTGAAAAAGAGATATTGTTCATAGACGGTCTCCTTTGCGCAGGTATGTAATGTTATCTTCTTCTTTTTTATAATATAACCTTTTTACACCTATTGCAACCTTTAAGAATTTATTTTTGAGGGAAAAAATGATAATCTGTTATTGTTCACAGACGGGTGATAATGAACAGTTATGATAACCTTATTTCAGGATGAAATAAGTAATTTAGCAAATAATTAAATTAAAGAGCCTTAAGTGAAGTATCGGGTCATTGGGTTGGAATTGAATGCTTATGTGGAGGATAATGTATGGGTATGATTAATGAGTTTAAGCTTAGCGAAGTTACATTAAAAGACAGATATCAGATGAATGCCTTTAAGAAAGAAACCGATTATTTATGTTCTCTTGATGCTGACAGACTTCTGGCGGGCTTCAGAGAAACAGCGGGGATTGATATGAGGGGCGTTGAAAGATATGCCGGATGGGAGAGCCTGCTTATCGGCGGCCATACTCTGGGGCATTACCTTACCGCCTGTGCAATGAGCTTTGAAACCTCGAATTCGGATATTGAAGTCAAAAATATTCTTTTTGGCAAGATGAAGGCTATTATCGAGGGACTTGATGAGTGTCAGGAGGTTCTTGGAACAGGACTTATTTTCGGAGCAAAAATTCTAGACAAAAATAATGTTGAGCTTCAGTTTGACAACGTTGAAAAAGGACTTACGCAGCTCTTCACTGAGTCATGGGTGCCCTGGTACACGATGCATAAAATTATTGAAGGTCTTGTTTCGGTATGCGGACTGAAGAATGAAGCAGAAAATATTGTTAATAAATGCAGTAAGAATTCTGAAGGGGTTACACAGGAATTTACGGTTGCAGAGATTGTTTCGCTTTCCGACAGGACGCTCAAGGTATTATCGAAGCTTGCCGACTGGTGCTACGGAAGAACAGGCAGCTGGAGTTCTGAAACACACAGAACGGTTCTGAATATCGAATACGGCGGAATGAATGACTGCTTATATAAGGTTTATCAGCTTACGGGAAAGAAGGAGCATCTTGAGGCAGCGCATGCCTTTGATGATGAGGCATTATTTGAAAGGATTCTTGCGGCAAAGCCGGGTGATGATGCACTTAACAACATGCATGCGAACACCAATATTCCGAAGTTCATGGGTGCACTTCAGCGTTATATGACAGTCGGGGACGAAAAGTATCTGCCTTATGTTGAGAAATTCTGGGAGCTTGTAACATCGCTTCACACATATATTACAGGTGGCAACAGTGAATGGGAGCATTTCGGCAGGGATAGGATTTTAAATGCCGAACGTACCAATTGCAACTGTGAGACCTGCAATATTTATAACATGCTTAAGATTTCAAAGGATCTGTTCAGGATTACCGGCGATAAAAAGTACGCCGACTGGTATGAGAATGCCTTTATTAACCAGATTCTTTCATCTCAGAATCCGACAACGGGAATGACCACATATTTTCAGGCCATGGCGAGTGGTTATTTTAAAACTTACGGCGAGCGTGAGAGCAAATTCTGGTGCTGTGTCGGTTCCGGAATGGAGAATTTCTCGAAGCTTGGAGAAAGCTATTATTTCTACAGCGGGAATACGGTCATAGTTAACCAGTTCTTCTCATCCGAACTGAAGACTGAGAACATCTGGATTGAACAGTGCGCCGAATTTCCTGAAAAGGATTCAGTGTCCTTTGTATTCCGTAAGCCCTTTGACGGTACACTTGCAATCCGTAAGCCGGACTGGCTTGCAGATACAGAGGAGGTATTTACCTCTCCTGACAATCTGAACGATAATAAAAGACTTGATATTGACGAGAAATTTATGAAGGACTGCGGCGGTGATGAGGTCCTGAAAAAGCTTAAGGGTTACATTCTGCTGAACGGTAAATTTGCGGAGGGTGAGCATATCAGTATTGAATTTCCCATGAAAATCACGGCTTACAATCTTCCTGACGGTGGAACCACTTATGGATTCAAATATGGTCCGGTTGTTCTTTCGGCGCTTCTCGGATCTGATAACATGACGGTTACAAAGACCGGTGTTGATGTTACTATTCCGGAAAACAAGCTTATCCCTATAGGATACACGGCAGACGGCTCCGAAATGATAACTGTTAAGAACGGTGATGTTGCTTCCTTCATTGAAAACATTAATGACAACATGGAAAAAATCGCTTCCAACGATGAAGTCGCTTTCAGACTTCTCGGCACCGATTCGAATCTGACATATGTGACACATTATCGTCAGCATACACAGCGCTACGGTCTGTATTTTGAGTTTAAGGCCTGAGGCTGTGAAAAACGGAACTGTGGCAAGTATCCGAAGCCCGAAAACCGGAGCTATGAAAAATACGCAGCTAATCCGAAGCCCGGAAAAATAAACTACGGAAACAGTGTCCGAAATTGATATTAAATACAGGAAATCCCGGAATAAGTGTGACTCCTCTGATTCCCGGATGATATATGTACCTGCCCGGATTATCCCCCCCTCCTCACATCCGGACAGGTTTTTTTACTTTATAGGAAATTGCGTCCTATTAAGTAAAAAACGCTCCGCGAGGATGCGCACGCTTTTGCAGCGGTATTTTGTCGCTGACGCGACGCAAAAGCGGCGCAGCATGTCGCAAACGACATGCTTTCTTGCTTTATAGGAAATTGCGTTGTTTGGACAGTAAAACAGAACATATGTTTAATCGAACGT
>JAZLIK010000019.1:0-12294 GCA_045617345.1 Lachnospiraceae bacterium | reverse complement strand
GCATTGCAAGACCTCCGTTTGTTTGATTGATGGCTCAATCATATCAAACGGAGGTCCGGAGTTTAAGTGTTCATGGTTTTAAGCTTACGCCTAATTAATCAGCTTCTTATTTCTGTATCTTTTTTACATCCTGCTATCACTTAATTATCAAGCTTCTTATTTCTGTATCAGTTCTACAGTTCCGCCGGCCTCTTCGATTGCAGCCACTGCATTTTTAGCCGCCTCAGCCGATACATTTGAAAGAATTACGGCAGGCGCACTCTCTGTCAGATTCTTTGCTTCCATAAGCCCAAGTCCTGTCAGTTCTCTGACAGCCTTGATAACTGCAAGCTTGCTGTCATTGCTGCTTACCAGCTGCACATCAAATAAACCTTCTGAAGAGACAGTATTCTCGGTAACAGACTCACCGTCAGTCTCAACCGGATTCTCTGTTATAACGGACTCACCGTCATTCACAGCTTCGCCCGAAGCTTCAGCTCCATCACCGGTATTATCACTGCCTGCGGTCTCTGCTCCGTCGCCGGTATTATCACTGCCTGAGGTCTCCGTTCCGTCTGTGTTCTGTACGTCAGGGCTTGATGTAATACCTGTGATTGTAAATGTAACCGTAATAATATTTGCATCACCGACACCGGCTACGGCAGAAGCCTCAATGTTACCGTCACCGTCAATATCCTTGTCGTAAATGAGGTTCAGGATGTACGAATCTGCGTTGCCGGGAAGCTCATCAATAAAGCCTCTCTTTGCCTTCTTTCCTGCTACCTTCACCTCGGCACCGTCATATAACACGGCAATATCCGAAATCTTTATACCCGAAAGGTCATTTGACTCTCCGATATTCTTGAAATAAACATTCAGCTTTTCAAATGCATTACCATAGCCTGAAATGAAAGGAGTATTGCTCAGGTCAAGCTCAAGTGTGTATGTTCCGTCAGCAGTAATCTCAATGTAAGCACCATCGCCGTATTTATTGTAATTTCTGTTGTTTCTCGTAGTGTATGCAAGATAGGTTCTGAAGGCTGTATCAGGTACTCTGGTTATCTCAACATCGGCTGAATTATTCTCAAGCACAGTGTTGTCACCGGTTACCTCTGCAATAAGTGTCTCATAATCGGCAAATCCTACATACTTGTTGATATCATCGATGCCCTTTATTGCATTGTTGTATGTGCTGGGACACTTTGAAGATGCGGGATCGATTGAAAGAGTTCCGTCCCAGAAATTATAAACATTTGAATATCTGTTGTACCAGTAGACAGACATATCACCATCGATAGTACTCTTTACGTCAAACTTGTAAAGCATGTAAACATCTGTGGTAGGTCCGCTCCAGCTTCCGTCGGGATCGCTGATGATAACATTTCCGAGATAAGCAATTTCACGAAGTGCCGAAGGCTCTGTCCAGTTTTCACTGATAAATGTATTAATCTGCTCGATATTTGCGGTCTTCATGGCTTCGAGATTTTCTTCCGAAATCTCCGAAGCGCTTCTCAGTATGTCTTTAAGTCCGGTTACTTCAATTTCCTGCTCTGTCGCTGTAAGAACAAGTCCCGTGTTACTTGTAAATTCATCCGAATCAATGCCATACCATGAAGAAACCGTAGCCTTGATTTTGTCTCCGTTGCATAAACCGCTGTCCTTGTCAAAATTAAATGAAAGGTGGTTTGAAATCCTGCTGTCAGTACCTTCATTCCAGGTCATATACACATAACCCTTTGTAGAATCTCCCGAGAATACGGGAACCGCATAGTCAAAAGGATTTATCTCCATTATGGGTGTCAGACCGCTTACCTTGATGTCATATTTAAGCGATACGGGCTTGTATCCTGCTGCCGCCATCTCTTCCAGCGTATTATCATAAGGAACAGCCTCAACAGTAAATGTATCCCCGTTCTTTATCTTTACATTCTCGTCATACTTATACTCAAAATCGTATCTGTATTCCGTGTCGGGATAAGAATTCATATAGTAGCGGCCGTATCCGTCATATCCCTCAAAAACGAACTCGATTCCCTTAAAAATATCGTATCCGTCAAGAGTCTTGAGATCGGCTACCTCAATTTCAACCGCTGAGTAAACGGGCGTAAAACCAAGTTCAGCAAAACGTTCCTCATCGACGGTCATTTCAACGGAAATCTTGTCTCCGTTGAAGAGATTCTCTGTCTTGTCGGCCTTAAACTCAATCTTCTTAAGTGCATTTTTTACGTCTGTTCTGTTGTCTGCACCGATTTCCTCCTCGTGCTCATTAAGCAGCTTCTTGTAATCAATGCTGATTTCCGCCGTTGCCGAACCGTTGTAACCGGTATACGTCGCAGTAACGTACTCATTAAGCGAAATTTCTGTTTTTCCGCATGCTGCAAGACAAGCAACCGCAAGCAGCATTACCACGCAAAGCATGGATTTTTTCATAAGCTTTTTCATTTTGTCTCCTTTACTTATAATTTATTGTTGTACTTCCCATTTTTATAGAATTGCAAAGCTCTTCATTGCCATCTATAGTATATTCCTCATTTAACTCGGAATATCTGGCGGTAATCATGCTGTCGATTATCGTATTTTCATTTTCCTTAACCGTTGAAAGATAAAGCTCTTCGGTGTCGGTATTAATCATCTGAAATACAAAATAACCATAATCTGTATCTATAACATCCGAGACATCATCCCTGTTCATCTTCGCCAATACACCGGTAATGGCTGCATCCAGCGTGCTGTCATTCTTCGGAACCACCTTCGAACCGAGCGTCACAGCGGAATTGCCGACATATAATGCTTCAAGCTCCGTAAACTCGGTTCCCTGCACAGCCTTGTCATGAATCTCGTTAATCAGATTGAGCAATGCAGCGTTCCCTGCTTCACCGTCGGCAGCTTTTGTGATATAGGCATAATTTACGTCATATGCCTGATAATCCTCTCTTTTAATTGCACTCAGCGCTTCCTTTACCTTGTCTGAATCCCTGTATTCATTTCTCAGACTCTCAACGTACTTATTTGTGTAAGCAATCGTCTTCTGCGCCGATTCAAAGCCTTCGTATGTAATACCTATCAGCGGCAGGTCCTCCGCCGGGAAAATATTAATCGACTCCTCGGTGGTTTTTTTCACATCCGCCAAATCGTTTTCATCAAGCGTAATCCCCGCATCTATGGCTGCGTTCTTCATAACCTCAACATATGCAGCCATCTGAAATGCCTGGCTCTTGTAATTTGCCGATTCGGGATTGCCATTCTCATCCAGTTCACTCCAAAAATCGCCGGTATATCCCATGTTCTCCGCATAATACTCTCTCTGGTATTCACCTGTCATTTCAAAATATGAAATAAAGTAAAGCAGCTCACCATACGTGATTGTAGATTTTCCAAAATCAAAGACAACCTCACTGTTGTCGGAAATCTCGTATTTAGTATCCTTTACAGTCATGCTCTCCGACTTTCCGCATCCCGTCAGCGTTCCGACTGCAAGAGCCCCGGCCATAACACCGGCCGCAATTCTTCGAAAAATTTTCTTCATTACTCCTATTCCTCTCTCCAATATATGTATGCCGCATGCGTGTATTTTTAAAACTCGCAACCGCTTTACCGTTGTCCGTTAAATGCAGACCGGTTCGCAGCTGTATTTTCAAGACTCGCAACCGCTTTACCCGTTGTCCGTTAAATGCGGACCGGTTCGCAGCTGTCCTGTATGGGGATTGTACCCCGCACAGGACAAAGCTTGTACCCGCCGCCTAAAGGCAGTGGGTTATCTTTCTGCTTTTAAATAATGAATAGTGTGAGCGGCAAAAATGAATTTTGACGCTCACACCATTATATACTTGTCTGCATAAAATAGCAAGGGAATAAATGGACAGAAAAAACACATAAAAAAGACTTTAAGCCCAAATTATCCAATATAAATATTTTTAATTTTCGTACAGATAACTTATTACTTTGTACCAAAGATTCTATCGCCAGCATCACGTGAACCGGGACAGATATAAGCATCCTTGTTAAGGCATCTGTCAAGATGACCCACATAAATCTGAACATCGGGATGATCGTTTTTAAGTCTCTCAAGACCTTCGGGAGCTGCAAGTATGCAAAGGAACTTAATCTTCTTTCCGCCACGCTCCTTAATAAAGTTGATGGCTGCCGAAGCACTTCCGCCGGTTGCAAGCATGGAATCGCAGACAACGATTGTACGCTCTGTGATAGGATTGGGCAGCTTGCAGTAATACTCATGAGGTTCATGAGTAACCACATCACGATAGAGACCGATGTGACCTACCTTAGCTGTGGGAACAAGGGCAAGCAGACCGCTTATCATGCCGAGACCTGCACGAAGAATAGGAACAATAGCCATTTTTCTGCCTGCGATATTTACACCAAATACGGCAGGACATGAAGCTTCCCTGTCGTAAAGGTTGTGTTATCCGGCCTCCGAATCATTGTTATGCCGATGTTCATTATTACCCGACTTCAGTTAGTAAAGTCTCACACAATAAAGTAGCCTGCAGATTGAGGAGCAAGAATGAATTTGCCGCCTGATACCGTGGCTTCTCCACCAAAGGAATAAAGCACAGCCTGTGGGATATATTCACATTCAAAAGCAGCCGCCTTGTCTGAAGGGTTCAATACAACCAGAATCTTCTCTCTTCCGTCACTGCGCAGATATGCGAAAGGATAAGCATTTTTCTTTGCATATACAAACTCTATTTCACCGCGGCTCTGAAGTGCCGGATGACTCTGGCGTATGGATATGAGCCTGCGCACTTCGTTGTAAAGAGAGTTTCCGTCCGCACGCTGAGCTTCAACCGTAGGCCGTCCCAGATCACGTTCACGCCCGATGTAAATGTTCTGAACTACGGTCAGGTCATCCATCAGATTCAGTTCCTGATAAATCATAACGATTCCCGGTACTTCGGCTTCTCTGATTCCCGTAAAATGTGTCTTCTCACCCAACAGAATGATAGCTCCTTTATCTGTGCGCAGCGAACCCGAAAGTATATTCATCATTGTCGGTTTTCCTGCCTCGTTTGCTCCTATCAGAGCATGAATCTCGCCCATTGAAAAACCGATGCTTACATCCTTCAACGCATCAACACCGCTAAAGGATTTGCTGATATGTTTCAAACGGACATCATCCAAATTATCACCCTCGTTTTCTTTTTGAACCTGTTGTCAATAATATTTGCAACCGCTCACCGCCTGCATGTATAAACGATTTACTTCATAGCTTATGCGGTTCGATGTTTGAACCACTCAACCGTTGAACAGTCGGCCGTTAAGTAATTCGGTGCTCATGGTTTTACCTTAATAACAATCGTTACACATTCAAATATTTGTGAATATTTTATTATTTTGTCTTAAACATTCAAGTTGTGCTCAAAATTATGTGTTTTGCGTAATCTTTTGTGATTGTTTTGTGTCATGTAATAATTATGTTCCAAATGTGTCTAATCAACATATTTGGTTGCTAATAATTTCTTATTTATCTGTATTTTTGACGGTGAACCTCTGTGAAAACAAACACATCTCCATAAAGTGTCTCATGAGTACAGTTTCAATAAAGCAGGAATGCATGTCGTCAGCGGCATGCTGCACCGCTTTTGCATCGCGATAGCAATAAATTTCCACTATAAATGCGTGCGCATCGTCGCAGTGTGTTTTTCCTCAAAAAATACTATTTTCCCAAAAAAATCAGAGGTACATTTCTGCACCTCTGACCAGGTCAATTCAAAATCCGCAACCGCTTCGCCTGTTTCCCGTTAAATGCGGGCTGCATTTATAATTTCTTCTGCTGTCCGGCAGTCCGACACTGCTTTATTCGTTTCTCAAATCTGCTTTATTCACTTTTCGACTCGTCTTTATTCGTTTCGCAAATCTACCTTTACAACGGATGAATAGCCCGAATATGTCTTTTTGCCGTTCTTTGTTTTGTAAGACCGAATCTTGAATTTATATGTATTTCCCATTTTAAGTCCTGTAGCGGTATATGACGTTGTTCCCGCCTTCTTGATGGTCTTTATCTTTTTGTATTTACCTGTAGCTTCATTATATTTGTAAATCTCATAACCGGTAACATTCTTAGCTTTTTTCCATGTAAGCCTAACCGCTACAGCCCTAAAAACCTCTACAGGCTCAAGTTTCCCTTTGTCTGTATTCTGAACCGTTTCACCGTTTTTCGGCTCCGTATTTCCGCCATTATTTCCTGTTTCTGCGCTTCCGTTATCTCCGGCAGTGTTTCCTGTTTCTGCGTTTCCGTTATCTCCGGCAGTGTTTCCTGTTCCGTTGTCTCCGGTATTTTCCCCGCTCTGGCCGTTATCCGCCTGAGTATCGTTTTCATATACAGGCACAATCAGTTCTGAATTGAACAGATATTTTCCGATTACATCTGTCTTTTTATTTCTTGCATATACGACAAGTTCAGCGTTTTCAAGCTCTGAGTCTACATCAGTAACAAATGTCACAAGGCCGTTCTCGTCAACGGTTGCAATTTCGTTATATGAAGTATACCACTCATAATATGAAGCTATTTTGTATTTTCCGTCTGATGCCGAAAGCTGAACTGTATCGCCGGGAACTGCCCTGTCAGTGTCTCCGGTGATTACTACCGGGTTGCAGATGATATCGGTACATTTGAGCGATACTGCGTCGAAATACGCATCATCATCCAAACCTACAAATCTTTTTGCAATAAGATATACTCGTGCTGTGACCGCATTTTCGGGAATTGCCACATTTACCTCATTGTAGCACCATTCCGGATTTCTCTGAATTGAAAAATCACTTGCCAGTACATTTCCGTAAGCATCCAGAATATCAAGCTGAAGTGTGGCCTGATCGTGAGGGCTCTGGTCGTAGTTTGCCAGATAAGCTCCAAGCTCAAGATTCATCCCCGCATCAAAGGATGTAATATCGACATCCTGAAATATCTGAGTAAATTCCGTTGTCTTTTTCGAAGGCCAGAAAAAGGTTTCACCCTCTACCGCTTTGTGTGAAGTGTCATATGTGTCCGGATACCAGCATCCGTCAACGTCCGTCCAGCCATTCATTCCATCCTCGCCGCCACCGTTTATCAGAAGATTCACGGTATCAGCCTTTGCAGAAACATTGCCTGAAAAAGCCACGCACAGGCACAGTGCAATCAGTCCGATAAATATATTGCTCTTCTTCATTTAGTACCTCCCTTAAGTTAATCCTACTGTGTTTTGTCAAGTCTCTACGGTCTTTCATAAATATCCGCAAGCCAGTAAAAAACTCACGGCTTATGCACATTTTATCAAAAAACAAATCTTTTCGCAAGATATATCTTTTCCTGTCGTAAAATTGTACGCGTTACTATTCACTATATAGTAACCATCCCCGCGGAATCTTTTTCTTCTTGTAGGGCACAATTTTCCATGTAAGAAAGCATGTCGCTTGCGACACGCTGCTCCGCTTTTGCGTCGCGTCAGCGACAAATTACCGCTGCAAAAGCGTGCGCAACCTCGCGGAGCGTTTTTTACTTTATAGGACGCAATTTCCTATAAAGTAAAAAAAGACCCCGGCGCAATACCGAGGTCTTAACAGGGCTACAAGGATTCGAACCTTGAAATGACGGAGTCAGAGTCCGTTGCCTTACCGTTTGGCGATAGCCCTAAATCTTTTCTATGTGGCTTTTCCCAACCACAAGCGCTATTATAACTCACGAATTTTAAAAATGCAAGCACTTTTTTTAAAAATTTGAAAAAATAGTTACTGTTCACCGCCCGGTCCAAAACCTTCATGAAGCGCCACGAAATCAATGGTGAATAGTAACCTTTGGTGGTCATTGAAAAAACTCTTTACTTTTTTAACCTGTACTATTATAATGTAGGTGTTTCAGAAATACCATGAAAGGAGATTTTACTATGGCTAAAAAATGGATATTTGGACTTTTAGGTGCCGCTGCTATCGGTGCCGGTGCATATTGTGCATACAAGAAATTTGCTCCCAAGAATGAAGAGGACGATTTCGATGATGATATCGATGAATTTGATCTTGACGAGGAAGACGAAGAATCCAGAGAATATGTTTCTATCAACATCAAACCCGAGGACGCTGAGGATGCTGTAGAAGATGCAGTTGAAGAAGTGAAGGAAGAAGTTGAAGACGCAAAGGATGCCTTCGACAAATAAGTATTCGATATTTATTTTCGCGCACAAAAATCAAAGGAGCAGAATTTATCTGCTCCTTTTTCTATTTCCGTTCCTGTTTTTCAGTACTTATTGCTTACCGGTTTTTTCGTTATCGCTGATTATTTTCCTGCTGCCGGCCATTTCACACTGTATGTGCAGTAATACGAAGGAAGTGCAAGCGCAATTTTCTTTGCATCGTTTGCCGCAATTCCTTTGTATCTGAAATATACCGTGCTTCCATCCGGTGCAGCCTTCTGTGTTATCTTCACGGTTTTGGCTTTTTTCACCGTCTTCCATTTCGCTGTAGACTCATCAAATGAGGAACCTGCTGCAACCACACAATATTCATACGGCACCGTTGCCGACGCTTTGACAAATGTAAGTGCAAGCTTTCCTTCCTCAAATGCACAGGTAACATCGGTTCCCACCGACGGTGCTGTTCCCTGTCCCGGTACCGTCAGAATGAAGGTATTCGAGTAAGGCTTGGTAGCGGTCTCGGCATTTCTGATTTTGACTGATGTCTTCTTTGCTCCGTTGTTAAACAGAACATCCGGAACCATTGCGGCAAGTGTCATATTTTTCTCGCAGGGTTCCCATGCAGAAGTCTTTACATTGAAGTACTCCATCGAAGCCTTTGTATTCAGAGTCATCTTGTTTACATTTACCTTGATAACGGGAGCAGCCGTTCTTTTGGTGATACTGATTGATATATCTCTGCCGGGGCGCTCACCCATATTGTCAGCATCCGTTCCGGCAATCTGCGCTGTTCTGAATACAAGCTTGGCACCCTTCAGCTTCAGTCCTTCAATTTCCTTTAAAAATGCTTTATATCCGGTACTTTTTTCATCAAACGGTACTGTTTTCCAGTTATAGTCCGTGCTTTTTCTCCACATAAAGCTGCTGAAGTCATCATTTCCGCTAAACTCAAAATCGCCTGAAGCCTTCAGATATTTTACCTTGAAAGCCACGCTCTGTTTCGGCAGGACAGCCTCAGTTACTTCAACATTTTTATCTCCTTTAAAGCATACCGTAACGTCTGCACTCACAGAAGCCCACGAAATATCCATTATCTTATAGCTTCCTGTCGAATCGGTAACGATATCTCCTTCAAGCTCATTCCACGTTTTTTTGGCATCCGTTGAAAAATAGCAGATTGAATTTCCGTTCATATAAACGCGCATCGTCATCTCATCATAGTCGGTTTTACCGACGGTAATCGTTCCCGCATCTGCCGCCGATATCCCTGCTGCCGGAATCACGGCTGTCACACATATAATCAGAAACACAAGTAAAGATAATATTTTTTTCTTCATGGCTCTACCTCCGCAATCACATCAATTGTTCCTTTCACAGTCTGTCCGTTAAATTCATAACCCTGCATGGCTGTAGTTAGAATCACTGCTTATTAACCGGATGCAGCAACTGTTTTTTTGTCTGTAATTTCAATCGCTGCTTTACTAATTAGATGCAGTAACTGTTATTTTACATCCGGTCTCCAGAACAAAACCATTATCAAATACAAACCGTACACTACCGGTCTGAGTCGACGCCACATCAATCTGATTCAGCTTTTTATTTGAGAATGTTACCTTCATCACTCCGCCCGAGGTGCTGACTCCGGAGATAATGTCGTGCCCCATCCATGTAGCCTCTATACATCCAACCACGTAATTTTTGTCAAAAACATTAAATTCAATGCTGTATTTATCGGGAAGATCGGTCTCTGTCACTGTAGTAACTCCATCCTTGGTCACCTTCGTAACTTCCTTTTCCTGTATCTCTTTCTCGATAAAGTTGATGCTCACCGCACCATCCTTCGGTGTCACGGTATTTACAAGTTTCATCTTTGCATCGCTGATTGTCTCACCGTTGCTCAGGTAAACCGTCACAGGCTTTAATTCATTGCGTGTGGTGACCGCAGGATTCTTTTCAATTGCATCGGCTTTAATCGTTATAAGTGCCATTCTCTGTTCAGCCGATGAACCGCTACCGGTAATGTCCGCATATTCAACCGTGAAATATTCCTCACCCGCCGAATTCTTCTCTCCTACCGCAAAATCAACACCGTCATATCTGATCTTGTCAACTGCAATCCGTGTGGTGCTGAGTTCACCCGAAGCCAGTCTGTCCGGTTCAAATCTTGTTCCGGTATCAATCCTGATTCTGAAGGTGTTTGCATCAAATTCACCGGCGCTCCATGCTGTACCGCTGCCCGGAACGTATACCCTATCCGAACCGATTATTCTTTCAAATGAAGTTGTATATTCTACATGGTCATTTGCTGCCGAATACCCGTTCCAGCTTGTATATCCCGCATTTTTTAACAGATTTGCGATTGCGATTTTGTCTGAAGAAAGAGTTTCGCTCTTCGGATTGTTGATTTTCGACATCGGGTAGATATAAAGTGCTATTCCACCCTTCGATGCCGAGCTCTTGAACGCTTCATCACTGCTGTCCTTCAGCTTTATTCCCGCAAGCAGCTTTCTGTTGTTTTCGTTTGATGCATATGTATCTATCTTTGCCGTAGATGTAATCGTAACCGTAATGATATAAGCCTTATCCGGATTTCCGTCGTTTTCCTCATTATCGGTAACCACACACTTGAAATCATCGCCAAGTCTGAGCGGGTTTCCTACAGCTGTAGTCTCCGATTCATAGTTGTAAAACTGAATATCCGCAACCTCATTTTTACTTGGTGAATACATACTGAAGGTCAGGAAACCGTCACTGTTGTCAGGATTGCAGACACCCGCTATTGTCGAAAGCCATATCAGTTTTCCACCGTTTGTTGAAATATCACCGGGGTAATTTACCGAACCAAGAAGAATCCAGTTTGATGCAAGTCTGTATTCCTCATCACCCGATGATTTGTAAGCTTTTCTTCTGACGTAAATCAGTGAACCGTCATCTACTCCGTCATTTTTCCTGCTAATGGTAATAGCGGACGGAGAATTAATTTCCTTCCATGTCACCTTCTCCACATCATCAATTTTAATTCCGTCTCTGATATCATTCTGGTTGATAATGCAGTATTCATACGGTTCACCGGGTCCGGCAACACTCACACTGAGTTTTAATGAAGATTTGCTGGTGTACTCAATCTTCGCTTTTCCCGTAAAGTCCGCTGCGAGCGGTTCCTGCGCCGGTATCTTCAATGTAGATGAATTTGATATCTGCGCCGTAGAAGTCGCTGCCGTTCTGAACTGAATATATGTATCCTCAGGTGACGGATTTGTTGTCGCATCGTACACCGATTTGCCCGCAATGCTTGAAAGCGGCATGTTCTGTTTTTTGGTAATTGTCGTCCATGAAGCCGACATCGGATTTCCATCCTTGTCGCAATATCTGTATTCGAGTCCCTTTGTCACGGGAATAGCCATTTTTGCATCGTCAATTCTTACAGTCGGTGCCACGGCCTTCTTTTTTACGGTAACAAGTACTTCCTTGCTCGGTCTGAGTCCGGGATTCTCCTGATTTCCGTTCACCGGTGCGAGTCTGAACATCAGAACCGCTCCGTTTGAACATAATGAGTAAAGTGTGCTCTGAAACTCTGATGCATTTGAAGGGAAGCTGTTCCAGCGAAGCGCATCCCTTTTCTTCCACTCAATCCTGCGCCCGCCGTCATTCGCAAATGAAATGCTTCCACCGTTTAATGCTGAGTAGGTAGCCTTA
This sequence comes from Lachnospiraceae bacterium, assembly GCA_045617345.1. Taxonomy (GTDB): domain Bacteria; phylum Bacillota; class Clostridia; order Lachnospirales; family Lachnospiraceae; genus RUG11977. Next base: position 493 of record JAZLIK010000019.1, on the reverse strand, counting down.
AACTTGGTCTCCTGCTTTGGTATCACAATCTTAACCGGTTCAGTCGACGCATCTCCCTTAAATGATATGGTATAGTTTGTCGATGCAACTATCCACGAGAAGTCTACAGCCACACAGCCTTCGCTGTCTTTTTCCACCGGAATGTATTCCCACTTTTTCTGCTTACCGTCGGAAATATACAGCGCAGTATCTGCGCTTCCCATTTTAACGGTAATTGTGGATGTGGTATAGTCAACCGAACTGACCGTCACCGAGGAATCTGCCGCATATATTCCCGCATTGCCGACAAGCATCACCATCGCCAGTATTGCAATAAGAAATGTAAAGCCTTTTTTCAAACGTTCTGTCATCATGTTACCTCCTAAAATCATCTATTGAAGCTTTGCGTTGTGCCACTTTGTTTTCGGATATTTTTTTCCTGTATTATTATATTATTGTATTACTGTATCATTATATTACTGTATTATTGTATTATTGTATTATTGTATTATTG
>JAZLIK010000018.1:0-2332 GCA_045617345.1 Lachnospiraceae bacterium | reverse complement strand
TGCTGCGCAGTCAGTCGCTGCTACGCAGCTTAAGGCTTATTCATAAGTTTTGTCCAGCCTCCATAGTCGGATAATAATATCTGCAAGCCTGAGAGCAAGCTCTCAGCTTGCGTCTATTATTACCCGACTGTGAATAGTAACATCATATTATATTCTATGCATCATATCGAAGATTTCTTCACGCTGAATGCGAATTGCTACTCCGATAGACTCGCCAAGCTTGGCAAGCGCAGCCTCAGCACTTTCAAAATCAACCTTTGATTTTGACATATCACTGATCATCATCATATTAAAGTAACCGGACACAATTGTCTGTGAAATATCCAGAATATTGATATCGTTCTCGGCAAGGTATGTACAAACCTTTGCCATAATTCCCACGCAGTCCTTTCCGACTACGGTAATAATAACCTTTTGCATACACTACTCCTTATAAAAAAGTCTACTAAGCGGTAATTTTAATCATCTTTTACATAGTTGTCAAGGAAAATGTTCCTTTTAGGTCACCCGCTGGTTACTATTCGTTGCTATTCACTTTCCGGTCAAAAACATTCAAAACCCTGACTGCTGAGCAGTCAGCCGCGCTTCGCAACCGAAAGTCTGTCTGTTCGAATAGCGGATAATTTGAACTGAAGCAGGCTTCAGTCCTGCGTTCATTATCAGCCGACTGTGAACAGTAACTCTTGCTACACTCTGTAAACATCGGAAGGTATGTCACGATATGCGACAGACAGACAAAAATCGTCGCAGTCGTTTCTCACCTTTGCAAGCTCTGCTCTGGCAGTCTCATACGCAAGCTCCGCATAATTGTTTTCTTTACTCAGATGCGCAAGTAACGCAAATTTTAATTTGTCGGAATATATCTTTTTTAAAAGCTCGGCAGCGTCATCATTCGACAGATGACCTTTATTTCCGGCAATTCTCATCTTAAGATTGTACGGATAATGTCCCACCATCAAAATATTTTTATCATGATTTGATTCAAGATAAATACCGTCAAGTCCGGTCAGATTATCAAGAATATAATCATCGTAAAAGCCAAGGTCGGTGGCAACAGCTACCTGTTTATCCTCAGAAGCTATACGGTAACAAACCGGGTCAAGCGCATCATGCGAGGTTGAAAACGGATGAATCCTCAAATCTCCGATAGTAAAGTCACAATCGGGACTGATTTCTACCAGACTTCCGTTTCCGAGATTACCCTTGCAGCTGTCATAAAGATACTTTAATGTCTTTGCTGTTCCGTAAATATCTAAATTATATTTTTTTGCAACAACATGAACACCCTGAATGTGGTCAGAGTGTTCATGAGTAATCAAAATTCCACTGATTTCGGACGGATCGACATCAATTGAAGCCAAACCGTCAACAATTCTCTTTCCGCTGATTCCCGCATCTACCAGAATCTTTGTACAAGCAGAAGCAACATAAACACAGTTTCCGCTGCTCCCGCTTGCTATACTGCACAATTCCATTTTGTCATCTCTCATTCCCGATTTAATGATGCTTTACTCCCAGTAAAGCTCGAGTTCATCGCCGTTCTCAATCGGCATAACAAAGTCCGACGGTTCCCCGTTTCTTTTAAGCACCACACGCGAACCAAGTGCCTTGCTTGTATCAAAATTATATTTGTCAAGAATATCAACAAAAATATAATTCTTTTTGCCCGTCAGCTCTACCATTTCCCCATTCACTGTAACCGCAAACACATCCGAAAAAACGGCCTCCTCTTTTGAACACCCGGCTGTATTTTCGGCAGAAGCATCTGCCTCATTTTCGGCACGTCCGGTAATCTCGCTGTTTTCCGAAACAGAATCATCTGTTTTTTCAGAGGTGTCTGCGCCGTTTTCCGTGTAAGAATCAATCTCATTAACCTTAGAAATGCTGTTAATCGCATTAATATTGTCAATAATTGATGTATTTGCGTTATCTGTAATTTTATTAATTCTTGGTATTTCTTTAATTAATGAAGAAATACTGAATGACTTCGCTGTATCCTCCTGAAACTTCTGAGTATTTTGAGTCGAAGCATCCGCAGAAATCGAACCTCCGATTCCGTTCCGGGTTTCTGCCTTACTCCCGGCGTTCTCGTTTGCTCCCGAGGCATTTGCAACGTTCACTGCACCGGCGTCTGCTGATTTATTTCCATTTTCCCTTATTTCCACAGCATTTGCAACGTTTCCGGCTTCTGTCTTACTCCCGGCGTTCTCATTTGCTCCCGAGGCATTTGCAACGTTCACTGCACCGGCGTCTGCTGATTTACTTCCATTTTCCCTAATTTCCACAGCATTTGCAACGTTTCCGGTTTCTGCCTTACTCCCGGCATTTTCGT
>JAZLIK010000017.1:0-32799 GCA_045617345.1 Lachnospiraceae bacterium | reverse complement strand
CTTTGTCAGGTGCGGGGTACAATCCCCGTACCTGACAGCTGCGAAGCAGCCTGCTTTTAACGAGCAACAAGCGAAGCGGTTGCGAGTCTTGAATATGACCTGAGTGTCAAAAAAACCTTTTACCCTTACAAATGATACAGCTTCCTCTATTGCTTCACCGTTTCCTAACGGAAACGGCTTTATTTGTGCGAATAGCAAGTAGTAAATTGCCATTTTGCTATGTGGTGAATAGTAACGCAGTCGGATAATACCATTTTTGATCTGAAAATCAGGCTCGACAACAGACTCATTTATGATATAATAGAATTGCGGTGTCAGACGTGCTGACGTTTGCATAATCACAGGGTTACGGCATCAAAAGTATACCCGCCGAATGCAGAAAACACGACAGATTACAGGAAGGTGACGCAGTGGAGAATATAAATATTAACGGACAGACAACAGAAGACAACAGAAGACAACAGCGTATACTGGCATTTGCCCGGTTTTTGCAAGTTTTTCCAGCTTAATCAGATGATTTGCAGCTACATGAAAAATAAACCGGAAATGTTCAGAGACGGATATCGTATAGGCAGCGTATACGGTACGTTCCCCGGAGCGATATGGAACGGCGGACGTGCAGTATTCGGGATTGCTGCCAAAGCACAGATTGAACAGATTTTACGGGTTTTTAATGATATGGATGTTCCGGTGAGATTCACATGGACGAACAGTCTGATTGAGGAGAAGCATGTAAATGATACTTACTGCAACCTTATTATGAAGCTTGCCGATAATGGGAAAAATCAGGTGCTTGTAAACACACGTGTGCTTGAAGATTATATCAGGGAGCATTATCCGAATTTTGATTATATTTCATCGACAACAAAAAGAATTAAAAATCTTGATGAGATTCGAAGTGAACTTGAAAAAGGATACAGACTTGTGGTTCTTGACTATGACCTGAATCATAATGAGAAAGTACTGAAAGCTCTTGAACCCGAGGCATCAAGAATTGAAATTCTGGTAGATGAGATTTGTTATCCGAATTGTCCGCTCAGAAAAAATCATTACCGTGATGAGGCGAAGGCACAGCTGGAGTATGACACCAACGGTGTATTCAGGTGTCCGAATACAAAGACAAAGCCGTCCTTCGCGGAGAGTATGAAGAGACCGGCTTTTATCGGGAATGATTCGATAGACAGCTATATCAAACGCGGATACAGAAATTTCAAACTGGTCGGCAGAGGCTTGCCGCAGGAGATGGTTCTTGATTCATACATGTATTATCTTGTGAAGGACGGATATCGGGATGAACTGAAGGCAAAACTGATTAAGGCACTGGCAGGAATTCAGGTGACAGGGTGAGTAAAAGAAAAGGTAGTGTAAAAAAGGAACTTATTTTGTTCCTGACAGGCTGCATTTTAGTATTTGCGGCGGTGGTCGGAGGATACATTTTTTCAAAAAATCTGGCGGACAGTATTGTCGACGGCTCGGACGTGGAACAGAACAGTGAGGTACGAAGCAGCCGGGATGAAGATGCAGGCGAAAATACGCTGACGGCAGGAAATGAGAATGCTACTTCGGATGAAAATAATCAAAACGGAGTCGAATCAAAACAGACCGAGAATACCGATGAGGATTATGAGCAGCCTTTGTCGGACAGTCTGGTACCGCTTACGATGGACATGCATCCGATAAATGTTGTATTTTTGTTTGATGATACCGAAGCGGTCAAGGATATAAAGATTGAATTTCTTGACTGCGTTAAGCTTGTGATGGTCAATATTCACATACCCGGAAACGTCAGCTATACAATGAGCAGTGATTTGTACAAAAAGCTTTCGGCGGCAAACGTTACAGTTCCGCAGACAGTTACGTTTACGGAACTGTATCATTATTACGATGATGAGCGTGCTTATGAAGCCGGACTTGATATTATAAACGAAATGCTCGGAACAGATGCAGGGTATTATACGGCTACTGAAGCAGAGTATTATTTTTCTGACTATGGAAATGCTGATTTTGAGACCGTAGCGGAAAAAACAGAGGAGATGCTTGACGAATCCGTGACAAACTGGTCTGAAGCCGAAAGAGTCAGGTACACGATGGTTTATGCTTCGATGAGACCGTGTGATGTGAGCTTTTTTGAGGCTCCGGTAATCGTAAAAAATGAAAATTCACAGGTTGATGTCAGCAGGACGATAGCAATTCTTTATCAGAGCGGATTTTATGAGGAAGAATAAAGGATTTCTTTATAGAGCGCGGAACGGAATATAAAATGAGCAAAAAAAAGACTATTTTGGCGGTATGCATACTTGTACTGGCAGGGGTTGTATTTGGTTCGGGTATGCTGGCGGGAGCTGCGGTGAACGGAGCGGGCTCACAGAACGATCCCGTGGTTTCACTGAGCTATCTTGAATACAGGCTTGGTCAGCTTGAACTGAACGGAGGTTCAGCTTCATCGGGATATATGAAAATGACGCTTTCAAAGGGAGATGTTTTAACACCGGGAGAAGGCAGTCTGCTTGTAATAGTGTCGGGAAATGCATCGGTGTGCGGCAGCTCGGGACTTATTTGTCTGACGGACGGCAGCCTGCTCGAGTCGGGATATACGGCCGCAATGTACAACCAGTTTCTGGTGCCGTCGTCTTCATCCGGAATCAGAGCGGACAGCAATGTTGAACTTTTTGTGCTGAAGAGCGGAATGTAGCGGTATATCTCAGTTTTTGCAGATACTGTTCACAGTCTGTACAAAACGCATTCATAAGCCCTGCCTGCTGCGCAGTCAGTCGCCGTTTCACGGCTTATGGCTTATTTGTGCGAATAGCGAGTAGTCTGAACGGAAGCTTGCTTACGTTCAGACTCGAGCAAACGTCATCGAGTGACGTATGTCACGAGATATGTGTTTTGAACAGCCTTCATAGTCGGATAATAATATCCGCAAGCCCGAGAGCAAGCTCTCAGCTTGCGTCTGTTATTACCCGACTGTGAATAGTAACTATTTGTAACAGATTATGGAGGGACATATGAATATTTATAAATCAATAGAAGAACTGATTGGGAATACTCCTCTTTTGGAAATCAGACGTTTTTCACAGGCAGTTGGTTCCAAGGCAGATATTCTGGCAAAGCTGGAGTCATTTAATCCTGCGGGAAGCGCCAAGGACAGGGTTGCATATGAGATACTTAACGAGGCGGAGAAAAAAGGACTGATTTCAAAAGCGTCAGTCGTAATCGAACCGACCAGCGGAAATACGGGAATCGGTCTGGCTGCTATTGCCGCGGAGAGAGGTTACCGTGCGATTATGGTAATGCCCGAAACAATGAGTGCTGAGCGCAGGAATATTCTGAAGGCTCTGGGAGCAGAGCTGGTATTGACACCGGCGGCAGAGGGCATGAGCGGTTCGATTAAGGAAGCGGAAAGACTGAAAGAAATGTATCCCGGCAGTATTATAGCCGGTCAGTTTACGAATTCGGACAATCCGGCAGCTCATGAGAAAACTACGGGGCCCGAGATATGGAAGGATACAGACGGAAAAACAGATATTCTGGTAGCTACCGTTGGTACCGGAGGAACGCTTACCGGTACGGGAAAATATCTGAAAGCCATGAATCCGAAGATAAAGGTTGTGGCTGTTGAACCGGCCGGTTCGGCAGTGTTGTCGGGAAAGCCTGCGGGAGCACACGGAATTCAGGGTATCGGAGCCGGATTCATTCCCGAAATTCTGGATACGGGGATTTATGACGAGGTAATAGCTGTAGAGGATGATGATGCATTTAAGTATTCAAAGCTTTTGACCGCGAAAGAAGGCATATTTGCGGGAATTTCATCGGGTGCAGCACTTTGTGCGGCGGCTCAGCTTGGACAGCGCCCTGAAAATGAAGGCAAAAACATCGTAGTAATTCTTCCGGACGGCGGAGACAGATATTATTCGACAAAACTGTTTACAGACGGGGATTAATTTGCTTAAGAACCACTAAAATCATTTGAAGGAAGCTACTGTTCTTTGAATATTCAGACCGGATAAGGTACATGAGATAAGTTACAGGCTGCGAAGAGACGAATGACTTTTACGGCAGGCGATGCTTATAAATGGATTTGGGGCAGACAGTGAACGGTAACGACTGAAAAAGCAGGAGATATGAAATATTATGGAAACGGAATTCAGATATAAATATGAGGTGCATATGCATACCTCACAGGGAAGTGCCTGCGGAAGAACACAGGGACATGAATATGTTGAGGCTTTTCTTGAGGCCGGTTATGACGGAATTATTATTACCGATCATTTTCTGAGAGGAAATACCGCAATTGACAGGTCGCTGCCATGGGAGGATTTCGTAGAGGACTTCTGTAAGGGATTTGAGGATGCAAAGGAAGCAGGAGACAAGGCAGGTCTGAAGGTATTTTTCGGATGGGAGGAGTGCAATTACGGGGACGAGTATCTTGTATACGGACTTGATAAAGCATGGCTGAAGGCACATCCCGAATACAGACGATGTACGATGAAGGAGCAGCTGAGACTGGTGCATGAAGGCGGAGGTGTGGTAGTTCAGGCACATCCCTTCAGAGAGGCAAATTATCTCAGAAGCATAAATCTTCACCCGTTCCAGTGTGATGCAATGGAAGGTTATAATTACGCAAACAGGGACTATTGTAATGCCTTTGGGTATAAATACTGCACTGACAGAGATATTATCATGACCTCGGGAAGTGATATTCACAGTCTTTCTTCACTTGCGGGCACCAGAGCGGGGATGCTTTTTGAAAAGCCGCTTGAGTCAATCGATGATTATGTGAAGGCCATTAAGTCGGGGAAAGGATTTATGCCTCTGATTCCTGATGAATTTAGAACAGTGGCTCCCGATATGAGGAACAATGTTCCGATTTTTCTGTTTGATGAGGATGAGAAATTTAAAGAGGTCGGCTTGAAGGATTTGGGAATCTGAAACGATGTTACAATTCATTACTGTTTACTGACCGTGAACAGTAATGTTCTAAATGCATCAATTCAAGTTGTTTTTGCCGACGATTATTGTGACAGACGGAGAGCACATACCATTTGTTTACTTAACCTGCGTCCTGTAAAGTAAAAATGGGCAGCAGTGATGCGCACTGGTTTACAGCGGAGGTTCGCCAATGCGCCGTAAAAGCAGTGCTGTATGCTTTCCTGCGATAGAATCATAAACGAACGGAGATATCAGATGAAGAAGGTATATAAAAAATACATATTGGGGGACATGGCAGCTCTGTATATTACCGATGATGAGAGAAATTCATACGGACTTATGCTCCTGCCTGAGAAGCTTTCCGACAGGGTGAATTTTGACGGATGGTGGAATATAGAGCCGCTTATACAGTTTAAGCTTGTCGGGGACAATTATCCCGACGGATTTATTCACGGTCACAGCATGAGAAACAGCGGATCGGTGGATGAGGTTAAGTTCGAACGACAATATACTGATGGCAACAGAATTATTACGGAATTATCAAAAAGAAATCTTCTTTTCCGTCATGTGCTTGATTATGAACCAGGCAGTCTTTATATGACAATACATTCGGAGGTCGTTTCAAACAGTGATTCACCCGAAATTCTTGAGATGATTTCTTCATACAACATATGCGGTTTTTCAGCGCTTGAAGCAGGATGCCGAATGGAGGATTTTGTTCTGCACCGAATGACTTCAAAATGGAGCATGGAAGGCAAGCTTTCAAGTGTACCGTTTACCGAACTGAATCTTGAACCGGCCTGGCTCAGAATCGGGGCAAACAGCGAACGGTTCGGTCAGGTTGGATCGATGCCCGTCAGGAAATATTTTCCTTGGATGGTGGCCGAGGATAAAAAATACGGTTATTCCATAGGCTTTCAGCTGGCTCATAATGCATCCTGGCAGATGGAGGTTTATGATAAGGACGAGCATGCGGCATTTTCGGGAGGAATTGCAGACAGAGAATTTGGACACTGGACGAAAAAGCTCACGAGAGGAGAAGTATTTGTTACCCCGAAGGCATATGTGACGGTTGCCTGTGAGGATGTTGACGGCATCGGTTACAGACTGACTTCGGCACAGATGAAGCATCTTGATACAGTACCGGAGAGCGAAAAGAATCTGCCCGTTATTTTTAATGAATACTGCACCAGCTGGGGAAATCCCACAGAGGAAAGCATGCTGAAAATGGCAGACGCGCTGAAGGGCAAAGGAATAAAGTACTGCGTTATTGATGCGGGATGGCATGTGAAGCCCGGAAACGACTGGACCGATATCGGTGACTGGATCGTGAATACCGAGAAATTTCCGCATGGTTTGAAATATGTGGCGGACAGAATACGTGAAGACGGTATGATTCCGGGGCTTTGGTTCGAGATGGAGGTAACTGCGAAGGACGCAGATACCTTTAAGCGCGACGATATGCTTCTCAAACTTGACGGAGTACCGATTCAGACCTGCTTCAGACGTTTTCTTGACATGAGAAATCCGAAGGTAACGGAATTCCTGAAGGAAAGAGTCATTGGCAGACTGAAGGAGGATGGTTTCGGATATCTGAAGGTGGATTATAATGATAATATCGGTATAGGGTGCGACGGAGCCGAGTCGATTGGCGAGGGACTTCGTTTAAATATGGAAGCATCGAAGGAGTTTTTCAGGCTGCTGAGACGTGAAATTCCCGAGCTTGTTATTGAAAACTGTTCTTCGGGAGGTCACAGGCTTGAACCTTCCATGCAGGAACTGACAAGTATGGCATCCTTTTCCGATGCACATGAATGTGTCACTATTCCGATTATTGCGGCAAATGTTACAAGAGCAATTATCCCGGCTCAAAGCCAGATATGGGCGGTGCTCAGGGCAAAAGACAGCATTCAGAGGCTTTATTATTCTCTGTCAAATACTTTCCTTGGACGCATGTGCCTTTCGGGAGATATATATGATATTTCTGAGGAACAGTGGGCGATTACCGAAAAAGCCGTTGAGCTGTACGGCAGGGTTGCCGACATTATCAGGGATGGCAGAAATTACCGCTTCGGACGCAGAGTATCGAGCTATGAGCATCCTGTGGGAAGCCAGGCAGTATGCAGAGTGTCGAAAGATAAGGACAGGATACTTGTTGTAGCGCACTCTTTCGGCGGATTTAACGGGACGATAGAAGTCAGAATTCCGGAGAATCCGGACAAATCGATGGGTGTTGAGGAGCTTTTTGCAAGACCGGGAATATCAGCTTCGATTTTTGACGGAAAGCTTATTATTGATGGAATGAACAGCTTTGATGGATGCGTGATTGTTCTGAGAAGAAGTCAGAACCTGTGAGGGTGGTTTAGGCAGACAGCTAACAGCAACAGCATAAAAGGCGATTTTTAGCACTTACATCATTAGAAGTCAAAAGAGCTGACGCCTAATGATACACGCATTTCTTTGCACTTTGTGCTCTCGAAATGCTAAAAACATTCATAAGAGGACATGACTATGCATAAATGTTTATTTGATAAGCCTGCGTTAAGGTGGGAAGAGGCGACACCGATTGGAAACGGACGTATAGGAGCGTGTGTATTCGGTGGAACGGTCACGGAAAAGCTTTCACTGAACGAGGAGAGTCTGTGGTCAGGAGGACACAGGAACAGAAACAACCCTGATGCACCGGATACTCTTTCAAAGGTTAGGGAGCTGATATTCAGCGGTGAAATTTCAGAGGCTGAAAGTCTGATGCAGCTTGGATTATGCGGGTGTCCGCCGGAGTTAAGAGTATACCAGCCTCTCGGAGATCTGGTGATGATGTTTGGAAATATCGGAGAGGTGAGTGAATACAGGCGCGAGCTTGATATGGAGCACGGGGTGTGCCGCGTGTCATTTAAATCGGATGGCGCCGCTTATACAAGAGAATATTTCACTACAAATGTAGATAATTTGCTCTGCATGCGTTTTACGGCTGAAAACGGCGGAAAGATTTCCTTTCAGGCAAGACTTGAAAGATGGATGTTTATTGGTTCAAAAAAGCAGGAGGATGATTGCGGGATATCGGTTACGGGTAAACAGGCGGATGACGGAGTGAGCTATTTTATGCAGTTGAACGGAACCTGCAGCGGTGGAAGTATTAAAACAATCGGTCAGTCAATTGTGGCTAAGGATGCCGATGAGGTTGTTCTTTATTTCGGTGCGGCCACAAGTTATAACCATGATAATCCCGGGGATTATGTCGGCAACAGGCTGTATGCCGGTTTGCAGAAGGGCTATGACAGAATATACAGAGATCATGTTGATGATTTTTTGTCTTTGTTTTCGAGAGTCACATTTTCACTCGGAAACGATGCTGACGATAATGATAAAACCATCGGCCGGCTTTTTGACGATTTAAAAAACGGCGGTATTCCGAACGGACTTGTCGAGAGATATTTTGATTTCGGACGTTATCTGATGATTTCAGGCAGCCGGCCAGGTACGCTTCCGCTGAATCTGCAGGGAATATGGAACAAGGATTTTGAGCCGGCCTGGGGCAGCAAATATACGATTAACATTAATACAGAGATGAATTACTGGCCTGCGGAGACATGTAATCTGTCAGAGTGCCATACGGCGCTTCTGGATTTTATAGAAAAGCTGGTTGAGCACGGAAGAACAACAGCAAGAGAGATGTATGGGTGCAGGGGTTTTGTGGCACATCACAATACAGATATCTGGGGTGATACTTCTCCTCAGGATCTTTATATTCCGGCCTCGTACTGGGTTATGGGTGCGGCATGGCTGTGCACACATCAGTGGACGCATTATGAGTATACACTTGACAGAGAATTCCTGAAAAAAGCATTTCCTGTAATGTGTGAAGCGGCAGAGTTTTTTGATGACTTTTTGGTTGAGCATGACGGATACCTTGTGACTTGTCCTTCTGTTTCTCCGGAGAATACCTTTATACTCCCGAACGGTGAACGTGGCTGCAATACATACGGAGTTACAATGGACAACCAGATTTTGCGTGACCTGTTTACACAGTGTATTGAGGCTGCTGAAATTCTGGGAGAGAAGAGTGCCCTGATTGATAGAATCAGAGAAATGAGAGACCGTCTGAGACCTTCACAGATTGCATCGAATGGGACGCTTATGGAGTGGGACAAGGAATACGAAGAGGCAGAACCGGGTCACAGACATATTTCACATCTCTATGGACTGTATCCATCAACTCAGATTACTCCTGATGAAACTCCGGAGCTTGCACAGGCGGCTTCAAAAACTCTTGAGAAGCGTTTGTCAATGGGTGGCGGACATACCGGCTGGAGCTGTGCATGGATTATTAACCTTTATGCAAGACTTAGAAACGGAGAAAAGGCTTACGCCAACCTGAAAAAGCTGTTTACGAATTCAACACTTCCGAATCTGTTTGATAATCATCCGCCCTTCCAGATTGACGGCAATTTTGGTGCTACGGCGGCGATTGTCGAAATGCTTATACAGTCACGTAACGGTAAAATCTTTGTTTTGCCTGCGCTTCCAACAGAATGGAAAGACGGCAGAATCAGCGGAATCAGGGTACGCGGAAACGCACAAATTTCCCTTGAATGGAAAGACGGAAAGGTCGTATCGTTTGAACTTCAGGCTTTTAGTGATTGGGAAGGCTGTGTCATTATAAACGGTGAGACTAAGAAGATATCCGTAAAGGCAGGAGACAGCTTCAGAATGTAAGAGGCACGTCAAATCTGTAACAGGCAGTGCTGAAGAATAGGTTTTGGACAGACGCTGAACGGAAAATCGGGCGGCAGTACTGAAGAATAGGTTTTGGACAGATTTTGAACGGTAATTGAGCGGGGTGTAGAGAAATATATGATAAAAGCAGTTATTTTTGATTTGGACGGAACACTTATAGATACCGAAAAGCTTTATCGTAAATTCTGGCCGATGGCTATGGCTGAACATGGTTTTGAACTGTCGGATGAACGGGCATTATTTATCAGATCGCTTGGACGGCCTTTCGCGCCGATTCAGTATAAAAAATGGTTCGGTGAGGATTTTGATTATTATGCCGTACGTGATACGAGAAAACGCATTTTTAACGAACATGTTGCAAAATACGGTATTGAGGCTATGCCGGGAGCAGCCGAACTGGTAAAAAAACTGAAGACAAAAGGACTGATTACAGCTATTGCCACAGCAACGGATCCCGAACGGACAGAGCACTATCTGGGACTGGCAGGTCTTTCGGGTCTGTTTGAAAAAATAGTCAGTGCAACCATGGTAGAAAAGGGAAAGCCTGCTCCGGACGTCTATCTGTACGCATGTGGGCAGCTTGGACTTTCACCCGATGAATGTGTGGCGGTTGAGGATGCACCAAACGGTATCAGATCGGCTTATGATGCAGGATTAAAGGTGATAATGGTGCCGGATCAGACCGGACCTGATGAAGAGCTTATGAAGTATCTGTCCGGCGTAGCGGAAAATCTTGCAGGGGTTGAGCAGATTGTGGACAGTCTGTGCGCAGGCAGTATCGTTGACTGAACTGATTATAAAGTCGAAGTACCGGCGGTATTGAATTGACGCCGGCAAAGAACCGTATTTTTCGATTCGGTGATGCGGTAAGTATTGGCGGTATTGAATTGACGCCGGCAAAGAACCGTATTTTTCGATTCGGTGATGCGTAAGTACCGGCGGTATTGGTTTAATGACGCCAAAACAGGAAAGCATTGAAACGACAGGAGAAAGTAATGAATGAAATGAGAAACGGAACGGTGGTTGTGACAAAGAAAAAAGCAGCTGTTCAGTGTATATTAATCTGGCTTGCGGCGCTGGGAATTCAGGTGGCTGTGGCTGTGGTAATCGGACTTATTGCTTCATTCAGCATTATCGAGGAAGCTAAAAGCACGGCAGCAATGCTTTCACCTGATTTTATTGAGAGATATTCTCAGGTAATTACCGATAAACTGATGGAGAACTCCGGTATTGTAGCTCTGCTGACTACGATTGTTTCAACCGTGGTTGCCATAGTGTGGTATTACAGGAAATACATGAAAGAACGTGCGAAGCAGATGGTGAGCGGAGCAGTATCAAAGGTACGTTCGGTTAATACGGTTATTGCAGTTGTTCTGATGGCACTCGGAACACATTATGTAATGATTATTGCAGCACAGTTTGCTGAATTTGTTCTGCCGCAGTCGTCAATTGATGGTTATGAAGAGGTTATCAGACTGGCGGGAGTTGATTCGGTATTCGGAATGCTTTTGGCTGTTTTTGTGGCACCGATAAACGAGGAACTTTTCTTCCGCGGCCTTGTATACAGAAAAATGAGAGAAGCATGGTCTGTCAGAGCCTCGATAATAGTAGCCGGTGTGTTGTTTGCACTGCTTCATCTGATTCCATATCAGGTTATATATGCGCTTCCTGCGGGAATTCTTTTGTCATGGATAATGAGCAGATATGATTCAGTACTTCCGGGTATCCTGACACATATTCTGGTAAATGCCTATTCGTTTGTGGGAGACAGGATAGACCCGATGATTACCGAAAAAATAGGTATTCCGGGAGGAATGGCAGTGTTTGCGGTGGTTGCAATAGTTGCTCTGTCGGCAGGAGTATATAAGATAAAGCGTATAACGGCTTAAGTTATTTTAATATCATGAGAAAAAAATACTGTTCACGGACATCGTTATCTGCCTGTGAACAGTATTTTTACTTTATAGGAAATTGCGTCCTATAAAGTAAAACACGCTCCGCGTCATTAACAAAACAGTACAATTATTTTACATATAAATTCTATTATTTGGTGAATTGTTACAATTGACGGTGACGTATGAATATGCTATACTGAAAATGCGAGTTAGCAACAGCTAACTTTATTAAACAGTTTGAGTTAGCATAGACTAACTTGGAACCGGAGGCAGCTATGACATTAGACAGGATTCAGACAGGTATTAAGGGAACTGTTACAAGGGTTGGAGGCGAAGGACCTTTGAGACTGAGGCTTCTGGATATGGGTATTATTCCGGGGACTGAGATTATGGTATATAAAAAAGCACCGATGGGGGACCCGATTGAGATTCATCTGCGCGGATATTCACTTACAATTCTGAAGTCCGAGGCGGCGAATATTGAAGTAAACATTAACGCAAAGGGAGGTAAAAGCTTATGATACTTGCTCTTGTAGGTAACCAGAATTGCGGAAAGACAACTCTCTTCAATGTGCTTACGGGATCGAATCAGCATGTCGGCAATTTCCCCGGGGTAACTGTTGATTCAAAATCAGGAAACATAAAAGGGACAAAGGACTGCGAGCTTGTCGATCTCCCAGGAATTTACTCGATTCGTCCGTATACGAATGAGGAGATTGTTACGCGTGATTTTATCATGAAGACGAAGCCGGACGGGATTCTGAACATTGTTGACGCGACTAATCTTGAACGAAATCTGTATCTCACGCTTCAGCTGCTTGAACTGAAGATTCCTATGGTTATTACACTAAATATGATGGACGAGGTGCGTGAGAACGGAGGCTTTATTGACATTGATAAAATGTCGGAAGCACTCGGTGTTCCGGTAGTTCCCATCAGTGCGGCCAAAAATGAAGGTATATCGGAGCTTATTGCAAGAGTCACGGATACCGTGACACGCAAAAATAAGCCTGCAAAACTTGACTTTTGTCCCGACGGACCGGTACACCGATGCATTCATTCGGTTTCACATGTAATCGAGGACCATGCCGATGCAGCCGGAGTATCTGCACGATTTGCGGCAACAAAGGTAATTGAAGGCGATGAAGCCATTACAGAGGCTCTGAAGCTTAATCAAAATGAACTTGAACTGATAGAGCATGCGGTAGAAGAGATGGAAAGTGAATCGGGCAGGGAAAGAAATGAAGCCATTGCCCTGATGAGATACAATTTTATTGAAGATGTCTGCGGTAAAATGGTCAAAAAGCCGAAGGAAAGCAAAGAACGAAGAATGAGCATTGCCATAGACAGGGTAGTGACAAATAAATATGCCGCAATACCGATTTTTATCGGTGTGATGGTGCTGATTTTCTGGCTGACGTTCGATGTGGTGGGAAGCGGACTGCAGCATTTGTTTGAGCTTGGAATTGACAGGCTGACGGACGTAGCAGACGGTGCGCTGACCGATTACGGAATAAATCCAGTGGTACACAGTCTTGTAATCGACGGTATATTTGCGGGTGTCGGATCCATGCTTTCATTCCTGCCGATAATCATTGTACTGTTCTTCTTCCTTTCAATTCTTGAAGATACCGGATACATGGCGCGTGTGGCTTTTGTTATGGATAAGCTGATGAGAAAAATCGGTCTTTCGGGAAAGAGTTTTGTTCCTATGATAATCGGTTTCGGATGCTCTGTTCCCGCGGTAATGGCTACGCGAACGCTTTCGTCGGAAAGGGACAGAAAAATGACGATACTGCTTGTACCGTTTATGAGCTGCAGTGCCAAAATACCGATATATGCGGTGTTTTCGGCTGCTTTCTTTCTGGATTATTCTGCGCTTGTAATGATATGTCTGTATTTTGGCGGAATTATTATGTCATTGTTAGTCGCTATGCTTTTTAAGAAATCTCTGTTTAAGGGAAAGCCGATTCCGTTTGTTATGGAGCTTCCGAACTACAGACTCCCCTCGGCAAAGAGTGTTATAATGCTGCTTTGGGACAAGGCGAAGGATTTTATTACCAGAGCTTTTACAGTTATTTTCTTCGGAACGGTTATTATCTGGTTCCTTCAGACATTTGATACAAGGCTGAATGTGGTGGAGAACAGTGCTGACAGCCTGCTTGCAATGATAGGACAGATTATTTCGCCGATTTTCAAACCTCTGGGATTTGGTGACTGGAAGCCTGTTACAGCATTAATCGGGGGCTTCGCAGCGAAGGAAGCCGTTGTCAGTACTCTTGGCGTACTGACAGGAGCAGGTGGAAATCTTCCGCAGATTCTGTCCGGTATGTTTACTCCGTTAAGTGCGGTAAGTTTCCTCGCGTTTACTCTTTTGTATACGCCCTGTGTTGCAGCAATTGCCACAATCAGACAGGAGCTGAATTCAAAATGGAAAGCAGCGGCTGTTGCGGTTTTTCAATGCCTGATAGCATGGATTACGGGGGCGTTAATCTTTGGAACAGGTTCGCTGTTCTGACAAACGCGTTATTAATGACAGCAGGTGTGCAAAATTTATGGAGATTAATATGAATATATATGATATACTGATTATTGTAGCAGTGGCTTCCGCAATGATTCTGATTGGAGCCGGAGCCGTTAAAAGAAAAAAACGGGGGCAGGCAGCTTTCGGATGCTGCGGTAACTGTGATAATTGTGCAGGATGCGCAGCGGGTTCTGTTCACCATATAGCCAAATGAAAATACTACAAGCTTCCGTTCAGACTACTCGTTATTCGAACAAATAAAGCCGTTTCCGTTAGGAAACTAATGAGCCGCTGATTATGTGGCGCGTATTATGAATGGTGTTTGTACAGGCTATGAGTAGTTATAATAGTAAAAACTGTTACTATATACCACTGATTTTGTGGCGTGCTTTTTGAATGTTTTTGGACAGGAAGTGAATAATAATTAAAAAACCTTATTTATAAAATTGTTTGATGATTATTCGTAAAGAACAATTATAATGTATAATTAACAGGGGAAAGTCCATACCTCCTGCGACCATATGTGAAAGGATTGAAGTAACAGATATGTCTGAATGTGAAGTAAAAAAGATAAATGATTATGTGTATTATATTCCGGCATCGGAAACGCCGTTGTCAGGTGATGTGTGTGTGATTTACGGTGAAAACGCTACCTATGTTTATGATGTGGGAAGTACTGCAGAGATGCTTGATTTTCTGCATTCGATGGAAAAACCGTTTGATATTGTGTGCTCGCATTTCCATGCCGACCATGTCTGGTGGCTGACAGATCACAAACCCGGTGAACCGGGAGTCAGGGATGATGATAAGCTGAGCCTGAATTATAAAAAGCCGGAATACAGGAATCTTTATGTCAGCAGCGAGACTTTTAGACATACAAAGGCAGGAACTCTGATTAATGAGAGGATTACCGTATATGACCGTATAAAGACAATCACGGAAAATGAAAGCACAGAGAGCAAGGGTGTTTTGAAGCTTGACATAATTCCCTGTCCGACGTC
Organism: Lachnospiraceae bacterium; assembly: GCA_045617345.1. Classification (GTDB taxonomy): domain Bacteria; phylum Bacillota; class Clostridia; order Lachnospirales; family Lachnospiraceae; genus RUG11977. The sequence continues at coordinate 17,710 of JAZLIK010000017.1, read as the reverse complement.
TCACTGCAAGGGTTCACTTCTGCTGATGGTTAACGACGATATAATTTTTGCGGGAGATTCGGTATATTGCCGGGATTATACAGATGAAAACGGAGAGCACCATGCGGCTTATAATACGCAGCTTCTAAAAAGCCAGATAGAGCTTTTGGAATCCCTTCCTGCGGAAAAGATTTTTATGAGTCACAATAAAAAACCGCTCAGACCGAAAAAAGTCGCTCTGCGCGAGCTTTCTGCTGTTTATTCGCACAGAGAACCCGGAAAATCTGAAATTATCATGTGATCGGTAATAAAAAGGTCATGTCGCTGTAAAACGACATGACCTTTTTGCTGCTTATAGAAAACTGCGTCCTATAATGAAAAATGCTTCGCAGGGATGCGTACACTTTTTCTGTAGAGTTTTGTCGCTGATGCGACGTAAAAAGCGACGCAGATATATCGCAAGTGATAAGATTTATTATGGAAAAACTGCGGAAAAATAATTGTGCTCTATGCGATATTTTCGACAGAGAAACTGTTCTCGTCTCCGAAAAGAGGCGGCTTCAGACGGAAGTACCGAGTTTGCCTTCAGCAATTGTCTTTTCTACCCAAAGCTTCAGTGAATCGACTGAAAGGGAGATTCTTTCAAGCTGCTGCTTAATATTCATGAAATCATTAAGCTCTTCGTTTGAAATCTTTCCATCGGCGGTAATTTCAATGAGACGTTCTCGTTCTTTATTGAGTGCATTCAGTGAGGCAAGTGTTTCAAGTACAATTTGCGATAAATCCTGAAGCTTGACAGCCGGGACATTTTTCTGACCGATAGGACATTCTGTGGAACAGAAGTAGTTGCAAAGCTCGGGAGCTTTGTAGCATTCTGCCATTGCAAGAATTTCATCGGGGTGAGGCAGTGATTTTTCACTTTCTATTTTCTCGATTCTGTCGTCTGAAATATAAACCATAAGTTCACTGGCCTTCTGACGTGTATATTCACAGTTTTCGCGTGCAAGCTGGTAGACATTTTTGTTCTCTCTGATTGATTTCTTTCCCATTTTATCCTCCAAGAAAAAAGTTTTAATTTGCTAAAATAGCAAATTAACCATAATTAATTTGCGTTTATTTACAAACCACTACTATAATACTACAAGTTTGGGAAAAAATAAACACTTTTTTACTTTATAGGAAATTGCGTCCTATAAAGTAAAAACGCTACGCGAGGATGCGCACGCTTTTGCTTTCGGTTTTTGTCGCTTACGCGACGGAAAAGCGGCGCAGCATGTTGCAGGCGACATGCTTTCTTATTGATGTTTATTTATGAATGTTTTTGACCGGGAAGTGAATAGTAACTTTCTTCCGGTTTGAAATAACGCTTGTCAATATTCAGTATTTATTATATAATGACGTTAGTTCACGTGTAGAGCCTGCACAAAATATATCAGATATGAAATATTGTTCAGGCCTGTATGATGGAGAACAGAAGGAGGATGTTATGGGAAAATTTATTGTAAAGAAGACTGCATCAGGCTTTAAGTTTGATCTTAAGGCAACAAACGGACAGGTTATCGCTACCTCTGAGGTATATTCGGCTAAGGCTTCCTGCCTTAAAGGAATTGAGAGTGTGAAGAAAAACTCAGTTGCAGCAAATCTTGAGGATCAGACTGTTGAAGGTTTTGCTACCGAGAAGAATCCCAAGTTTGAGGTTTACACCGATAAAAAGGGTGAATTCAGATTCAGACTTAAGTCGACAAACGGTGAAATCATTGCAACAGGAGAGGGTTATACCACAAAGACCAACTGCCTGAACGGCGTTGAGAGTATCAGAAAGAATGCTCCCGATGCTGCTGTAGAGGAGGAATAATCGAATGTTTAAGGAATTTAAAAAGTTTATTATGCGTGGAAACATGCTTGACCTTGCTGTCGGCATGATTATCGGTACCGCTTTTAACGCGATTGTTACATCACTTGTAAATGACTTATTTATGCCGCTGCTCGGCGCAGTTATCGGTGATACTGATTTTACAAACCTGTATTGTGTAATCGGTTCACTTCCTGAGGGAGTTGTAAAGCCTGATACGCTTGCAGCGGCGCAGGAGCTTGGTCTTGCTACATTTAACTATGGTAATTTCATTACCGCAGTTATTCATTTCCTGCTGATGGCCATTGTTGTATTCCTGATTGTAAAGGGAATGAACAAGCTGAACGAAGCCGGCAAGAGCCTTAGAAAGAAGGAAGAGAAGCCCGCAGCACCTACAACAAAGGTTTGTCCCTTCTGTCAGTCTGAAATCAGCATCAAGGCTACAAGATGCCCTCACTGTACTTCAGAACTGAAGAAATGAAATGGTAAAGAATACTGACAAAAACGCATAAAGAACGATAATTTTATTAAGCATATATGTAAGAAAAATAACGTACTTTGTGATGTCGTCATCAGAATAAAGCTATAAGGAGAAATATAATGAGTGATTCATTTTGCCCTGAATGTGGCTCAAAAGTTCCTGACGGAGCTTCTGCATGTCCGAATTGCGGTCATGCTGTAAAGACAACGGCACAGGTAAATAACAAACCGGTATTTTGCCCTCAGTGCGGCACAACTCTTCCTCGAGGAACACAGAACTGCACGAATTGCGGAGCAAAGATACAGTTATCTCAGCAGGCTCAGAATCCGGATGACGGTGATTTTTCGGCAAAGGTTCAGAATTTTACCGAGGGTGCAATTAACGGTGCAAAGAATTTTAAGAAAAACCTGAATTTTGATATCAGCAAGGCAAACTGGCCCGGACTGGGAGCAGCATTTTTCTTCTTTTTTGCGTCGTTCCTGCCCTATATTTCGATTTCGTTTTTTGGAGCGTCTGAGTCATTCAGTCTTTTCAGTTTGCATGATGGATTTATTTATTTTGTTATGTCCATTCTTATCGCGCTGTTCAGCTTCAGTCCGAACGGAAAGAAGCTGCTTGTCTGCAGCGGAATAATGTTTATTCTGATAATTCTGAATGCGGTCGGTATATTTATTTTTGGCGGAAATGCCGGCGAAGTAATGAGCTTTTATTCAAAGTCAGTCGGTTTCTATTTCAGCATTATCGGTGAGCTTGCACTGGTTGCAGCAGGAGTTATTTCATTCATGAAGTCACAGAATAAAATGTGACCGGGTTATTGATAGTCTGTGAACAGTAACGATTGAAACATTGTTCGGATCGTTAATGGCAACATTGTAGAACTTAATAGTTACGAATAATAAACTGAAAAATGAGAAGCCTTCGATGTTTTCATCGAGGGCTTTCTTTTTTAGCTTAGGCTTTTTTGAGCATAGGCTTTCTTTTTTTGCATAGATTTTCTGTTTTGGCAATAAATGAAGTTGTATCTTATAGTGCTTTCTGTTCATTTGGGTAGAGTAATATCCTTTAGCCGGCAAACAGGCTGAACGCTGACGTTCATTAATACAGGGTAGTTAATTGTAAACGGCAGGGCTTATGAATGTGTTTTGAACAGTTACTATTTACCGCCAGGCCGAAAACATCAATAAATCGCGCCACAAAATCAGTGGTTTATTTACAGGCTATTGACAAATCTTAAATAATACTGTATATATATACATACACAGAATAGACACAGTATATATACAGCCTGTCCGACCGGGCTTATGAAAGTTTTGAATCATACCGTGAATCACAGATTATGATAAATGTCGGGACGTGAAAGGAGTATTATGGTTGAAGTAAAAAATGTGGAGAAAAAGCTTGGAACGTTTACTCTGAACAATGTGAATTTTGATATACCGAAGGGCTATATATGTGGAATGATTGGTGAGAACGGAGCCGGAAAGACCAGTATTATCAAGATACTGTTGAATCTGTATCATCCGGAAAAAGGAAGTGTAAAGCTGTTTGGCATGGATTATGAAAAGGATGAGATAAGGATTAAAGACAGAATCGGATATGTTCTGAATGAAGATATTTTAAACGGAGGACTGACTGTTGACGAGCAGGGTGAGGTAATCGGGAAGTATTATTCGGAGTATTCAAAAGACAGATTCAAGGCTCTGCTTGATGAATACGGACTTGATCATACAAAGAAAATCTTCAGGCTTTCAAAGGGAGAAAAACTGAAACTTCAGTATGTATTTGCTCTTTCGCATAATCCTGAGCTTCTGATACTTGATGAACCGACCGGAAATTTTGATCCGGAATTCCGGGACAGATTTACAAGGTCGCTTACGGAATTTGTCAGTGACGGGGAGCACAGCGTTCTTCTTGCTACGCATCTGACATCTGAGCTGGACAGGTTTGGCGATTATATCATTTATGTACATAAAGGAATGGTAAAGTTTTCCTCGGACAAAGAAGCTTTATGCGACAGATATGCGATAATAAAGGACAGTCACGTGAAATTGGACTGTCTGAAAAAGGAAGCTGTTATTTGGAGAGAAGACACGGAATTTGGTTCAAAAGCTTTGATTTACAGGGACAGAATAGGTCAAAATCGGATTGGCTTTAAGATGGAAATACCGACGATAGAAGAGATAATGTACGGAATATCAAAGAAAACTGAGAAAGGGGATGAGACGGTATGAACAGGATATTCAAGTATGCTCTGAAAGATTACAGATACCTGAAAAAAGACGCCCATAGGAAAAAATACGTAAACAATGAAAGCAGTGGACTTATGGGGAGTGTTGTGGGGGTTAGCGTTGTAAGGATGCTTGATGCGGCAGGAGACAATTATAGCATAAAAAATCCGCAATTTTGGCTTGTGGCAGTATGTGTAATACTTTTAGGCGTGTTAGCAGGAACGACATCATTGCATATCATCGGGTTCGGAATGGAGCTTCCGATACCTCTGAAGCTGTGCCCGATGGAACTGAATGAAATGAAAAAATATGTTGTGTACGAGTCAAGACTAATTGGTCTGATAACAGCTGTCCCGGCAATGTTTGTCATGCTGGCCCTTGTTTTAATATGTGAAACATCGATGTGGTGCGTCCCGCTGTTTGGAATAATCTGGTATTTTATTGTAGAAACGTCAATTATTTTTTCAAGTAAATTAAAAATTCCCGGACCGGTAAAAATCTTCGGTGTTTTCTGGTGGGCGGTGTTCCTGTCATTATTCACAAGTATTGCTCAAGAGTATGGTGAAAAAGCAGCAATTAAGGAGGCGTTATTTGTTCTTTTGTTCTTTCTTGTGCCGTCATTGATTATCAGAAAACTGTATTTTAACAGGGCACTTAAAGTGGCTGTAGGAGAGGGAGACTAAGCATATGGAGATTATTATAAGTTCAACCAGCGCACTTGCTATTTATGAACAGATTGTGCTGCAGATGAAGAATGCCATTGTGTCGGGCAAGCTGGCTCCGGATGAGGCAATCCCGTCAATCAGAACGCTGGCGTCACAGCTTGAGGTAAGTGTCATTACCACAAAAAGAGCGTATGAAGAGCTGGAGAAAGAAAAGCTTATCAGGTCGGTTCCCGGAAAAGGATTTTATGTCTGTGACGCAAACAAGGATTATCTGAAGGAAAAACAGTACGTTATTCTTGAGAAAAACATGACTGAGCTGATAAAAGGCTGTCGTGATACAGGCATGACCAAAGAAGAATTTATGATGATGGCAGATGAACTCTGGTCGGACAGGTGAAAAAATGCTTATGATTGAAGATACACGGACCGGACAGGTAAAAAAATGCTTATGATTGAAGACACACGGACCGGACAGGTGAAAAAATGCTTATGATTGAAGATACACGAACCGGACAGGTAAAAAAATGCTTATGATTGAAGACACACGGACCGGACAGGTGAAAAAATGCTTATGATTGAAGATAACACGGACCTGACAGGTGAAAAAATGCTTATGATTGAAGACACACGGACCGGACAGGTGAAAAAATGCTTATGATTGAAGATACACGGACCTGACAGGTGAAAAAATGCTTATGATTGAAGACACACGGACCGGACAGGTGAAAAAATGCTTATGATTGAAGATAACACGGACCGGACAGGTGAAAAATCGCTCAGAGAACAGGTTGAAAAGTTAGAAGATGACAAAAAGAAACTGATTGTTCGGTTAGTCGATTATGAAGAACTCAAAACAGAGAATGAACGGCTAAAGAAGCAGTTAGCAAAGAGATAAATTTTAATTTGTAAAATTAAAATGAAGGAGAACATAGTAGACAGTATTTTGTTCCAAAGAAGTAATAAATGCTTATTTTACAATACTTTCAGACATGTGATACAGTCTGCTGCTAAATATAATTTATGGAAATTGAAATCAATAATCTTTCAAAAAAATATCGTGGATTTGCACTTGAAAATATTACATTTCCGGTGCATGAAGGTTACATTACCGGAATAGTTGGCAAAAACGGCGCGGGGAAGACGACGCTTTTCAGGATGCTTACCATGGATAATCCGGGTTATACAGGACTTGTTACGGCTGACGGCAGAGATATATGTGAAAACAGGCAGGAATACATGAACAGGACCGGTTTCATTTCCGATGAGAGATATATGTGCAAAGGACTGAGTCTTGACGGAAATTTCAAGATGCTTCAGACGCTATATTATGACATGGATGAGGCAACGTTTCGAAAACAGTGTGATGAATTTGAACTGGACAGAGAGAACATCATAAAGAGTCTGTCACGCGGTGAGCTGCTCAGATATCAGCTGGCTCTCGAACTGTCACATCATGCGGATTTTCTGATACTTGATGAGGTGACGGCAGGTATGGACCCGGTATTCAGAAGGGATTTTTTTAAGATTCTGCATAAGCTGCTGGAGAATGAAAAGATGACTATATTAATGAGTACCCATATTATGGAGGAACTCGAGCTTCATATGGATTTTGTGGTTCGACTGGAAAACGGCAGAGTTGAAGAATTCAGAGAGGTGCAGGGTTAGTGGAAAAATACATAAGAACAGTGGATAGATTGACAAATACTGAGACTGATGAGAAAAGTTGCAAAAACAACGGCAGATTTACTGTGTACAGAGAGGTGCAGGCAAAATGACAACTTATAAGGAAAATGCGGCCAGAATAAAGCAAATGTATATGATACTGGGTAAAGAGACAAAAAATCCGCTTGGTATGCAGCTTGGCATTTATTATACGGCTGCGGAGATTTCATATATTCTGATAATTGCGGCAAATATGGTGGCAGGATTTGAAAAGCCATCATCGGTTGTCTGGTCAATACTGGCATTGACCGCAATCATTACGTTTTTGTCGGTATTCTGGTTCCCTTACAGTACAGGATATGAGATTCCGATAAAGCAGCGAATAACGGGGGAAAAACGTGAAGTAATCAGTATGTATGCTCCTGTTCAGGCAGCCGGAATACCCAAAAAACACTATTTAAGGTTCATGACCGTAAAATACATTCAGCACAGCTTTTTATTCTTTGTTACAATGCTTGCATACATTCTGCCGGAGCTGCAACAGATTAACTCTGTGATAACCGTGACGGTGGGACTTATTGCAGTGTTTGTATTAAGTATTCTGTGGAGAATGATTCTGGTTGCGGGATCCATGAGCTCTGCGGCGGTGTAAAGTTTCGCACAGTTTTCTTCCTTTACAAAAATCCGTAAAGGTGCTATATTAACCCTGTATGTAAACGGATAGCACTTTTTTGAGGAGATTGAGATGGATATTAGAGAAGAAATAAACAGACGACGCACATTTGCCATTATTTCACACCCTGATGCAGGTAAAACCACACTTACCGAGAAGCTTCTGCTTTACGGAGGAGCAATAAATCTTGCGGGTTCGGTCAAAGCAAAGAAGACGGCGAAGCATGCTGTGTCAGACTGGATGGAGATAGAGAAGGAAAGAGGTATTTCGGTTACATCTTCTGTTATGCAGTTTGATTATGACGGATACTGCATCAACATACTGGATACACCGGGACATCAGGATTTCTCGGAGGATACATACAGAACACTCATGGCTGCGGATTCAGCGGTCATGGTTATTGACGGTTCAAAGGGTGTTGAGGCGCAGACCATAAAGCTGTTCAAGGTTTGTGTCATGAGACATATTCCGATATTTACATTTATCAACAAAATGGACCGTGAGGCTCGTGACACATATGAGCTCCTCGATGAAATAGAGACCGTGCTCGGAATCAGAACATGCCCGATGGACTGGCCTATCGGTTCGGGAAAAGAATTTCAGGGAGTTTATGACAGAAAAACAAAGAAGATAAACAGGTATTATGCCGCCAACAACGGAATGAAGGAGGTTGAGTCTGTTACCGCGGAAATAGGTGATTCTTCACTTGACGCCATTATCGGTAAGAAGGCTCATGAAAAGCTTCAGGAAGAGATAGAACTGGTAGAAGGTGCTATGGACGAGCTTGACCTTGACAGGGTTCAGAGAGGAGATCTGACTCCTGTATTTTTCGGATCGGCGCTCAACAATTTCGGTGTTGAGAATTTTCTGAGATATTTCCTGAAAATGACTTCTTCTCCGCTGCCCAGAATAGCCGGGGATGAAATAGTAGATCCGGTAGAGACGGATTTTTCCGCGTTTGTATTTAAAATTCAGGCTAATATGAATAAAGCTCACAGGGACAGGATTGCTTTTATGAGAATCTGTTCGGGCAAGTTTGATGCGGATGCTGAAGTATATCATGTTCAGGGCAACAGAAAGCAGAAGCTTTCTCAGCCTCAGCAGCTGATGGCACAGGAGAGAAAAATACTGACCGAGGCGTATGCGGGTGACATTATCGGTGTGTTCGATCCGGGCATTTTTTCAATAGGAGATACCGTATGCGCTCCTAACCTCAAATTTCAGTATGAAGGTATCCCTACATTTGCTCCGGAGCATTTTGCGAAGATCAGACAGGTTGATACCATGAAGAGAAAACAGTTCCTTAAGGGCGTTACTCAGATTGCCCAGGAGGGAGCCATTCAGATATTCCAGGAGTACAATACAGGCATGGAAGAGATTATTGTCGGTGTTGTAGGTGTCCTGCAGTTTGACGTTATGAAATTCAGAATGGAATCAGAGTACGGAGTTGAGATTAAGATGGAGCAGCTCCCTTATGAATACATACGATGGGTTTCAAAGACACCGTGTGATCTGGCTGACCTGAATGTAACTTCGGATACGAAACGTGTAAAGGATATGAAAGACAATCCGTTACTTCTTTTTGCACACGCATGGAGTATCAATACGGTTCTTGACAGAAACAAGGGTCTGGAGCTGGCAGAGTTCTCCAAAAACTGATAATAGGTTACTATGCACAGTTTAAAAAATTATGAATGCAAGCCTGAAAACTGTTTCGGGGCTTGCGGTCATTATTATTCGACTATGGAGGTCCGACAAAACAAAATGTTTTTTGGCAGACTGAGAAAAGTAAAGACAATAGTATCGGAAATTGATATTTTATCGGCAAAAATCCGGTAATCGAGGCGCATATGAGTGAACAGCTTGTTATAAAAAAGAAAATGCAGCGTGGCAAATATGAGATAAATATGTGTGAAGGACCAATACTCGGCAAAATGCTGAAGTTTGCAATTCCACTCATGCTTTCAAGTATTCTGCAGCTGCTTTTTAATGCGGCGGATGTAGTGGTAGTAGGTAAGTTCGCAGGTGACAATTCACTGGCGGCGGTCGGATGTACGGGATCACTTGTGAATCTGCTGACGAATCTGTTTGTAGGACTCTCTGTCGGAGCAAATGTAATGACTGCCCGTCATTATGGAGCACAGCATGAATTCGAGCTTTCGGAGAGTGTTCATACGTCTATGCTTGTGGCTGTTGTGGCAGGAGCGGTTCTGACTGTTATCGGAGTGGTATTTTCAGGCGGCATTCTGGAACTGATGCAGACTCCCGAAGAGGTTTTGCCGCTGGCTACACAGTACCTTGCAATTTATTTCTGCGGAATGATTGCAAATATGATATATAACTTTGGAAGTGCCATACTCAGGGCTGTAGGCGATACGAAACGTCCGATGTATTATCTGGCGGCCGCCGGTGTAATAAACGTGATTCTGAATCTGGTTCTTGTAATTGTTTTCAAGATGGATGTTGCGGGAGTTGCCATAGCGACAGTTATTTCGCAGTGCATTTCGGCATTTCTGGTTGTACGATGCATGGTGAAGAACGGCGGAGCGGTTAAGCTGGAGCTTAAGCGACTTCATATAAACAGAAAAGAATTCCGGGAAATACTCAAAATCGGTATTCCGGCAGGACTTCAGGGCTGTATTTTCTCACTCTCAAACGTGGTAATACAGTCAGCAATTAACAGCTTTGGTAATATTGTTGTATCCGGTTCATCGGCAGCAGCAAACCTTGAAGGTTTTGTGTATGTGGCCATGAATGCGTTTCATCATGCGACACTGGCTTTTATGAGCCAGAATTACGGCGCGGGGTATTATCACAGACTCAGGAAGGTTGTTGTCTGCGGATTATGTTGTGTGGCGGTGACAGGTCTTGTGCTCGGAAATCTCGAGATTCTGTTCGGCCGGCAGCTTTTGTCAATATATACGGACAGTCCCGAGGTAATAGATGCAGGTATGATCCGTTTGAAGGTAAACGAGGTCCTGTACTGTCTGTGCGGTCTGATGGATGTAATGGTCGGTGTTATGCGTGGTATAGGGTATTCTGTTATGCCCATGATTGTATCGCTGTGCGGAGCATGCGGACTCAGGCTTCTGTGGATAGCTACAATATTCAGACTTGAAGATTTTCATACAGTCGGATGGCTTTTTGCGTCATATCCTATTTCGTGGGGAATCACGTTCCTTGTTCATGTGCTTTGTTATTTCCTGGTAAAAAACAAAGCAATACCGAAGGTTTCGAATGTAAAAATGCTCAAAGAAGATGGTGAATAGGTACGTTTACGAATGGATGGAAATGTAAGGGGATATAATGAATAAACTGATAGTAATAGCCGGAACGAATGCGTCCGGAAAAAGCAGTCTGGGTATTGAACTGGCGTTACATTATGGAGCAGAGATAATATCCGCCGATTCCAGACAGATTTTCAAAGGTCTTGATCTTGGAAGCGGTAAAGTTACTAAAGAAGAAATGAAGGGAGTACCACATCATCTTCTTGATGTGGCGGGAGTAAACGAGTTTTTCTCTTTGAAGGATTATCAGTCGCTTGCTTATAAAGCAATCGACGGATGCTTTGAACGTGGTGTACAGCCTTTTTTGGTTGGCGGGACAGGACTTTATATAAACGCGGTTACGGATGGCTACAATCTGTCCGTCGCTCCGCCTACCGTGGAGCTTCGCAGTGAAATTGAGAAAAAAAGCACGGATGAGCTTATTGAACTTATCAGGACCAGGCAGCCGGAAGCCCTTGAACAGGTTGATATTCAGAATAAACGCAGATTGGAAAGAGCAGCTGAAAAGGCGGTTATGGGAGTGCCGATGCAGCTTGATAATATTAAGAAATATGAGACACTGGTGCTTGGTGTGACATGGCCCAGAGAGGTTTTGTACAGACGAATTGAGGAGAGACTTGACAGACGTCTGGAACAGGGAATGATAGAGGAAGTCGAAGGACTGATTGCCGCAGGCGCAACGGACGATTTTCTGTACAAGCTGGGACTTGAGTACAGATATATTCTTTTATATTTGAGGGGACGTTTTTCAACGAAAGAAGCATTTCGTGAGGAGTTATTTAAGGAAATCAGACATCTGGCCAAGGAGCAGATGACGTGGTTCAGAAAAAGAAAGGACATGACGTGGATAGATATGCAGGACAAGCCTTTTGAAGAAGCTGTCCGGCTGATTGACGGTTTTCTTAATATCGGGGGTATAAAATGAAGGTATTGATTTTAACGGGTATGAGCGGCTCAGGAAAATCAAGCGCATTGAAAATGATTGAGGATTTGGGGTATTACTGTCTTGATAATCTGCCTACAAAGCTTATGGCTGAAATTGTTGAAATGATTCTCAGACTTGAAGATTTTCCTCAGAATCTGGCCATAACCGCGGACATGCGAAACAAGGACATTGCAGATGAGCTTGAAAGTGAGATAAGCGCTTTAAAAACAAAGACTGAGACGAAGGTCCTTTATCTTGACAGCGATGACAGTATCATCTTAAAGCGTTATAAGGAAAGCAGAAGACTTCATCCTCTGATGATGGTCGATTCCAAGCTGGATTTGAAGAGCGCAATCGAGGAAGAACGTCATCTGATGGAAACCGTCAGATCCAATGCGGATTACCTGATTGATACGACTTATCTTTCGAGTTCACAGCTCAGAGAGAAAATATGCGATATTATGTCGGACGATGATATAAATACCATGAATCTGAATTTTGTGGCTTTCGGTTATAAGTATGGAATTCCTGCGGATGCAGATCTGGTATTTGATGTCAGATGTCTGCCGAATCCGTTTTATATTCCCGAATTCAGAAATATGACCGGCGCCGACAGGGAGGTCAGAGATTTTGTAATGAGTCATGAGTCCTCGCAAAATCTGATGAAGTCTGTTATAGGTTATCTTGAATGTGCGCTTCCAATGTATGAAAAGGAAGGAAAAGCGCAGCTTGTAGTGGGACTCGGATGTACGGGAGGTCAGCATCGTTCACTGACATTCGCCATACTGCTGGCGGAGTATTTTGAAAAGAAGGGCTACAAGACTTCAGGATATTCACGTGATAAATCGAAGAACCTGACTGATATCAGACAGCGTGACAGTCAGCATAGTGATAAAGGCGTTACTACTTAGTGACTGCAACAGATTTCAAGACTCGCAACCGCTTCGCTTGTTGCTCGTTAAAAGCAGGCTGCTTCGCAGCTGTCAGGTACGGGAATTGTACCACGCACCTGACAAAGCTTGTACCCACCGCCTAAAGGCAGTGGGTTATCTTTCTGCTTTTATATAAATGAACTGCTGTTCTAAGCATGTTATGAATATACAATAGAGCTGTTTTTCATATTCTGTCGTGAATATACAAATGGGTTGATATATTTTTTGCTGTGAGTATACAAATGAGTTGATTTATTTTTGGTTGTGAGTATACAAATGAGTTGTTTTCCAAGGCCCTTATTTATTAATTTATTTTCTTGAGTTTACATAGAGGTCTGCAGGTTCGAACGTAAGCGGAAGCGGAAAAATCGAAAAAAGCAGTAAAACTATTTGAAATTTCATAATTAATGTGTATAATAAATACTATTCATGGTCTGTCATGAATATATACAAGCCGTTAAATGACTGCTGACTGCGCAGAATGCGGGATGAATGGGCATTGATTGAATTTGGGGGATAACAGGCAGGAATCCTCGTTAATTCAATTATCGGGACAGTTCACTCAATGTATCAGATATCTGCCGGCGCCCGGAAGCAGGCTTTCAATTGGTGTGCAGCAGAACCCGGCTGTGAGATTTACTACTGAACAGACTGTGTATAGTAACATAATTAATCGTGAGTGCTATAAGTTTTTTGGTTACTCATTAATGATGGATGCGTTAGTTAATAAGCGGATATGGTGGAATTGGCAGACACGCCAGATTTAGGTTCTGGTGCGCAAGCGTGCAGGTTCAAGTCCTGTTATCCGCAGTCATAAAGAAGCCCTGATTAACTGTCGGGGCTCTTTTTACTTTATAGGAAATTGCGTCCTACAAAGATTTAGGTATTCCATTTTCGGTTATATGTGTTATAATACTCCTGTTTATGTTTTGGAGGAAAAAGAAATGAATAACAAATCAACGGAAATTTTTGCAAACGCACCTGTACCCAAAGCGGTTATTACCAATGTCATCCCATCTGTTGTAAGCATGCTGATGGTTCTTGTTTACAACCTTGCGGATACTTTTTTTATTGGACAGACAGACAACGCTTTTATGGTAGCGGGTGTTTCGGTGGCTACGCCATCGTTCCTGATATTTATGTCGGTCGGAATGCTGTTCGGTATCGGCGGTACTTCCTTTATTTCACGAATGCTCGGTGAGGGTAATCATCAAAAAGCGAAAAACGCATCAGCATTCTGCTTTTGGACAGGAACGATTATCGGTCTTGTTGCAGCGATAGTTATGTTATTTGGCGCAGAGCCGATTTGCCGAGTGATAGGTGCCAGTGATGACACAATCGGTTATGCTTCGGAATATCTCGGAATCGTCGCAATTTCGATTCCGTTTCTTATCATCAGCAATTCTTTCAGCAATATCATCAGGGCGGAGGGACATCCGCAGACCGCCATGTTCGGTATGATTATCGGTAATATGATAAACATTGTAATGGACCCGGTGATGATTCTTGTATTGGATATGGATGTGGCGGGCGCCGCATGGGCAACTGTTCTTGGTAACCTTTTTTCGGCAGGCTTCTATCTGTTCCATCTGTTAAAAAGAAGTCAGCTGCTTTCAATTTCACCGAAGGATTACCGCGTGAAAAACGGAATTGCCAAGAGCGTTCTTGTCATAGGTATTCCGGCTTCCCTGAACAGCATACTGATGAGTGTTTCCAATATTCTGGTAAATAATCAGATGTCAGAATACGGAGATATGGCAGTAGCCGGACTTGGAGTTGCCATGAAGGTAAATATGATCGTGGTAATGCTGCTGATCGGACTGGGAACCGGCATACAGCCGTTGCTTGGATATTGCTTCGGAGCCGGCAACAGAAAACGTTATATGCAGGTTCTTAAGTTTTCAACCATACTCGCTCTGTGTCTCAGTCTGGTAATGACAGCCATTTGTTATTTTGGCGCAGGCCCTCTTGTAAATGCATTCCTGGAGAATCAGGATGCATACAGCTATGGTATTCTTTTTGCGAGAACTTATATTTATTCGGGCCCGATTATGGGAATCATGTTTGTGTTTATCAACGCGATTCAGTCCATAGGAGCAGCACTTCCGGCACTTATTCTGAATATCAGCAGACAGGGTCTTGTGTATATTCCCGTGCTGTTTGCTTTTAAGTCTATATTTGACAATGCGAGAATGCTGGCTGCCGCACAGCCTGTAACAGACTATTTTTCGGCGGCTTTTTCGGTACTCCTTTTTGTAATCAGCATGAATAAGTACTTTAACAGACAGATGGATAAACTTGCAGTCAGACAGAACGCGGTTGATGAATGACAAATAAACGATATATAAGTGAAGCAGGGTAAACGTTACTTTTTACGGAATAGTAACGTTTATCCTGCTTTTTATTAATGTACATGGGTACCCACTGCATTTAGGCAGTGATGCTATTGCATAAAGTACGGTTTTTATGTCAGAAACCTCGTAAGGCAAGAAGTGTCGCATTTATATGAGCCGGTCGGTGAAGCGAATGTTACTATTCAAAGCGTTTGTTGCAAAAATAAAATGGACAATATTGCAGAGAGGTTTTGGACATTATTGCAAAATCGGGTGGCTTGGCTGCGATGTCATTTATCGCTACCAAACATCCAATTCTACAGGGGTTTGCGGGTGTAGCCCCCAAGATGACTTTGCAACCTTGTCTATCCGATAGTGTTTGCAACTTTGTCCAAAAAGTTTTTGAAAAAAATATATTCACAGTCTGTACAAAACGAATTTATAAGCCCTGACGGCTACGCAGTCAGCCGCTGCTTCACAGCTTATGGCTTGTATTGTCCGGTCTGCACAGTCGGATAATAATATCTGCAAGTCCGAGAACAGGCTCTCAGCCTGCGGATATTATTACCCGACTGCGAATAGCAACAAGCGGATTGTTCACATTATTAACATATGAGATCAGGTTAAAGTCTGATTGTAAGCACGTTCAGACCGAGTGTGTTCTGATAGGTCATGGATTTAGCCATTTTGCTGACCATGCGGATTCCGATGTTGTGAGTGATATCTTCAGGTGAGAAGAGTTCGGCGGCTTCACGTGGATTGAAAGCACGACAGTCATCCTTGAGTCGGAGAAGCAGCTCATTGTTCATGTATACGACTCTGGCATCGATACTGTGGCGGTTGTTGTTAAATCCATGCTTTACAATGTTTCCGGACATCTCTTCCATACAGAGTGCGGCAAACATTGAGCGTCTGCGGTCGATTCCGTGTGCCAGACAGAACTGTTCGATATTTTCTGAGGTATTGACCACATTTTCGAGACTTCGAATGGTAATGTCGAGCCTTGATTTTTCATCTATACCAAATTCTGCAGGAAGTGTCAGGAGTTCCTCAAAGGAGCTTACCGGCTTCCTGTTTTTTATTATTGCGTAGATAAATATTACTGCTGTAGTAATTATGCCGTTGGCTATCTGAGCGTACCATATTCCCATCATTCCGAAAACAGGGGTAAGGAGCAGGGCAGAGCCGACCATTCCGATTACGCCGTCAAATATTGAAAGCACCGTGTTGATTGAAAGCTTGCCGAAGCACTGGTAATAGTTTTCAAATACCACGCTAAAGCAGCTGAGCGGCATTGATACGGGGAAAAGGATAAATCCCCATTTTGTGAGTTTGTAAACCTCGCCGGCGCTTTCCCGAAAAAATATGCAGGTAAGCGGGACACACAGTGCTATTATGACGGCTGCAACACCGGCGACAAGACTCACCCCTTTAAATACAGCTGTTTTCATAATCTGTATCAGACCGGTTCTGTCCTCTTCTCCGATGTAGACACTGATAAGCAGACGTGTGGCTGAGGCAACTCCGGCCGTTGTGGCGTAGAAGACGCCTCCGAAGGTATTGAGTGCGGTGTATGCTGACAGTCCGTTGCTTCCGATACTTGACAGCATGATTGAGTTTAACGTTATGCCGCGTATTGTAAGACATACCTGAACTGTGGCATTTGGCAGACCGATCCGAATAATGTCTTTTAAATCAGCGAGACTGATACTCTTTATATCGAGCTGTATTATTGCTTTTTTGTTTATATAATAGAGTCCGAGTACAATTACAAATATGATGTTTGAAATTGATGTGGCCAGACCAAGTCCGAACAGTCCCAGGTCAAGGGTACCGACCAGCAGAAGATCAAGAAGGAGATTGGAGACGAGCATAAGTCCGATTCCGAAGTATGTTCTTTTTTCCTGCTGCTCAAGCTGCAGAAATGCCGTTAGCTGGGTGGATATCAGGAATGCGGGAAAACCGATGGCGATTCCGCGGATGTATTCACACAATCCATCCATAAGCAACTCGTCCGACCCCATCAGAAATCCGATGGCAGAGGGGAAAAGCAGGCTGAAGACGGATGCTGTTACGGATATTATTGAGATAGTGATTATATCAAGCGTAAATATTCCTTTTGTTCGTTCAACCTGGTTTTTGCCGAGAAATTGTCCGCACAGTATCTGGGAACCTCCGAGAAGCACGCCGTTTATGGTCTCGAGTATTCGGGAATACGGTGCGTAGAGACCGGTGGCAGCCATGGCATCGGGACCGATGAGATTGCTTGCCACGGCACCGTCGATAATGCTGTTCAGGCTCGATATTGCGACCAGAAGTATCTGAATCGGAAGCAGTCGGAAGAACATTTTCGTTATCATTTTTGAATCTGAAGTATTCATTTTTTTCTCCATGTATTTTTCCGGTTATGATAAATATGAATAGGTGGGATAGGGGAGGGACCCCTCTCCGTCATGCTGCGCATGCCACCTCTCCCCATAGGGGAGAGGCTTATATAAGTATTATATTCCATTGGGAAAGGTTTTGACAAGGTTTTTCCTTGAATAGACAGTGGTTATGGAGTATACTTGTACATGACAGTCGATGTGTATTTTACAGAGTGGTTAAGGAGTATACCTGTACATGACAGTCGATGTGTATTTTACAGAGTGGTTAAGGAGTATACCTGTACATGACAGTCGATGTGTATTTTA
>JAZLIK010000016.1:0-6965 GCA_045617345.1 Lachnospiraceae bacterium | reverse complement strand
CAGATTCAGTACGGTCAAACCATCCATATCCAAGTCGTAAATATTAGCATAGCCGTTGTGCCCGTCTCCGACGCCGCATTCTTTAGCCATTTCAATACTTTCGGTACAGTAAAAACCAGCACCGTAATCATTGTATTTCTTTCCGTACCCTTAAATCGGTTTTTCAATTCTGTTTTCCGAGCCGTGATATATTTTTT
The DNA here is from genome assembly GCA_045617345.1 of Lachnospiraceae bacterium. Lineage (GTDB taxonomy): Bacteria > Bacillota > Clostridia > Lachnospirales > Lachnospiraceae > RUG11977. The sequence goes on along the minus strand of JAZLIK010000016.1, from coordinate 6,768 downwards.
TGAACATAGCATATCCTCCATATCGGCACCATACTCCCGTAGGAGTATGATGTCATTTTTTGTAAGTAGCGATTGACAATCCATTGTTACCATTCACAGTCCTTTCAAAACTTTTCCCTTTATCTGTCGGATTTCGGGTCAAAAAAATCCTCCAATAATAAAAATAACCCACTGCTCCAAAGCAGTAGGTAAGCATATACAATATCTTAAAAAATCCCGGTTCCGACATCAACTGAATCGCATACCGCTTTCCAGTCAATCGTCATCTGTAAATCAGGCATCATAGCTTTTGTCACGGTAACGGTCCAGTGCAAATAACTGTCCTTACTCTCATCATCAAAGAAATGACCCTTCTGTGTCTTCATTCTGTTTGTACTGAACTCTTCTCTTCTTAACTCCATATACATTTCCCATCCCAAAAATTATAATTCCGGCAAGCGAGCCAATCACCATGATACCACCATGACAGACAAAAATCAAGAACCGGTTTCATCTTCTTCCGACTGCAGGCCACCGGCATAATACACCGTGATACTATTTATGTCTGTCCAAAGTGCGTCCATATGTCCTGCCTGCCGTGCAATCTGTCCGAAGTGCGTCCGTATATCCTGCCTGCAGTGAAGTCTGTCCAAAGCGCGTCCGTATATCCTGCCTGCCGTGAAATTTGTCCAAAGCGCGTCCGTATGTCCTGCCTGCCGTGCAGTCTGTCGCAGTTTCACGTCTGAAAGACTGTATGTCACGCATTGAAACTCCAAACTATGCATGCCCCACATCCGCTCTCTCACTGCTCCGGGCTTCATATCGCCCACCCCGTCTCACAAAACTCCGAATTTTATATCGACCGATTTCCGTTTTCAGTTAACAGATTTATTCGATTTATTTTCCGACCTGTAAAAGTATTTTTATTACCCACAGTAAGCAGCGAACCTCACAAGACTAAAGTCACAAAAATGCGGCAGCACAATTATTCAAACCGATGCTCGCCCATAGATTACCTTTAAAATCTGTTTTTGCGATGCCTGTGGATACAAAGTCTCCATTTCCTTTCGAAGCTTCTCAGCCGATTCGGCTGCCGTTACCGAATACCTTTTTGTGACAAAATCATAGTCCCACAAATGCTCCGGCATACAATAAACAGCCACCGGCCAGCCATATGGCTCACCATTCCTGTTCGTTCGCTGTCTGAAATCACGCACGCACAGATACATCTCCATCTGCAGTGCCGAAATCACCCCTTCAAAATTCTTTTCTCCTGCACCGCCAAAGCCCGCCTTTAGCTTTATTTCATTTGAAAGCATCTCAGTACCGGAATCAAATAAATCCATGATTTTTTTTTGACGCAGAGAAGCCTTTTCATCATCCCAGAGTGCATCAAAATCATATCCGTCACGCCTGCAGTTTACAAAATCCGGAAACATTTTCAGTGATACAAAACCGGCTTTTTTATCGAAAAACTTGCCATAAGCCACTTTCCCTTCAGCTGCAATTATCTCTCTCCATTCCCAGGGATCATGTTCTCTGTCACCGCTCCACCAATAGGTACTTTCCACATGTTCTTCCACCGAAAAGCCTTCGATTTCATTTTTAAACAGCGGCAAAAATCCGACCATGTCTATGTATTCCGTCAGTTGCTCAACAGTATGAATGCAGTTTTTATCTGAAGTCTCCAAACCATGCATAATCCATATTCCGTTCTCATTCCCCATTTTTCCCTCCTCAAAGACACCATGAAATGTTACTGCATATCAATTTTACCGCTATAAACATATTCATCTGTTTCACATGACTTTTTTCGTTTTTACCTCTAAAAACACATTCATCTGTTTCACATGACTTTTTTCGTTTTTACCTCTGAAAACACATTCATCTGTTCCACATGACTTTTTTCGTTTTTACCGCCATAAACATATTCATCTGTCCTGCATGCCTTTTCTCATTGCAATTATTCAAAACGCATCTGTTAGCTCTCTTCCATGCCTTTTCTCATTCTGTCCATCAGCAGCTTTCCGTTCTGCTTCAGCCAGTTGTCACACTCATAATAATCAGGACAAATCTTCAAAAGCTCATCATAAAACTGTCGTGAATGATTCATTACCTTTCTGTGACAGAGTTCATGAGCCACCACACTATCTATAATCTCATGCGGAGTCAGCATCAGAAGACAGTTGAAATTCAGACTTCCATCCGAAGAACAGCTTCCCCATCTGGTCAGCTGGTTTCGAATAGTGATTTTTTTTACTGTTACACCGAGCTTTTCCGCAAAAAGCTTAACCCTCTGCGGTATATATTCCACCGCCTGTCTGCAAAGCTCATCAATATCCTCGGCAGTGATGGGCTCAAGCATTTCCGCCTGTTTCTTTCTTGCCTCATATGACTGTGTGTGAGTCGCAATCCACTTTCTGTGTTTTATCACAAAATCCTCGACTTCACTGTCCGTCATATCTGCCGGTACCTTTACTATCAGCCCGTATTCCGTTATTTCCATTCCAACTGTACGCCTGTGTTCTCTCAAAATTCTGTACTTTATTGTTGTTTCCGACATTTTTTTCTCCTGTTACATTCACAGCAGCTCTCCACCAATACACAGTCTATTTGCTGTTCTGTGCCGCCTTATATATTTTTTATTATCCGCTTTTCATCGCCGGACACAGTTTATTCGCCCTTCATTCGAAAACAGACAGGCGTTTTGCCTGTCTGTCATTGCCTTGCACTTTCCTGTAAATCCTGTTCTATACCATTATTCACAAGCATTGAACAAGCCTGTTTATTTACAATATTTCTCAAGTGTCTTCCTGATGGCACCCTTGCCTGCGTTCAATTCATTGAAATACCCGGCTATCTTCTCTCCGAGACCGGCCGCAATCAGATTTGTACCGAATATTACTTCGTTAGACAGCAGAGTCGAAAGCCTGTCCGCAGTAATTCCCGTCTCACCGAACCTGATTCCGTCCATCATCCCACGTGCCGTATCAAGCAGCGGATCCGATGAACACTCAAACTCATTACCGTTATCATCAATACCGAGGAGATATCTCAGCCAGCCGGCAATAACAAGCGGCATATATTTCAATTCTTTTACATCGCCTTTTGCAATATGCGCCTTGAAATTCTCACCATATCTGATCGGAAGCTTCTGTGAAGTATCGGTTGCAATTCTCTGAGGAGTATCCGGCATAAACGGATTCGGGAATCTCTCCTTCAAACATTCCTCGAGGAACTTTGACGGATCAAGTATTCCCGGGTTCACAACTACAGGCATGCCTTCCTCATAAGCCATAGTCGTAATAAACTTTACAAGCTGTTCATCCTTCATTTCAGCTGCAATCGATGTATATCCAAGCATGCAGCCATACACGGCCAGGCAGGTATGAAGAGGATTGAGACATGTACATACCTTCATTCTTTCAGCGCTGTTTACCGTATTTCTGTCAGCAAACATTATTCCGCGTGCCTTTTCCAGTGCAGGTCTTCCGTTGGGGAAATCATCCTCAATTACCAGATACTGAGGACGCTCTGCATTGACAAACGCAGCAATATAGGTTCCGTTCGGTGTCACAAAAGGCTTAATTTCATCGATTCCGTCAGCAATCAGCTTCTCTTCAACCTTTGCATCGGGTCTGGGGGTAATCTTGTCAATCATACTCCAGGGATAAGCGACCTTTGTCTTCAGGTATTCCATGTCATCCTGCGAAATCTTTCCGTTTTTCAGCCACTCACCGGCTATTTCCATGACAGCATTTTCTATCTTCTCACCATTGTGTGAGCAGTTGTCCATGGAAACCAGAGCGAGAGGTGCTCCGCATGCTGCCTTACGCTTTAATGACAGTGCCGTTATCACAGACATAAGATGGTGCTTCTTCATGTCGCTTCCGCATATTTCATCAGGTCCGAGCTTCATGTCTTCAACAATTACAGGTATCAGCTCTCCGACTGCATTTCTGATAGCATACCCCTTCTCGGTAATGGTAAACGATACCATCTGTAGCCTGCTGTCACAGAATATTTCTTCAATTCTGTCATAATCATAACAGGTCGTAACAGCCTCACCTACCGAACCGATGACTTCCTTGCCGATACTTCCGTCAGCATTAAGCGTAACCGATACACACAGATTGTCATGAGGCTTGTAACACTCGGTAATAATCTCCGTTCCATGACTTTCCGCAGCAGTAACACCGGACTTCATATATCCGTTATCAAGCAGCTCCTGAACCGCACTGCAGATAAATGCACGAAATATATTTCCGGCTCCGAAATGAAGCCATACCGGATTCTCTACGGTAGTCCTGCACATTCCCTCTATATCATAACCGGGAAGCTTATACTCTTTCCAGCTTTCCTTATCCTTTATTCCTTCTAATGTAAGTTTCATAATATTGGTCCCTTTATTAATTCGTTACAACGCTACTGTTGTTACTATTCACAGTCGGTCTAAAACCATTCATAAGCCCTGCCCGCTTCGCGGCTTTTGGCTTATTTGTGCGAATAGCGGGTAAACTGACCCGAAGCCTGCTTCCATGGTCAGCCTCGATCAAACGTCAGTCCTTCGTCGGAAATTTTTCAAGCGAATCCCATATTCCCAGAATATACATGATTCCGAGTGCTCTGTCATACAGACCGTAACCGGGTCTGCATTTTTCACCCCATATATGACGTCCGTGGTCAGGTCTGATGTAACCGTCAAAACCACAGTCATGGTATGCCTTTACGATGTCAAGTACACCTGTATCTCCGTCACAGTCGCGGTGAGATGTCTCACTGAAATCACCGTTCGGATAATGCTTTACGTTACGGATATGTGCGAATGCGATTCTATCGCAGTGCTTTCTGACAATGTCTGCCACATTGTTCTTCGGATTTGAGCTGAGCGAACCGGAGCAAAGCGTCAGGCAATTGTATGGATCATCCACCATCTTCAGGAAACGGTCAACCGAGGATTCATCCACCAAAAGTCTCGGAAGTCCGAAAATATCCCAGGGCGGATCGTCCTGATGTATTGCCATTTTGATATCACTCTCCCGACAGGTCGGCATCAGCTGTTCCAGAAAATACTTCAGATTCTCCCAAAGCTTCTCCTTGGTAACATCCTTGTATGCCTCAAAAAGCTCCTTGAGATGCTCCATACGTTCAGGCTCCCAGCCGGGCATCGTATAGCCTTCACATTTCTGAAGTATATAGTCTGCCATCTGTACAGGATCATCTATTATTTTATCTTTTTCATAGTAAAGAGCCGTGGAACCGTCAGGAAGCGGATGAAAAAGGTCTGTTCTCGTCCAGTCAAATACCGGCATGAAATTATAGCATACAACCTTTACCCCGAATTTCTTCAGATTTCTAAGTGTCTCTTTATAGTTCTCTATATATTTGTCTCTTGTCGGAAGTCCTATTTTAATGTCATCATGAACATTTACAGACTCAACCACATCCATGTTGAAACCATGTGCATGAAGCTGATCTGCCACCTTCTGAATCTCGTCTGTGGTCCATACCTCGCCGGGCATCTTGTCATGGAGTGCCCAGACAATTCCCTCTACTCCCGGAATCTGACGAATCTGATCGAGCGTGATGCTGTCATTTCCTTCGCCATACCAACGGAACGTCATCTGCATAATTCTGTCTGCTGCTTGTTGCAGCTCCTCCTTTCAAATCAGGATCCAGAGACAATGTTTTTGGTAAGTTGTAACTTTTCACGGTCGAATGATAATGCAGGCAAGCCCTGAAACAGACTTCGGTCTTGTGTTCATTATCACCGGATTGCAAATAGAAACTTGCTGCTCACATATAAAAAAGTTACTTTCGATTCAGACAGTAGTCTTCCTCATGTTCGACTCAAACAGTCTCTGGAAACCGAGCCATTCTGCCTTCGGGTCGGCAGTATCCAAAAGTTCTCTGAAGGTTTCCATCTTCGCATCAAGATTGTCCGCAAAATGTAAAGCAAGTGCCTCAGCAAGTGCAGGCTTTTTAGGCGAACCATATTCAAATTCGCCATGATGCGCAAGTATACAGTGACGGAGCTCCGATGCCAGCACGGGAGGAAATCCTTCAATTTCCGCTACCCTGTTGCCAATCATCTCAAAACCGATTGCAATATGTCCGAGCAGATTGCCGTCATCCGAATAATCATTCTCGGGAAGGTCTGTCAGCTCTTTTATTTTTCCGATATCGTGACACATCGCTGCAGTAAGCAGAAGATCTCTGTTCAGGAATTTGTACTGGTCTGCAAATTTATTGCAGAGGCAGGTAACCGAAAGCGTGTGCTCCAAAAGACCGCCCACAAAACCATGATGCACCGACTTTGCAGCCGAGTGACGCTTAAAATCCTTTATAAGCTGTTCATCCTTCACAAACATGTTCTCAAGCAGAGCCTTGAGATGCGGCTCGGTCACAAGCTTCATGTAATCCATAAGTTTCGAATACATGGTATCAATGTCATATCTTGAATACGGGAGATAATCCGCCGGATTGTACTCCCCTTCATGACATTTTCTGATTCTTCTGCACTTCAGCTGATTTGTTCCCTGAAATACGGTAACCTCACCTTCCACATAGATGTAGTCCAAAGCCTCAAAATCATCGATTCCGCCGCTTGTAATATCCCACACCTTTGCATCAAGCATACCGGTTTTGTCCTGAAGTAATATCGACAGATAATTCTTTCCGTTCTTTGCCACAAGATTCTGAACCTGCTTGCACAGATACACATCTCTGGTAATATCGCCTTCTCTAAGATCCTCAATGTATCTCATATCATTTTCTCCGTCTGTTTTT
>JAZLIK010000015.1:0-7697 GCA_045617345.1 Lachnospiraceae bacterium | reverse complement strand
CTCTCTGGCTTGCGGATATTATTATCTGACTATGGAGGCTGGACAAAACACATGAAATAAGCCATAAGCTGCGAAGCAGCGACTGACTGCGCAGCAGGCAGGGCTTATGAATGCGTTTTGGACAGACTGTGAATAGTAACGGGCAAACGTCATTGAATGACGTATGTCACGAGATTATGTGCTTTGTTTGGCTTCTATAATTGGATAATTACTGTTAAAAAAAGAATATCGGTTTATGATTTTATAATGTTTATCGATTTAAGGTAAATTTGGAAAGATGTGTTGTAATATGAATTATGAGGATGCTATAAATTATATCTGCAGTACTCCGTGGACAACCAGAGAACGCGGACATATGCGAATTCTTGAGCTTTTATCGAAACTCGGCAATCCGCAGGACAGATGCAGGTATATACATATTGCAGGTACGAACGGGAAAGGTTCAACATCCGCGATGCTTGCGTCTGTACTTGAAACGGCCGGTTATAAAACAGGTCTGTTTACTTCTCCTCATCTTATTAAGTATAATGAGAGAATTAAAATTAACGGTGCTGACGTTTCGGATGAAGAGCTGGCAGAGCTGATGACAAGGATAGCACCTGTTGCAGATGCAATGGAAGTCAGTCCGAGTGAATATGAGCTTTTGACCGCAGCGGCATTTTTGTGGTATGCTGAAAACGAATGTGACATTGTTGTTCTCGAAGTAGGCATGGGTGGTGAGCTCGACAGTACAAATGTTATCGGTTCTAAAGAAGCTGCTGTTATCACTGCCATTGGCTATGATCATATGGCTATACTCGGCAATACGCTTGAAGAGATTACATCTACAAAGGCAGGAATTATTACCGGACCTTATGATGTTGTGATGTATTCACAGGCAGATAACATCATGACAGTTGTTCGGGACAAATGTAGCGAAATGAAGGCAGAGATGCATATTGCTGACAGTTCGGTGATTCATGTTGTAAACAGATGTATTGATTATCAGGAGTTTGAAAGTCCATATCTGAACGGAACGGTGAAGCTTCCGCTGATGGGTGATTATCAGTTGAAAAACGTAACTACTGTGCTTGAGACCTGTAAGGTCCTCAAAGCGAAAGGTTATCGAATGGATGACGATATTGTCAGACGCGGACTTGAAAATACAAAGTGGGCAACACGTTTTGAGGTTGTTCATAAACATCCGGTTATTATCATTGATGGGGCTCACAATGAGCAGGGAATAAATGCAGCGGTTGAAAGTCTGAATTCGCTGTTTCCCGAAAAGAAGATTATTTTTATTCTTGGTGTTCTGAGTGATAAAAGCTTTGACAAAATGCTTGAAATTCTGTATCCGAAGGCTGAAAGATTTATTACTCTTACTCCGGACAGCCCCAGAGCACTTAAGGGCAGTGAACTTGCTCGCATTATTAATGATGCGGGGCAGACTGCAGAAGACTTTGAAAGCATAGATGATGCGGTTCGCTATGCAATTGACAGGTCAGGAAAAGACGGAATCATCTGTTCACTCGGTTCGCTGTATCTGGCAGGGAATATCAGAGAAGCGGTAAAAAGGGTGACAGAAGAATAAATAAGTTGTCGTTTGACACAAAGGAGGCTAAAATGTACAAGTCTGATATTGAGATTGCACAGGAAAATGAGATGCTGCCCATAATGGATATAGCAGCAAAGGCAGGAATTGACGAGAAGTACGTTGAGCAGTACGGTAAGTACAAGGCAAAGATTGACCTTTCGCTTATCAGGGAATCAAAACGTGATAACGGTAAGCTCGTACTTGTAACCGCTATTACACCTACTCCTGCAGGAGAAGGAAAGACAACAACTACCGTTGGACTTGCTGACGGAATGCAGAAGATTGGCAAGAATGTAGTTGTTGCTCTTCGTGAGCCCTCGCTCGGACCTGTTTTTGGTGTAAAAGGTGGTGCTGCCGGCGGCGGATATGCGCAGGTAGTTCCCATGGAGGACATCAATCTTCATTTTACCGGTGATATGCATGCTATCGGAGCTGCAAACAATCTTCTTGCAGCAATGCTTGACAATCATATTTATCAGGGAAATGCACTCAATATAGATTCCAGACGTATCACATGGAGAAGATGCGTTGATATGAACGACAGACAGCTGCGTTTTGTGGTTGACGGTCTTGGCGGAAAGGTAAACGGAGTTCCCAGAGAAGATGGTTATGACATAACCGTTGCATCTGAGATTATGGCTATACTCTGCCTTGCAACAAGTATCACGGATTTAAAGGAAAGAATATCAAGAATAATTGTAGGTTATTCATTCAGCGGTGAACCTGTTACTGCAGGTCAGCTTCATGCTGAGGGTGCGATGACAGCACTCCTGAAGGATGCGCTGAAGCCCAATCTAGTTCAGACTCTTGAACATTGTCCTTCACTTGTTCACGGTGGTCCTTTTGCAAATATTGCTCACGGCTGCAATTCGATTATGGCTACAAAGATGGCACTTAAGCTTGGAGATTATGTGATTACCGAGGCCGGTTTCGGTGCGGATCTCGGAGCTGAGAAGTTCCTTGATATCAAGTGCAGATTCGGCGAACTCAAGCCTTCGGCCGTTGTTATGGTTGCTACTGTTCGTGCATTAAAAAATCACGGCGGAGTTGCAAAGGCCGACCTTAATACAGAGAATCTTGAGGCTCTGGAGAAGGGTCTTCCCAACCTTCTTCAGCATGTAGAAAATATTCAGAATGTTTACAAGCTTCCCTGTGTTGTAGCGATTAACGCTTTCCCTACAGATACCGAAGCAGAGCTTGAACTTGTTCGTAAAAAGTGCAGTGAACTTGGCTGTAATGTTGCATTATCAAAGGTTTGGGAAAAAGGCGGAGAAGGCGGAATTGAACTTGCTAACGAGGTTGTTCGTCTCTGTGAAGCAAAGGATGAAAACGGCGATCTGTTAAATAAAAACTTCTCATTCAGCTATGATACAGAGCTTTCAATAGAGGAAAAGCTCGAGGCCATAGCAACAAAGATTTATCATGCCGACGGTGTTGACTTTACCAGTCAGGCAAAAAAAGACATTGCAAATCTTACAGCTCTTGGATTTGATAAAGTTCCTATCTGTGTTGCAAAGACACAGTACAGCTTTTCGGATGATATGAAGCTTCTCGGCGCTCCCCGCGGCTTCAGAATTACTGTACGTTCATTGAAGGTAAGTGCAGGTGCCGGATTTATCGTTGCTCTGACAGGTGATATTATGACAATGCCAGGTCTTCCCAAGGTTCCTGCAGCAGAAAAGATTGATGTAGATGAGAACGGAATCATTTCAGGATTATTCTAAAAGAGGTTTTTATGGATACAAAACTTGACGGTACATTGACCATAAATGATTTTATAGAGAAGCTTGGTTCAAAAGAGCCTGTACCCGGTGGCGGAGGAGCGGCTGCTCTGGCCGCTTCAATCGGAGTTTCTCTCTGTAAAATGGCAGTTAATTATACAGTAGGCAAGAAGAAGTATGCTGATGTTGAAGATACAATGCAGGAGACATTAAAGCGTGCGGGTGAGCTTGCTTTTGAATTCATTGATATTATTGATGAAGATGCAAAGGGCTTTTATCCTCTGTCACAGGCATACGGTCTGCCTGCCGATACTGATGAACAAAAGGCTGAGAAGGCTGTTGTTCTTGAACGTGAGCTGAAGAATGCAACTGAAGTTCCCTTGAAGCTTATGGAAAAATGCTGTGAGGCCATTGAACTTTCGATACTTACCGCTGAAAAAGGTTCAAAGCTTATGGTTAGTGATGCAGCGTGCGCTGTTTCTACATGTGAATCGGCATTAAGATGTGCTTCACTGAACGTTTTTATCAATACAAAGCTTATGAAGAACAGAGAAACTGCTGAAGAAATAAATTCGAAAGCGATTAATATGCTTGACGAGTATTGTGCAAAGGCGAATGAAGCTTTTGAAAAGGTGAAGAACGGTATGTTTATCTGATTCGGATATTTGTTGTTTCAACATTACTGATATATGCCGTTAGTTTTAAAATGTGCATAACAGTGAAGTTTAAAAAATTTATTGGTGAAGTTATGCTATCAAAAGATGAAATTAGAAAACATATTCGTGATTGTAAAAAATATTTAAGCGACGAAGATTTAAGCTCTTCATCGCTTTGTGTTGCCGAAAAGATACTAAATCTGCCTGTTTTTTCGGAATGCAGGCAGGTTTTTGTATATATTGCAACCAATCGGGAGATCAGAACAGACAGGATTATTGAGACTGCTTTATGTCTCGGTAAAAGAGTAGCTGCGCCGAAGTGCTTTGGCAAAAATATGGAATTCTTTTATTTTAATGATATGTCAGAGCTTTGTCCGGGCGCATTCGGAATATTGGAGCCTACAGCTGAAATGCCTGCTTTCCCGGATGAAAATACATTAATGCTTGTCCCGGGTACGGCATTTGACCTTTGCATGAACCGAATCGGTTACGGCGGTGGTTATTATGACAGGTATTTTGAAAAATACAGAGCTGTAAAGTATTGTAAACTTGGACTTGCACATGAGTTTCAGATTTTTGATTTACTTATGGTTGAAAAGCATGATTATAAGGTTGACGGAGTAGTTTCGCCGGATTCGACAAAATTCATTTAACGGCTTGCAGTCGTATGGATTGCGTCAAACAGAGTCCATCTGTAAAAGCTAATGGATAAGCAACTTATAAGTAAAGTTGACGATTGATTAATTAATGAGTTGCATTCGGACATTATTATTGATATACTTAATTGGTACTTAACAAATATTCTTTGGGAGATGTTTTATATGAAAAAAGTTATTTCACTGCTATTGGTGCTTGTTTTGTGTTTTACACTGTCAGCCTGCGGCAATTCAGACGATGAAAATGATGCGGTTCTTGAAGCTGCACAGTTGTACGGAACCTGGGAATTTAAGAATTCCGGTGATATACAGCAGGTAACGTTTAATGAGGATGGCACATATCGTCAAATTACGAAAGTGAGCGGTTATAATATGGATCACACCGACAATTTTGTTATTAAAGATAACTGCCTTGTACTTTACTATGACGAGATGGGTATCACATATACGTATAATGTAACCTTTGACGGGACGGATAAGATGAATTTTTACAACGCAGGAAACGGTGAACTGATAATTACGTACACGCGAAAAAAATAACTGTTATAAAGCCTCCGGTATCTATTTCGGAGGCTTTTGACTTTGGCAGAACACAATGTTCGAAGAAATGTGTGTATAATTAGGCGTCAGTTCTTTTGACGCCGTAATCATTAAATATAAAGAGGGGTGGAAGTTAGTTTTACAAATGAGTTAGCAGCTTTCAATAGTTACTATTCACAGCCCGAACAAAACACATTCATAAGCCCTGCCTGCTGCGTTGTCAGCCGCTGCTTTGCAGCTGAAAGCTTATTTCATGTGTTCTGTCCAGCCTCCATAGTCGGATGATAATGTCCGCAAGCCTTGAAGCAAGCTTCAGGCTTGCGTTCATTATCCCCGACTGTGAATAGTAACTCCTGTTAATATATTTTAGGTTTACATCTTTAATGAAAAAGATTATAATGTTAAATATGTTTTCAATCAGTATTAATATAACATAGAGTTTACGTAACATTATTTATTATTCTTTAGAAGGACAGGAAACATGAAAAAGAAAATTATTATTGCTTCAGTTGCTGCTTTAGCAGTCATTGTGTTAATAATTATCATTGTATCAGTTACCAAAAAGGATTCTTACAGGTCGATAAAGCTATCCGAATTTTCCGGTGAAGTGTATGTGACCAGAAATGGCAAAAAAATAGAAGCATCGGAAAATGTGAGTCTTCGTAGCGGAGATCGTATTGAAACTGCCTCATCCGGTAATGCGATCCTTTTGCTTGACAATGACAAAATGATTACAATGCAATCGAATACAATATTATCATTTGAGGCTGAAGGAACAGAAGCAGACAGCAAAACGATTATCAAAGTTGAAAAGGGAACAATTGTTTCGGAGGTTAAGAATAAGCTTTCGGCCAATTCATCCTATGATATTGTTACGTCAAATACAACCATGGCTATCAGAGGAACAAAGACAATTACGACTGTCAGCAAAATTAAGCTTGATGAAGACAGAATATACAAAACATTCTCTGATAATGAAACGGTAAATGTATTCGGTAAAGAAAATACATGTTCCGGTAATGTCGATGGTTATATAACTCAAATAATGATAATTGAAGGAAAAGTTGATGTTTGTCTGTACTCACTTAATGATAACGGCGATTTGATTTATGATGAACAGATTATTGAAAAGGATCAGACAGTTACATTTACTACACCTGAAGACAAAACACCGGGTATTTCAACAGTTCTGGAAGTCCTTAGAAATAATAAAAAAGCAATACTGACCGCTTTTGAAAAAATGAACGGTGAAGATGAAATTACAAGGGTTACCGAAGATATTTTTGAATTTCCCGTTGTTGAAAATGCATATGAATGGCCTTCTTCGGATTTCTGGAATAAGGTTTCATTGATTGACTATAAGCCCTTGGGATGCAGTGATATCTACGTGAGCAATGAGAATCCCCTTGATGATAATACATTAAAAAATTGTATCAGTGTTTCATGTGATGCAGAAGAAGGGGAGTTTGAAAAATATGTACAGATGCTTTGGAATTCAAATTACAGAGGGTACTTTGATTCCGATGACAAAGATACTATGAAATATGCCGATTCTTTTGATGATATATGTTATTCAGACAGTTATTGTGCATATTACTACAAAGATAATCATCTTTTGTATGTATATGTAAGAAAGTTATTTATATCAGAAGGATACAAAATTACCGTTGCTGAAGTTATGTCCGATGCTGATAAGTAAATCTATAGAGACCGGATTAATAAATGAAATATGCCGCAAACAGCGAAGCAGAGAATAACTTCTCAACATTCAGCTCTTATGATGGGTTTTCAAAATACCTGGAATATATTGTAACAAAAACAACGAATGCCTTCGTATCGAAATTAATTTAGATACGGAGGCATTTTTTCTCATCATATTAATGGAATTTAAAATATTTGCTGGCATTGTTATAAATCTGATTCAATAATAAATAATGCAAACCGGGCTTATAAATGCTCTTTTGGGCATGCTGTGAACAGTAACAGTGCAGTAACTGTAATGTGTTTTGTTCTGATGGTGGTTTTCTGTACCGCAAAGGGCGTAAATATTATTATCGCTCCAATTGGCTATCCGCTTCTGCAGATTTTTACATTTTTTACGGCATGCTTCAAGATCCTTGGTGAGGCTGTCGATTTTTTCTGAAGAATCACATTGTACTGAAAACAGTTCTTTCTCAAGGTTTCTGGTAATCTCACGCTGGTTGTTGTAAAACTCCATGTAACGATTTTTGTCCTTTTCAAGAGCTTTTATCCGGGCTGAAAGATGGACGATCTTCTTGAGGTTTTCTGTTTTTTTGGGGCGCTGGTATAGGAATCTCTGTCATAAGCCGCCAGCTGTTTTTTCAGTCTTTCATTTTCGGCAGCGAGAGACATACGCTCACGCCACTGAATTTCGTGTGCCTGCTGTAGCGTCATGAAATATTGCCTGCCCTTTGAGTGATGATTGTTCAGCTGTGCTTCAGCCTGTCGATTTCTTCACGGAGTTCTTCGTTCTCACGCTGAAGCCTGATTATTGTTTTCTGCAGTTCGTTAACATCGGTGGAAAGGTTAG
>JAZLIK010000014.1:0-4462 GCA_045617345.1 Lachnospiraceae bacterium | reverse complement strand
CATCACTTGGTTCAAGGATACAGAAGATGGAAATAGAATATATCAGGAAATGGAGTTCTACAGAAATATGGCGTCCAAATATGGACTAAAGTTGCTAATGACTGAATGTGAAGAAATTCCGGGAGATATAATTTATGAGGATGATTATCAAATCGCGGTAATAAATCAGAAAAAAGATTTGAAAACAAGAGTAACATCAGTATGTTAATAAAATTGTAATTTGTAGGGATGTTGAATTATGATTTTCAAAAACGGATTTAGGGGGAAAAGATTATGAAACCTATGTATTTGTCAATCCTGCAAGAGGAGACGGGAAAACGGATAAAGCAGCTGCTTTCGGACAGAGGCTTTACGGTTAAGGATGTACAGAGTGCCATGGGATTTGAGAATCCCCAGGCAATTTACAAATGGCTCGCGGGCAAGACATTACCCAGCCTGGACAACATTGTTATTTTAAGCAGATTATTACATACAGATATTGACAGCATCCTCGTTATAGACGGGGATGCCGTTTGTTTAAATGATAAAAAGGACATGGTGGCATAAAGCTTCCCGAAGGTCAGATTTTCGAATGTTTTAACAGCAATAAACATTTGAAAATTTAACCTCCGGTTGAATGACAGAAAGTTTTTTGTGTGGTATTATGATATCAAGCTCGACGGAAGATGAAGAGAACCAATGAAGTAAGATGTAAGTCATAGTTACTATTCACAGTCGGATAATAATAAACGCAAGCTGAGAGCTTGCTCTCTGGCTTGCGGATATTATTATCTGACTATGGAGGCTGGACAAAACACATATCTCGTGACATACGTCACTCGATGACGTTTGCTCGAGTCTGACCGTAAGCAAGCTCCCGTTCACACTACTCGCTATTCGCACAAATAAGCCATAAGCTGCGAAGCAGCGACTGACTGCGCAGCAGGCAGGGCTTATGAATGCGTTTTGGACAGACTGTGAATAGTAACATTTTCTCACATGTGATTGTTACTGTCATGAATTGCAATCACGACAGAATTATACGGAATGGCAGTATCTGAAAGTATTTTGAAGCAATGTTCTTTTTCACAGAAAGGGGTTGGAGTATGAAAAAAGGATTAAAAATAACGCTTATTGTTGTATTGTCGTTAGTACTTGTACTCGGTGCCGGATTTGCTGTGGTTTATGCCACACAGAAGGATTATGTTGAGAACAAGGTGGCCATGATTACAAAGAATGATACCGAGTATTTCAAATGGGTTACCAACAGAAATGTCGGGAAGTCGCTTGAAGAAGTAAAAGACTCTGTCAGTGAGTATGATAAATACACACTGAAGGGGGATGTTGATGTCAATGTTTCCGATGAGTTCTTTGACCTGATTAAGAAGCCCGAATTCAAGGGCATAAAGTCATTCGGACTTGGAAGCGTGCTCACTGTCGATAACAGGGATCTTTGTTCTGAGGCCTCCATAAAGTACAACGGTGGCGAGCTTTTAAAACTGGATTCACTTATCAGAATGGATGACAAGGAATTATATTTTTCATCTCCTTCATACAAATCGGACGTAATTGATCTGACAAAGCTTGCAAGAACCAATCTTTCATCGATTGTCAGCGCTGATAAGATAAATGAGCTTTTTAAAAAGAGCAACATTAATTTTGAACTGAAGGACAGTGATTTACAGGATATATTCACTCTGATTGATAAGTTCGGAGGAATTGTTTCTACAGCTCAGGCCGCTAACAAAGATCGCGAAAAGCTTACGGAAAACTGTTCAGAGCTGATTGATGAAATCTTTAAGAATGTTGATGACGCAACGCTTGCGAAGGATGTCAAGGTTTCTGTAGCGGATATCGATATTGAGTGCAATACTCTTACAGCGAAGATTTCGCAGAAGCAGCTTTTTGATATGATATATGATTCATTTATCAAAATCGGCGAGATGTACAGCGATGAAATGGAAGAGAAGGGAATTTCAAAGGCTCAGTTTGATGAAATGACCGGTGAAATCAAAAAAGCCTTTGACGAGATTAATTCAAAGGAAAAGCTTTTCAGTCTTGAGTTTGTAGCTTACGTTGACAGCAAGGGAAAGATCGTTGGCGGAAACGCAAAGGTAAATGTTAAAGAGCAGAAATTTAAGATTGAAATGGTAAGAGAAGAAGGCGAGACTACTGCCAATCTTGCAATTGAGGTTTCGCTCAGCGGTATCAAGCTTGTCACGATTACCTCATCGACTGCTACAGATGATAAGGTTACTTCCACAAATGTGAAGATTAAGCCCGGTGCACTGATTGATCAGCTTACGGCAAGCATCGGTAAATTCTCAATCGAAATTAATGACACGATTGACAAGAGTGATGAGAACGATATAAAGGCATCGATTGATTTCGCGGTACTGAATAATTCAAAGCCGCTGCTTTCACTGAATATTGAAGCAGAAAGCCTTCTCGGAACAGCTGATATGCCGATTGATATTAATTCAGCAAAGAAGATTGAGTATGATAAGATTCTTGAATCTGATTACGTTGATGTCAAATCGGTTTATATGCTTTTACTGAATGCGGCAAAGAGTATTAATGATGACCGTGTGACGGATGCAATTAAAAACCTGTTCAAGGGTCTGGTCGGTAATACGGATTCGATGTCCATTGATGATATAAAGAATGTGATTGAAAATCAGGACTTTTCATCGATGAACGAACAACTTAAATCGATACTCAAAAATATAAATATTAATGATCTTTTAAAGAAAATAAACGGTAATTCGGCAGCAGTTCCTTCGGGAACTGCTGTTTCCGATAAATGGGATCTTTTTTTTGATTATGAGGCAGAACGCGGGTACTCAAACCCTGAATATGCGTCATATGTGATTCCTTTTGAATATGAGGCCGTAAAGGATGAGATTGCCGGGCTTCTGAAGGCAGAGGTCGATTATGAAAGCGCAATTCAGGATTTCCTTGACGGTTTCAGCGTTGAAAAAAGACTTTCCGCTGACCCGTCAAGAGTGGCAATGATGGGCGATGATGTCCTGTTCGATGCGGTTCCGCTTATATTCGGTGTGCCCATGAAGGATTATGAGTACACAAAGGTTCCGACAACAATGGGACGTTATGAATACGGTCAGGGTATAGACGATATGCTGGTAGGTCTGAAAGCCGGTGAGAGCAGGGTGCTGAAGCTTACACTGGATGACAGATTCGGTTCATTTTCGGGCTACAGCGGAGATTTTAAAATAACTATTTCAGGAATTTACGATAAAATTATTCCGGAATGGACAGAAGAATATATAGTCGGAGAACTGGGGTACGCATCGCTTGACGAGTGCATGCAGACACTTCCGCTGGAAAACTATACGGACAGACCGGAACCGTTTACATTGGAAAAAACGATTGAGTATCTGAAGGAAAATTATCTGGACAAAAATAAGATGAATGAGCTTTATATGAGCGGAAGAGAATATGCGCTTGCAGAGTATGACAGCTTCGCAAAGCTCTATTCGGACGGAGCATATGAATCATATCTTGATTATATAAAGAATGTCGGAAAGCTGGATGTACATGGATATTTCAGGGACATGGCAAGAAATGCAGTCGGATATGATGATATTCTTGCAGCCGAGATACTTGAAAGTGATGTGAAGGATATGATTGATATTCAGGTCCTGACAGCGTATATCGCTGAAAAAGAAGGGCTTACCGCAAAAGCATCGGAATATGACGAGTTTTGCCGGTCTGTTTGGGAGAGTGAAAACATGGATATCAGGAATGTCAGGGAGCTTGGTGTCGAGCATCTGTACAACAGAATCCTGACCGCAAAAGTCGAAGATATTATTTTTGAAAAAATCGGAAAGCTTGCAAATGAAGAAGCCGCAAAATAGATGGTGCAAAATAAGATGCCGGATAATAACGAGAAATAGTGAGGTCACAAACTATGAAAACCAAAGAAGAACTGAATGCAATTAAAGAAGAAGTCGAAAACCCGAATAAAAAGCTCAAGTTTCAAGCTATACTGGAAAAGTAATCACTTTCCACGCAAATAGATTTGATGATTTATATCGGAGGATATCAAAAATGAGTAAAGAAAAAATTGGATTTCAAACATTGGTTAATGTAATCGGAGCACGATTTTTCAAAGAACACGAAAATAGTGCAGTCTTTTCTTATGGAGAAGAAGACAAAGGTTTATTTTGTTTTTTGGGAATAAATTTACATCCAAGTATTGGATTAAACGGATTGTCGGCATCAATAGATGATTGGGATATATATGCCTCTTGTTATGTAACAGAAACGCAAGTAATTATGGATAAATGTAGATTACCATAATCGTGAACTACATCGGTAATTGAATTACCGAGCATCAGGTGCGCGCGGCTTGCGCCGCGTAGGTCCCGGGTGCGTCCATGACACCCTTACTGCTACCCATAAGGGTTACACAGCTACTTTGCGTTATACGCTTTACGCTTTGAATATTTTACCTATAGGA
>JAZLIK010000013.1:0-10817 GCA_045617345.1 Lachnospiraceae bacterium | reverse complement strand
TTGTATATCTTCTCCGGTCAGACTGTTCATTTCTCCGGCTGTAAATTCTTCGGTCGAATTCTTCACCATTTCTCCGGTTTGTATATCTTCTCCGGTCGGACTGTTCATTTCTCCGGCTGTAAATTCTTCGGTCGAATTCTTCACCATTTCTCCGGTTTGTATATCTTCTCCGGTCGGACTGTTCATTTCTCCGGCTGTAAGTTTTCTTCAGGCGGATTTTCATCTGCGAAAATCTTCTCCGCGGCATTTTTTTCAAGGCTTCTGTAGCTGTCCCCTTTTCTTTTGTCAAAACCGCAGATGTCGGCAAACTCGCAAAAACCGCAGGGATTTTTTTTGTCATATTCATACGGATTGATATCGGCACAGCCTTCACGGATTTTTTCCGTCAGCTCAGTCGTCTTTTCAGCCACAAAACTGCCGAGTCTCTGCATTTTTTCTTTTTTCAGCACCTTGTTTACCGCATGTCGGTCAAGGCTTCCGTCTTTTTTGATATCTATCCCGAGTACCTCAGATTTTGCTCCGGGTGTCAGTTCTCCGTTCTCAGCCAGTGCAACATCATGCAGCCCGAGAACATCCGCTTCCGCTCCCGACAAACCATCCAGTCTGAAATATTTCATTCTCTGCATCTCCGGATCTCCGCCGCCTGCATCGAGTATCGGGTCGTCAACCTTGTAATAATACATTCCTGCCGCAACGGTTTCTCCCTGCGCAGCCAGCATGTTTTCAGCCTCTCTGAGATAAATGCCAAGCTGAAGCTGAAGTCCGTGATAAAGCCTGTTTAAGTCAAATTTCTGCGAACCGCTCTTATAATCGATTACACGTATATATGTTTTTCCGTTCCTGCATACCGTATCTATTCTGTCGATTTTACCCGTCAGACTCAGATACCTGTTCGTGTGATTAAAGCTTTTTTCGAGATACTTTACATCAAAGCTTCCGGCACTTATCTGTTTGGTAATAATATCAACCGATCTGTCAAGAACACGCTTCAGACGCTCTCTGAAATACCGGTTTCTGTCGGTACTCTCAACCACATCGATATATTCCTCGAGAGACTGCTTCACTGCCTTCTCCTCGAAGACTTCTCTCTGCTCCGCATTAACGTCTCTCCAGCTCAGTCCGTTATCATTTACGAGTGTCCCGTATGTTTCCAGCGCTTTATGGTAGATATTACCGATTTCAAGCCCTGAAAGCCTGTAAATGTCCCGTTCTTTTATTCCAAGTCCGTATTTGAGATAATGCATAAATGCACAGGATGCAAAGTTCTGCAGTCTGGTAACACTTCCCTTAATGCTCTCTCCGTACAGCTTCTCTGCTGTTTCTCTCAGCATGTTTTTTTTCTGTTCTCTCGGTTCGGAAGCTTTTTTCAGTAACGATGCAAGCTGTTTGTTTTCTTTCTCAATACATTCCAAAAGAATCTCTGCACATTTTCCACGATTCATCGTTCCCGACATGCGAAGTGATTCGGTCAGCATAGTCATTCCCCTGTCCGCTCCGAGCACCAGATACGGATCGTTTCTGTCAAGTCTGCCGAATTCTTCGGTCTTCAGTCCGTCAAATATTTTTTTCAGCCGTCCGATAATGTATGCCGGTCTGGCTTCCTTTTCATCCGAGCCGGTCTTTGCAAATGTCATATACAACGCATCCGATGGTCTGGTAAGTGCCAGATACAGATAGAATTCCGACAGATACGCATTTTCCTTTTTAGTCGGCGAGAGCTCTATATTGTGTTCCTCAAACAGACTTCGGTCATAGTCTGAAAGAATCCCCCCCGGTCCGCTTTGTTTGGGTATCACATTGTCATTCACGCCCATGAAGAATATTATCTTTTTATCGCTGAGTCGGGTTCTTTCAATATCTCCCAGCACAAGGCTGTCAGCTCCTCCCGGAATATTTCTGAGTTTGGCCTCATTAAATCCGGTATCAAGAATATCCGAAAATTCCTTGAGCGACATTCTTTCTTCTGACATCAGCCCGTCAATTCTGTTAAACACATCTATTATGAGCCTGAACAGCTGTGACTTTTCCTTCCCCGCCACTCTGTCCTTTGCCGCCGGGCTCTGTTCAAGCATCTGCGCTTTTATGTATAGCTGCTCTTCCACATCGCATTTTTCCAGAAGACTGTACAATGCCGTCAGTCGCTCCCTGACCGTCGGTACGGAGACCTTCCACTTTTTGTCACTCTCCGGCTCACCGTCACTCTCCGGATTCCCGTTGTTTTCTGCGCAATTAATGTATATAGTCTCTGTTGCAGCTTTTTCTGCCGGCACTGCTATTTGTTTTCCGTTCTCCCCTGCATCCGGCACTGCATTTTCATTTATACCGGTCTTTGTGCTTCCGTTCTCCCCTGCATCCGGCACCGCAATTTCATTTATACCGGCTTTTGTGCTTCCGTTCTCGCAAGCCTCAATGCAGCTTATTAATTCTATAAAGGCATTTTTCGTTTTAATTATCCTTGCAAAGACCTCTTCGGATATATCACTGTTTTTTTGCGACAGCCTCCATTCTCTGTTCCAATATGCTCTGCCCCTGATTCCGCACCTAATAACATAGTTTTCAAGCAGTGAAATACCATCAGCGTCTATCCCTGTCAGATTTGTTTTCAGAAACCGAAAAACACTGTCATACGAATAATTGCTTCTGACAATCTCAAGAGCCGCCTCAAGCAGCTCAACCACCGTCGTATTTTTTATGCTCTTTTTTTCATCAACGAACAGCGGAATTCCCGCCGTTTCGGACGCTCTGCGCACAACTCCTTCATAAGCTCCGACATCACCCGTTACTATGGCTATGTCCTGATACCTGTAGTTGTGTTCAAACACAAGCTTTCTTATGCCTGCCATCACAAACTGCATCTCCTGCTCTTTGGTATCGCAGGCAACTATTCTCAGGGGCGGGATTTCGGTATATTCATATTTTCTCTGTATGTACGGGAATCTGAATATCTGCTTTTCAAGATGTCCCAGTACGGGATTTTTTGCAAATCGTCCATCGGCTTCGTATATGTGTCTGACTACGTTAACTCCTGCCTCCGCAGCCATTTTTTCAAGCTTCATTATGGTTTTTCTGCTCAAATCAAACAGCGACTGTCCGTCAGGCGCCTTCTCTGCCTCAGTCGGGCTGATTGTCAGAGCCACATGTATGTCACTCGACATTTTCATAAGTGTACGAATGCAGTTATACTGTGACGGAGTAAATCCGGTAAAGCAGTCAAATGCCACTGTGCTTTCCCTCAGAAGCCGCGATTTTTCCGCCACCTCGCACAGCCTGTCCGTTATTTCCTCATTCATGCAGAAACGTCCGTTTATAAATTCGGCAAATGCATCATAAAGTACGGAAATATCCTTCAGCTTTCCTTCCAGCTGTTTTCTGTCCCTTGCCAGCTCCATCATCAGTTTCAACTGCTTTGAATCTATCCTGTACTGATAAAATTCAGCTATAAGCGACTTCATTTCTTCTATGAATCCGCGATTTGATACCTTGCTTCTGTAGACAGTCAGCCTGTCACGGTTCTCTTCGGCAACCTTCTTGACTATCATGCCCTTTCCTGTGTCCTCAAGCACAGGAAGCATCGTTATTCCGAGTTCCTCGAATACCCGGTGGCTCAGTCTCGCAAAGGACAACACGTCAATGTTCAGCATCCCGCCGTTTTCACTTTTGTTGATGATTTCACGCTGCGTCTGTAATGTAAACTGTTCCGGAACAACAATAAGGAAGCTCCGTCCGATGTTCCCCGAAGCTTCCTTCAGTATATGCGAATGTAATCCCGTAGTTTTTCCCGTTCCGGCACTCCCCAGATGTAAATGTAACGCCATTTTGCCCCTCCTCCGGCAGTCCGCATTCATTCTGATTTTTTATGAAAAAACTCATACACGCTTTCAGCCGATGCCCTGTTCATATTTGCTACCGATTCAAGACGCTCCACAGATGCTTCTTTTATTTCAGCAATCGAATTGAACGAGCACATAAGCGCGCGTTTTCTGACTTCTCCTATTCCCGGTATATCATCCAGTATTGATTTCACCTGATCCTTCGAACGCAGTGATTTATGGTATTCAATGGCAAACCGGTGGGTTTCATCCTGTATTCGTGTCACAAGCTTGAACAGTTCGCCGTGAGTGTCAATGTCAAGCTCCTCGTCATTAAAGAGAATGGCTCTTGTGCGGTGATTGTCATCCTTTACCATTCCGCACACAGGTATATCAAGTGCAAATTCCTCCATTACCTCCAGCGCTATATTCACCTGCCCGCGACCACCGTCCATCATCAGCAGATCGGGCAGCTTTGCAAAGCTGTCGTTTTCATCAAGCTCACGTTTTGCATGCTCAAACCGTCTGGTAAGCACTTCACGCATACAGCCGTAATCGTCCTGTCCCTGTACCGTCTTTATCCTGAACCGTCTGTAATCGCTTTTCTTGGGACTTCCGCCCTCGTATACAACCATGGAACCAACCTGATCAAAGCCGTTTATGTTCGATATATCGTAGGATTCTATTCTGTCCGGCGTCATAATTCCCAGAAGCTTTCCGAGTTCCTGCACGGCACCCGTGGTCCGCGCCGCCTCTCTCGCCAGCTTTTCCAGATCGTTTTTCAATACGGTCTCCGCATTTGCTTTAGCCAGCTGGACAAGCTTTTCCTTTGTTCCTCGCGCAGGAGTCAGTATTCTGACCTTCGCTTCGGCTTTTCCCGAAAGCCATTCCGAAATAAGCTCCTCGTCCTCTATATTCTCGGACAGCAGTATTTCTCTCGGAACAACTGCCGCACCGCCGTAATACTGCTTGACGAACTGCGTCATTACAAGCTCTTTTTCAGCTGATTCGGCATTTATATAGTAATGCTCTCGTCCCACAAGCCTGCCGCCGCGAATGAAGAATATCTGCGCAATCGCCTTCGCATTTGCCTGCGCAATTCCGATAACGTCACGGTTTGTGTCATCCTCAGAAGTAACCCTCTGAACCTGTGACATACGGTCAATGTTTTCAAGCATCTCCTTATACAGCTGTGCCTCTTCAAATCTCATGGCATCCGCAGCATCACGCATTTTGTGGGTAATGGTTTTTCTTACCTCTGCCGTATCACCGTCAAAAAATTTGACTATTGCATCTATCCCTTTTCTGTATTCTTCAGCATCAACATTGCCGGAACACGGTCCGCTGCACTCACCGATCTGATTGTACAGGCAGGGTCTGTCGACTCTGCTTCCGTCCAGAACCTTCTCGCAGGTTCTGAACGTGTAAACCTTTCTCAACAGCTTCACCGTCTCCCTGACAGCTGTAACATTGGTATATGGTCCGAAATATCTCGCCTTGTCCCTTAAATGTTTTCTCGTGAGAAATACCCTCGGATATTTCTCATATACCGTCACCTTTACAAACGGGTACGTTTTGTCGTCCATCAGCATGGTATTGTACTTGGGTCTGTTTTCTTTTATCAGGTTGCACTCAAGTACAAGCGCCTCAAGCTCACTCTTTACCACAATATACTCGAAATGGTCTATCAGCGATATCATCTTGGCAATCTTCGGACTTCTGTTTTTTTCATTCCCCAGAAAATACTGGCTTACTCTGCGTTTTAAATTTACCGCTTTGCCCACATACAGAATGGCATCCGACGAATCATGCATAATATACACCCCCGGACTGTCCGGGAGCTTTTTTAATTCCTCTTTTACGTCAAACATACATACCTCTCTTTTCTTGGTGAACCTTACGCGACTCCATAAACACACCATGCCGCCACTTTCGTGACGGCATGAGCTTTACCGGGTCAATGTTATCATTGTAATCATCCACAGTCCGGTCTCCATAGTCGGAAAAATTATCCGCAAGCCGGAGAGCAGGTTCTCAACATGTGTTATTTATTACACGACTGTGAATGGTAACTACGCGTTACTATTCACAGTCTGTCCGAAACACATTCATAAGCCCTGCCTGCTACGCAGTCAGACGCTGCTACGCAGCTGAAAGCTTATTTCTTGTGTTTTGTCCAGCCTCCATAGTTGGGTGATAATACACGCAAGCCTTGAAGCAAGCTTCAGGCTTGTGTTCATTATCACCCAACTGTGAATAGTAACAACTACGCTTCAAATTCCACATCCACAAATGTGCCCTTCTCATTTTCTCTGATATTGACAACCTTTCCACTCGTGGATTTAATCCTTTTTCCAAAGGGGAAATTTCCTGACATTGCCACTGCCGGCACAATTATATAGTAATAAAATGCCACGGTATTTTTCTCAATAATCGCTACCTGCTGCCCTATCTCAACGAGATTCGGACGCTCCATTTTAAACTCTTCTACACGCATATTTCTGCCTGTCTTTCAATGTCTGTATACGTTATCACTACTGTTTTCAAAACAAAAGTAATTTTTCGCCCTGCGTACAGCACAGTCAGCAAAGCTTTTCGCCTCAACAGAGACTTACTTTTTCAAATTCTCTGCATCACTGCTGTCTGCAGATTCTGCAACGTCCGCTTCATCGTTGTCCGCAGTTTTCACTTCGGTTGAACCCTCTGCACTGTCCTTCGTTGCGTCTGCTTTATCCGAATTCGCGTTATCAGCCTTCGTATTATCCGCCTGCACGTTGCCATCCTTCGCGTTATCGGCCTTTGCGGTGTCTGTCTTCGCGTTATCGGCGGCTGCGTTATCAGCATCTGTCTCCGGCTTCTTTTTTCTCGCACGCTCATCAAGAACTTCATTAAAGAGCTGCATAAACTGCTTTCCGGTGATTGTCTCCTTCTCACTCAGGAAACCGGCAATTTTGTCCATCATATCACGATTTCCCGACAGAAGACTCTTCGCTTTCTCATAACACTCCGAAAGCAGAGTCATTACTTCATGGTCAACCTCGGCTGCGGTCATATCTCCGCAGTTAAGCACCGGACGTCCGTCCAGATACTGGCTGCCGGTTTTTTCAAGTTCAATAAGTCCAAACTTCCTGGACATACCGTACTGGGTAATCATGGCTCTTGCTATTGAAGTAGCCTTCTCGATATCATTTGAAGCACCTGTGGTAATTGATCCGAATATCAGTTCCTCCGCAGCACGTCCGCCAAAGAGCGTAACAATTCTTGTCTTCAGCTCTTCCTCACTCATCAGGTACTTTTCTTCCTCAGGTACCTGCATAACATATCCGAGTGAACCCATCGTTCTGGGAACAATGGTAATTTTCTGCACAGGTTCAGCCTTCTTGTCCAGAGCCGTAATCAGTGCATGACCGGTCTCATGGTAGGCAACTATACTCTTCTCCTGTTTGCTGAGAATTCTGTCCTTCTTTTCTTTACCGGCAATAACCACCTCGACAGACTCCATCAAATCCTCCTGTGATACAAGAGTTCTGTTCTTTTTTACCGCAAGTATGGCTGCCTCATTGATAATATTGGCAAGATCCGAACCAACAGCTCCCGATGTGGATAAACCGATTTCCTCCAGGTCGACCGTATCATCAAGCAATACATTCTTGGCATGAACCTTCAGCACCTCAACACGCCCTTTAAGGTCCGGCTTGTCAACGATTATTCGTCTGTCAAAACGTCCGGGACGCAGGAGCGCCTTGTCCAAAACCTCAGGTCTGTTTGTAGCGGCGATGATAACAACCGCTGTTGATGAATCAAAGCCGTCCATTTCCGAAAGCAGCTGGTTGAGCGTCTGTTCACGCTCGTCATTTCCGCCGCCGTAGCTCGCATCACGGCTCTTTCCGATAGCATCTATCTCATCGATAAATATAATACACGGTGACTGTGACTGTGCCTGTTTAAAGAGGTCACGCACACGTGAGGCTCCGACACCGACAAACATCTCCACGAAATCCGAACCGGTAATGGAGAAAAACGGTACATGTGCCTCACCCGCTACAGCCTTTGCCAAAAGAGTTTTACCTGTTCCGGGAGGTCCTACGAGAAGTGCTCCCTTCGGCAGCTTTGCTCCTATCTTCTGATATTTTCCGGGATTATGAAGGAAGTCAACAAGCTCCTTTATCGACTCCTTCGCTTCCTCCTGACCGGCCACATCGCGAAATGTGATGCCGGTTTCTTTTTCCATGTTGTAAATCTTGGCATTGCTCTTTCCGACTCCCATAACTCCGCCGCCCTTGGATAATCCGCGGAACAAAAGCATCATAGCGCCGTAAATCAGTACAAACGGCAATACATATGCCAGAATTATGTCAAGTATCGTAGTACTTTGGTCAACGACCTCACTCCTGAACCGTATGCCCGCATCATAGAGCCTCTGTTCAAGATTCGGGTCATCGACAATGCCCGTAAAATACGTAAGTTTATTGCCATACAGCTGCGTCTGTGTGGCATTTTTCGGTACAATGGTGATTTTGTCACTTTGAATGACAACCTCTTCTATTCTGTTACCTTTTATCATATCAATGAATTCATTGTATGATATTTCTTCCTGACTGCTGCTGTTCCATGCCTTCATAATAAGGCTGAGCGCAAATACAACACCTAACGCGGTGATGATACAGAAGAAAATAAATCTTGAGTTTGAATTTTTGTTATTATCGTTTTTATTATCCATGTTTCTCCAGTGCCCGGCAGAAGCTTATAACTTCTACACAAATTTAAAGCTGTCATCATTTCCGTTAAGAACGGTATCAATATACTTCTGATACGGGTTCTCACAGTTAAGCAGACCGACTCCTACAAGCCCGGGACCGGTATGTGCACCGATGGCACAGCCAAGAAATCCTTTCATGATTTTCTTCACGCCGTATCTTGACTTAATTTCCTCGATAACCTTGTCTGCGACATCCGAACAGTCGGCATGAACAACAGCAATAATCTGATTTTCAAGCTGATATCCACGCTTTCCTATCTCTGCTATTACCTTCTCGTGAGCTTTTTTACTGCCTCTGACTTTTTCGAACACTTCAAGCTTTCCCTCATCCGTCACTTCAATGATGGGCTTGATGTCCAAAAGTCCTCCTGCAATTGCCGACGTACGGCTGATACGTCCTCCCTTGTACAAATACTCCAGTGTTTCAACGCTGAAGAATTGTTCCATATGATCAAAAAAGAATCTTGCGGCCTCCATAATTTCTTCCTTGGACGCACCCTGCTCCTTCATCATCAGGGCAAATAAAACCGAAAGTCCAAAACCTACCGATGCACATTTGGAATCCATAATGTCAAGCTGAAAATCAGGGTATTTCTCAAGAAGATCTTCCTTTGCGAGATTTGCAGCATTAAACGTACCTGCAATTCCCGTAGAAAAGCAGAAATACAGTACATTTTCATTTTTCTGTGCATACGGCTCGAAATTGTTGTAGAACATGAACTGGTTGATATGATAGGTCGTAACTTTTGTTCCCGAACGAAGAATATCGTAAAATTCCGCAGGCTTTATTGTATCTCCGTCAAAATAATCCGAACCGTCAATAACAACCGGAGTTGGAATAACATGCAGATTATATTTATCAATCACCCACTGAGGCATGTCCGTAGCCGAATCCGTAACTATTGTAAAATCATATGTAGCCATTCTTAACCTCCGTTATATACCGGTCTCCCTGAAAAACGGAACTGTTCGTAACTGTTCACCGTCTGGACAAAACCATTCATAAAGCATACCTCAAAATCAGCGGTGAATAGTAACTGCTGTTCACGATTTTTCACCAATAATCGTAACCGGTATTAAAAAAACAAATATACAATTTCTTTCCCCAAACGCATCTGCATTAGCCGATACATTACTGTTCACAGCCTGTCCAAAACGCATTCATAAGGTCTGCCTGCTGTGAAGTCATTCATCGTTTCACGGCTTATGGCTTATATGTGCGAATTGCGGGTAAGCTGACCGGAAGTCTGTTTTCATGGGCAGCTTAGCTCAAGCTGACCGGAAGCCTGCTTCCATGGGCAGCTTCGGGTAAACGTCATCGAATGATGCTTGTCACTCAATCCAGTATTCATCATTATCCGACTGTGAATTGTAACAATTATATCACAGTTTCAAAAAAAAAGAAACAACAAAAAAAAGCGACATAGCAATTCCCATTGCGCCGCTTCTACAAAATATCCCGAACAGAATACTACTTTCACAGTCTGTCGATAATAAACGCAGGACTGAAAGTTTACTTCAAAGTCTGCGCGCATTATCGTTACTATTCGCTTCCCGGCCGGAAACATTCATAAAGAAAGCCACAAAATCATTGGCTCACAGGCAGGCTTGCAGTAATGTCATTGGGCCGGTGTGGTGAATGGTAACGCATTATCATCAAAAACCGGAAAACAAATAACGGTCGTCCGTTTTCGCGAACGACCGTAGTTCTCATGAAACACCCAAAGTGCCGTCTCCTGCTTTTTGAGTCCTAGCAAAGCTAGGTGGGTAACCTCAAATAGACCGCTGTCTTCCACTCGTAGGAGGCCTGACATTAACCTATAAATATTGGAATCCCTTAGAATAAGTGTAGGTTCAAAAATGCAGAACCCTCGAACACCCCAGGATGTCTCTTTTGATGGTTTTATTATATCAGATAAAAAATAGTTTTGCAAGCATTTTTTTGATATTTTTATCAAAATTATAATGTTCACAGTTATTATCAGGATAATTAGTTATTTTATTTTACAAGCATACGGTCGAGGCTCCTACTATTTGAACAATTAGGATATCAAACGGGAATCCTCGGCAATTTAATTGCCGAGATGATAGCGTAAGTACTTTACATCCGAACATATATTTGCTATAATATAATTACTAATCGCAAGGGTGGTTTTGCCACCTACAACAAACAAACTAATTGCGATTATCTTAAAACTGAATATTGGTGGTTCTATAGGGTAGTCTTCCTATAGGTAAAATATTCAAAG
>JAZLIK010000012.1:0-26010 GCA_045617345.1 Lachnospiraceae bacterium | reverse complement strand
TGATGTTCTTAAGGATTATTTTATTCAGAACAGAGCGGAGGTGAAGGACATGTGTCTGACCGAGTTTAATGAAAAATTATATGAAGAAAGTATTCGTTCTGAAGGTTATGAACAAGGGATGAAACGTGGGATTGAACAAGGTAGCCTTCAAAAACTTATTTCTTTGGTAAAAAAAGGATTCATAACTACTTCCATCGCTTCGGATGATTTGGGTATACCCGAAAAAGATTTCATCAAGTTAATGGAATCAGAGAACTACCGGAGAATTTAAAAGCGGGGTGTCGGGTATGACAGCATATGCAGGTCTTTTGGCGAAAGGTGAAGCCCGTGACGAAGCAAACGGCATAACAATAGGTGGAAGCCCGTGGTATAGCAATCGGTGAAGAAAAGGGCGCAAACTGCTTGCCTACGAATATGTAAGCGAAGCAGATATCTCTCCGAAAAAGAAGGCTAAGCGTCTCGGCATTACTGTCAAAGAGCTTAGAAGAAACCTGCAGCTTAAAGGATATTCATATCCAGAAAAGTAAGCATTAACATTCAACCGAATAAGTCATATCCCATAGTGGGTATGATTTATTTTTTTAGCTGTTTTTGTCAAAGTAAATGCAACAAAAATTCCGTCAGGGTAAATGCAACAGAGTGTTGTGTTAAGTTGAAAAATCACCGTTAAAAAATTACCAAGTAACTTTATTATTAAAAATTAATAAAAAGTACTTGACAAATGGATTATTTGTGAATATAATAGCATTTGTTGTGAAACGGTGATGCAAATCATCGGTAACGCGGGTGTAGTTCAATGGTAGAACACCAGCCTTCCAAGCTGGACACGTGGGTTCGATTCCCATCACCCGCTTTTTGTTTAAGAATACCGTTGCCGTACAGGTGACAGGAAGCCGGGGGTATTAGCCCGGCACTATTTTTGAACAGAGTTATAGGTGTCATCACTTATATGTGTGCCAGTAGCTCAGTTGGATAGAGCAACGGCCTTCTAAGCCGTGTGTCGGGGGTTCGAATCCCTTCTGGCACGTTAACTAATTCAAAGATTTCTTTGAGTTAGTTTTTTTAACGATTGCTTCCGTATTGTGTGCGGCGCATGTTATGGTGGGTATGGCGCAGTTGGTTAGCGCGCCAGATTGTGGCTCTGGAGGCCCTGGGTTCGAGTCCCAGTACCCACCCTTTATGGGGCTATCGCCAAGCGGTAAGGCACAGGACTTTGACTCCTGCATCCGCTGGTTCGAATCCAGCTAGCCCTGCTTGGTGAACTGTCCGGTTGAAATCCAACCATGTTTTGGGCCACTAGCTCAGGCGGTAGAGCACTTGACTTTTAATCAAGTTGTCACGGGTTCGAGTCCCGTGTGGCTCACTATGAATTGCGAGAATGATTTATTCTCGCTTTTTCTATAATTATAGTAATTAAGGCATGTATTCTGAATGCGTGTCGGAAAAATTTGCAGCATGGTGTTTCTTTTGTTATCTTAGGTATTTAATTATTTCCCCAAAGATGGTTATGTTTTGAAAGGTTGTATTTGCAGAATATACAGGATTAGTTTACTTATTTCGGAGGTTATGCATGGATTTTGAAAAAATGACAGTCAGCGAGTTAAGAGAAGTTGCAAAAGAAAAAAAACTGAAGAACGTTTCGTCAATGAAAAAGCAGGATATCATAGATGAATTGAAGAAGCTTGAGGACAAGACTCCGGGTGAAAAGTCTGATGTCGTTGAAAAGACGTTCGGTGGACAGTCGAAGAGCAAAAATGTTCGCGTAAAGTCAAAAGCTGAGAATGCAACATCGGAGAAAGCAGACGGAAATCCAAAGAACGGGCAGGTAAAGTCAGACAGTGCTGACAAAGAGCAGAAGGCAGTACAGGCAAAGCCAGACAGCGTTTCAAATAATCAGAAGGCTGAACAGACGAAGTCGGGCAGCGCTGCCGGAAAACAAAAAGAAACACCGGTAAAAGCAGAAATCCCTGCCAGGGAGAAGAAAGCAGCAAAATCTAATGCAGACAGCTCAGCCAAAGAGCAGAAGGCAGAACAGAGAAAAGCAGACAGCTCAGCCCAAGAGCAGAAGGCAGAACAGTCTAAAGCAGGTATCGTTGCCAAAGAGCAGAAGGCAGAACCGACAAAGGCGGACAACACCGCCGGTGAGCAGACAGCTGAACAGGGAAATACCGACGGCACGGCCGTAGAACAGACCGCAGAAGCAGTGAAGACTGCCAATTTGATTAATCGTAAAAATGATTACAATACAGACAAAAACGGTAAAAAGTCTGTGAAAAATATAGATATTACTGTTGAAACACAGATGATAGAACGTGCAGAACGTGAAGACAGTATAAAGAACGAAAATGATGAAAACCGCTCAGCCAGATCGGAAGCAGTGTCCGAACTTATGCGCGCCGCCGATGAACTGAATCAGAAGTCGAGAAACAGAAATTTCGGATATGGTACGGAAGCAGGAGGAACGGTCAGAGAGACCGAGAATGCCGGATATTCCGTAAAGGATAACAGCGGAGACAATCAGAAACAGAATGATAACGGACAGCGTCAGCAGAATGACGGCAGGAACACATTTAAAAACGGTTATAATAAAAACGGAAAATTCGGGGATCAGAACAGAAACCGTGGGGATCAGAACAGATATTACGGAGATCAGAACCGTTACCAGAACAATTCAAAGAATCAGCAGACACAGGAAAATAGCGGAATGAATGCGGATGCTGCGGTTCACAATGCGGAAAACGTAACTCAGAGCAATGAAGGTACTGCTCAGAAGACGTTTGACAAAAATCAGAATGCAAACATGGTTAAACGCAATAATGCTACGCCAAATTCCGAGGAAGCACTTGACATTCAGAATACGGTTAACCCTGAAACGTCATCAATGGACAGCAAGGAAACCAAGTCGGGAATACTTGAAATTATGCCGGACGGATTTGGATTTATCAGATGCGATAACTTCCTTCCGGGAGAAAATGATGTGTACGTGTCACCTGCACAGATCAGAAGGATGAATCTGAAGACGGGAGATTTTATTACCGGCAATACAAAGGTAAAGAGTCAGGGCGAAAAATTCAGTGCACTGCTTTATGTGAAAAGCATCAACGGACTTCATCCGTCGGAAGCCCTGTACAGACCGAGATTTGAGGATCTGACACCGATATTTCCTTACGAGAGACTTCATCTCGAAACTCCGGGATGTTCGCCCGCAATGAGAATCGTGGATATACTGTCTCCTATAGGAAAAGGACAGCGAGGTATGATAGTTTCGCAGCCGAAGGCAGGAAAAACAACACTGCTCAAGGAGATTGCCAAGGCCATAAAGATAAACAATCCCGAGATGCATCTGATAATTCTGCTTATAGATGAACGTCCCGAGGAAGTTACGGACATGAAGGAGTCAATTAGCGGAGATAATGTTGAAGTTATTTATTCCACATTTGATGAGCTGCCCGAAAATCATAAGAGAGTATCGGAAATGGTAATAGGGCGTGCAAAGAGACTTGTTGAGCATAAAAAGGATGTAGTGATACTTCTTGACAGCATTACAAGACTTGCGCGTGCATACAACCTGACTGTTGCACCGAGCGGAAGAACGCTTTCGGGAGGACTTGATCCCGCAGCACTGCATATGCCCAAGAAATTCTTTGGTTCCGCACGATGCATGCGTGAAGGCGGCAGTCTGACAATTCTCGCAACTGCACTGGTTGAGACAGGCAGCAGAATGGATGACGTTGTATTCGAGGAATTCAAGGGAACCGGCAACATGGAGCTTGTTCTTGACCGGAATCTCTCGGAAAAGAGAGTCTTCCCCGCCATCGACCTGCCCAAATCAAGCACCAGACGTGATGACCTTCTGCTTTCACAGGAGGAGATAGAGGCAAATGAGATAATCAGACATGCATTTAACTCCTCAAAAAGCGGTGATGCGGTTGAGAAAATTATCAACATGTTTGCGCATACAAAAGATAACAGGGAATTTGTACAGATGGTTAAAAAGATGAGATTTTAAGAGAATAACCGGGAATAGTAAACAGGAATGGTAACCAATAAATATTTTACAGGACTGCTTGAAAAAAAGGTAGAATGAAGTATAATAAACAGTGGCAGGCACTGTAGGTATTTGCTCCTTTGTGCAAACACAATCACGATTAGGTTTTTGTCATTTCTGTCATGATTATAAAGAAATACCGGGAAAATTCAGGAGGGCTAAATATGGAAACAGGAGCTGTTGTAGCTATTTCAGTATTTGGAGTCATGGCGTTGATAGCTGTTATTGCGGCTGTAGCGGTTGTGGCATCCATGGCATTCAATAAAAACGAGCCGGATGAGGAATGATTCGGAAACGGGTTGACATGTTTTTGACCGAGGGCTGCCTTTTTGGCAGGCAGTGGGTATAACTGTACCCTTTTAAAAAAGAATACGAAGCGTACCATGCGGGAATTTAGGTTTCTGCAGGGTGCGCTTGATTTATTCTTTACAGCGCAGTCAGTCGCTGCTTCGCCGCCCGGCCAAATACATTCATAAAGCACGCCACAAAATCAGTGGCTCATTCGTTTCCTAACGGAAACGGCTTTATTTCATGTGTTTTGTCCAGCCTCCATCACATAGCCATTATGACAATTACTTTACAAGCAAGCTTGTCGTAATTGCCATAATGGCTATGTGGTGAATAGTAACTTTATAATCAAAAAAATAGTTGATTTTTTTGATTAAGCGTGGTACAATACATGATGCTGTGTATCCGAAGGTCATATTCGTGAAGGGATACCGTTAAAAAGAATAACTAGTCTCCCTTACGAATGGGTGATGAGGTAATCAGTAAAAAGATGAGGTGAAAAAAATGAGAGAAGATGTTCAGCCCAAGTACTATCAGGCAAAGGTAACCTGCAACTGCGGTAACGAATTCGTTACAGGATCAACAAAGCCCGAGATTCACGTAGAAATTTGTTCAAAGTGCCATCCTTTTTATACAGGACAGCAGAAAGCTACTCAGGCTCGTGGTGCTATTGATAAGTTCAATCGTAAGTACGGTCTTGATAACAAGTAGAATTTATCACTGAATTTATAGGTTGAGGTTATAATTAGCCTCAACCTGTTTTTGATTTTACGGTTTTTTTATGGGAGGTATTTATGAAGGCATCCGGAATTGGCGGTCAGGCACTGATGGAAGGAGTTATGATGAAGAACGGCTCCAAATATGCCTGTGCCATCAGGAAACCTGATGGGGATATAATTGTTGATGTGCAGGAGACGCACAGCATTTCCGAAAAATGTAAAATCTTTAAATGGCCGATTATTCGCGGTGTTGTTACATTTGTTGAATCTCTGGTTATCGGAGTAAAGACGCTGACATATTCTGCCAGCTTTTTTGATGAGGAAGAGGACAGTGCGGCCGAGGATAAGAATGACGGGAAGAATAATGCAAAGAAGAATGCCGAAAAATCTTCAACGGGTAAGTCTTCCGGAAAATCCGGAGCTTCGCCTGCCCAAAAGGGAAAAATAATCAGCGGAGAACAGGAAAAAGCTGAGAAGACTCCTGCTGAAAAACGCAAGGAAACGGCAATGATGGCGGGACTTGTGGTATTGGCGACAATTTTTGCAATTGCTCTGTTTATGATACTTCCGTATTTCCTGTCACTTCTCCTTAAAAAGTTTATCACATCAACTACTTTACTGGCTATAATTGAAGGATTTATCAGAATAGGTTTATTTGTCGGTTATGTAGCGGCTATTTCATGCATGAAAGACATACAGCGTGTATTTATGTATCATGGAGCCGAGCATAAATCGATTAATTGTATAGAGCATGGTTTTGAACTGACTGTGGAAAATGTTCGCGGACAGTCGAAGGAGCATAAGCGTTGCGGAACCAGTTTCCTTCTTATCGTAATGGTAATAAGCGTCATTTTCTTCGTGTTTATCCGTGTTAATTCAACATGGCTGATGGTACTTATCAGACTGTTGCTGATTCCTGTAATTGCGGGTATATCGTATGAATTTATCAGGGTTGCCGGCAAAAGCGACAACAAAATTATTGTTTTTCTGAGCAAGCCGGGCCTTCTGCTTCAGAAGTGCACAACCAGAGAACCCGATGACTCAATGATAGAGTGTGCTATCGCTTCGGTTGAGGCGGTATTTGACTGGAAAAAATATCAGGAGGAGGCCAGACTTGAGGAAGAGGTAATTCTTGAGGAACGCAGAAGCGCTCTTGAACAGAAGAGAAACGAGAGAATTGCGGAATCGAGAAAAAGACTTGCGGCACGCGGATATAAGTTCGAATTTGAGAAGAGGGCCGAAGCCGGGGACGAAGGAACGGAAGACGGTTACGGTACCGATATTTCGGAGGATACATGGGATGAAGGTTATTCTGATGAAACGTCAGAATCAATCGCCACCGGAGACGGTAGTGATATAACAGCCGAAGCTGTTTCTGATGCTGCATACGAAGAAGCTGAAGCCATGGATGCTGCGGACGGCTCTGACGATTACGGCACAAACGGAACGGATGAGGCATCGGACGGAGAAAAAAAGAAAGCCGAGGCCGGTCAGAAGTCTTCTGAGGATAAGGCAGATGAGCTGAGCGACAGCGAGGTCAGAGACATGCTTGACGAGTACCTTTTCGGAGCCAGAGAACGTCATCCTCAGGAACGTCCCGAAAACGGAAAAGTAAGGTCTGTTGATGCACCGGACACTCGAAAAATGAACGGCACACCGGCAAAAGCTGCTTCCGATAACAAAAAGGATAACAATCCCGGGAAAGACGGAAAAAATCTGACGAATAATAACGGAAAAAATAACAGCGGCAAAAATAATAACGGAAAGAACAATTCCGGAAAGAATAATAACGGAAAGAATAATTCCGAAAAGAATAATTCCGAAAAAAACAATAACGGAAAGAGCAATACCGGAAAGAATAATTCAGGGAAGAACAATTCGGGAAAAAACAGGAACGGCAAAGCTGGCAGCAGTGAATCGGCGGATCCGTTAGATACGATGTTTGACAGAGATGCGGTACGTTGATTTAAGACACCGTGGAACGCAGAAGCTTGAGCTGAACGGCATTACCGATGCATCGACCGATTCGGAATATCTGCTGCTCGAGGCGACCGGAATTACCAGAAGCAGGCTTTTTGCCATTCAGACGGAGGAAGCTCCCGAAAAAACGGTACAAAAATACGAAGAGCTGATTACACGAAGGAGTAATCATGAACCTCTTCAGTATATTCTCGGAAATCAGGATTTTATGGGATACTGCATCAGATGTACACCTGATGTTCTGATACCGCGCCTAGACACGGAAATTCTGGTGGAGAATGCTTTCAGACGCCTGACGGAGCTGTCTGATTTGAAAATGTCGCAGGCAGATGAAAAATCAAATACAGATTTTTCAAAAGTCTTGCAGGAAAAAGAGAATACAGACTACGAAATTCGGAACGGATTTTCAAAGAATACTATCATTAACAGCGTGTCTCAGCGGAATTTACGGACTAATAAAGATAATTTAGCGGTTATAAATTACCTGGATGTCTGCACGGGCAGTGGATGCATTCCGATTGCAATTGAATGCATGTATCGTGATAAAATAAAAGGGAAAAAATGTGTGCTTGAGTCTCTGGCTTCGGATATATCGGAAAAAGCACTTGACGTAGCACGCGAAAATGCGG
The DNA here is from genome assembly GCA_045617345.1 of Lachnospiraceae bacterium. Taxonomy (GTDB): domain Bacteria; phylum Bacillota; class Clostridia; order Lachnospirales; family Lachnospiraceae; genus RUG11977. Next base: position 18,346 of record JAZLIK010000012.1, on the reverse strand, counting down.
AGGCAAACGGTGCTGCAGTACGCTTTGTTCAAAGCAATCTGTGGGAGAAAATAACGGGCAGCTACGATCTGATTACTTCGAATCCGCCGTATATTGAGACAGAGGTTATCAAGGGTCTGATGCCTGAGGTAAATGCACATGAGCCGATGATTGCTCTTGATGGCGGAGCAGACGGCATGGATTTTTATCGCAGACTGTGCAAATCCGCACCCGAATATCTGAATAACGGTGGATGGATGCTTATGGAAATCGGGAATACACAGGGCAATGCCGTAGCCGAAATGATGACGGAAGCAGGTTTTTCAAGTGTCAGAGTCATTAGGGATCTTGCCGGTCTTGACAGGGTTGTGGAAGGTAAAATGCTCAGAACACATATCTCGTGACATACGTCACCCGATGACGTTTGCTTGAGTCCGAACTGAAGCGGGTTTCCGTTCAGACTACTCGCCATTCGCATAAAAAAGCCGTTTCCGTTAGAAAACGAATGATTTAATGAATTTGTGGCGCTTTATGAATGTTTTGACCGGACGGTGAATAGTAACATCGCATAAGGCATGAAGCTGTGAATATGAGTTAATTATCGACGCAAGAGTATGGTATGAAGTCGTAAACATATGTTAATTATCGACGCAAGAGTAAGTAAAGGAAAAAATAATGTTTGACAAGTTAGAAGATTTGGAAAGAAGATACGAAGAGATACAGGCAGAGCTGTCGGATCCCATGGTAATAAACGATCAGGCACGGTTTAAAAAGCTGATGAAGGAGCAGACTGACCTGTGTGAACTGATAGAAAGATACAGAGAGTACAAGGCTGCAAAGCAGACAATAGCCGATACGCTTGAGCTTCTTGAATCCGAGAGCGATGAAGAGATGCGCGAGCTTGAGAAGGAAGAACTTGCTACGGCGAAGCAGGACGTGGAGAATCTGGAAAATGCACTGAAGATTCTGCTGCTTCCGAAGGATCCGAACGATGAGAAAAACGTTGTGGTTGAAATCCGTGGCGGTGCAGGCGGTGATGAAGCAGCTCTTTTCGCGGCAGAATTATACAGAATGTACTGTAAATATGCCGATGCTCAGCATTGGAAGATAGAGCTTGTCAGCTTTAACGAGAACGGAATAGGCGGATTTAAGGAAGTTATTTTCATGGTAAACGGAAAAGGAGCGTATTCGAAGCTCAAGTATGAAAGCGGTGTTCACCGTGTTCAGAGAATTCCCGTTACCGAATCCGGCGGGCGCATACATACCTCGACTGCCACGGTGGCTATCATGCCTGAGGCCGAGGAGGTTGAGGTTCAGCTTGACATGAATGACTGCAGATTTGATGTATTCCGTGCCTCGGGAAATGGCGGGCAGTGCGTAAATACCACAGACTCAGCGGTCAGACTTACACATATTCCGACCGGAATAGTGATATCCTGCCAGGACGAGAAATCTCAGCTGAAGAACAGAGATAAAGCACTCAGAGTTCTCAGAGCAAAGCTTTATGAGCTCGAGCTTGAAAAGGCACATGATGCGGAGGCTGAGGCGAGAAGGAGCCAGGTTGGAACGGGTGACCGCTCCGAGAAAATCAGAACCTACAATTTCCCTCAGAGCAGATGCACGGATCACCGAATCAAGCTTACTCTGTACACTCTTGATGATGTGATGAACGGCAATCTGACAGAGCTGATCGATTCGCTTACGGCTGCGGATCAGGCGGCAAAGCTTTTGAAAATGAGCGAATAAAGAAAGCTTACAGTGTTTCGGAAGCTGAAAGAGCGAATAAAGAAAGCTTTTAGTGATTTCGGAAGCTGAATGAGCGAATAATGAATACTATCACTTTCTTGGAAATGAAGGAATGTGTGTATCAACAGGCGTCCGTACTTCTGAGATTGTAAAAGCTTCGTTTACTCTATAAATAAGGGAGAAAGACGGGAGTATTTCCTGTACCATCGGACATGAAAGAGGTTATTACAAGCAGCAAAAACCCGCAGCTGAAGAACATTTCACAGCTTCTGAAGCAGAAAAAGGACAGGGACGAACAGAAGCGCTTTGTCATAGAAGGATTTCGCATAGTTAAGGATGCATGTATATATGCGCCTGAGCTTATCAGAACCGTATATGTCAGTGAGGATTTTGACATGGCACAGCTTCCGTGTCTGCCGAAAAATACGGATACCGAGGTTGTAAAGACTACGGTATTTGAGGGAATCAGCGGTACTGTTTCCACTCAGGGAATACTTGCGGTCGTAGAACAGCCCGAATATACACTTGAAGAAATACTTGAAGCCGGGAACGGAGAAAAAGCTAAATATCTGATACTGGAGGATATTCAGGACCCCGGGAATCTCGGCACGATGATCAGAACGGCCGAAGCCGCGGGAATTACGGCAGTAATCATGTCAAAGGGGACAGCGGATATTTTCAATCCGAAGGTTACACGTGCTACAATGGGTTCGTGTTTTCGCGTGCCTTTTATTTATGCCGAAGATTTTGACGGAGTGCTGAAATCCGTAAAATCACGCGGGGTGACGGTATACGGAGCTTATCTCAGAGGTGGTCAGAATTTCCGTGATACGGTGTTCGCAGACCGATGCGCAATCATGATAGGCAACGAGGGAAACGGTCTGACCGATGAAGCAGTTGCGCTTGCCGACAAACGTGTTTTTATCCCGATGGAGGGCAAGATAGAATCACTGAATGCTGCAGTTGCGGCTGCCATACTGATGTACAGCATCTGATATTTATGCTTCGCGCTTTATGCATGTTTTGGCCGGCTTCCATCACATAGCCATTATTACAGTTACTTTACAAGCAGGCTTGTCGTAATTTTCATTTTTCTGTGTGATGAACTGTAACAAAACGCAACGTCGGTTTTTCGTCGTGGCTTTTGACCTTGACATCAAAAGTATAAGTGCTATACTCAAATACGGGTAAAGCGTTAGTGATACTTTACCTTTTCTGTGGGCAGGTACTGTGCTGTAAATTTGTGAACAGATAAGTGAAATGCGGCCCGAAACGAGCGAGGGCTTTATCAGGAGGACATTATGAAAAAAGTAACGTTTGACAATTCAGCGGCTAAGACGTTTATTTCGGATGATGAGCTGAAGAACATGGAAGGAATTGCACTTGCTGCAAAGGATGTGCTTGTTGGGAAAAAGGGTGCAGGCAACGATTTTTTAGGATGGATAGATCTCCCTGTAGATTATAATAAGAGTGAGTTCACCAGAATAAAGAAGGCTGCTGAGAAGATTCAGTCTGATTCCGATGTACTTCTTGTTATCGGTATCGGCGGTTCATATCTCGGTGCGAGAGCGGCTATTGAATTTTTAAGACACAGCTTCTACAATGTGGTATCAAAGGAAATCAGAAAGACTCCCGAGATTTATTTTGTCGGCAACAGCATCAGTACACAGTATATGGCTCAGCTGAAGGATGTAATCGGAGACAGGGATTTTTCAATCAATATGATCAGCAAGTCGGGTACGACTACAGAGCCTGCCATTGCATTCAGAATATTCAAGAAGATGCTTATTGACAAATACGGCCGCGAGGAAGCGAACAGAAGAATTTATGCTACCACGGACAAGTCACGCGGAGCTTTGAAGAAGGTTGCAAATGAGGAAGGCTATGAAAGCTTTGTGGTTCCCGATGATGTAGGAGGACGTTTCTCGGTTCTTACAGCCGTAGGTCTTCTCCCGATTGCTGTCAGCGGTGCGGATATCAGCAAGCTGATGAAGGGTGCACAGGATATGCGCAAGGCATGTCTTGAGAACGAGTTTTCAAAGAATGCTGCACTTCAGTATGCGGCAACAAGAAATATTCTCTTAAGAAAAGGCAAGTCAATTGAGGTGCTTGCAAACTATGAGCCTCAGCTTCATTTTGTTTCCGAATGGTGGAAACAGCTCTACGGAGAGAGCGAAGGCAAGGATCAGAAGGGTATTTTCCCCGCAGCTGTCGATCTGACCACCGATCTTCATTCAATGGGTCAGTTCATACAGGACGGACAGAGAACACTTTTTGAAACAGTTATGGAGCTTGATGGGGCCGAGATGGATATTACTCTGGAGGAAGAGGAGGTCGATCTTGACGGACTTAACTATCTGGCAGGAAAGACAGTTGATTTTGTAAACAAGAGTGCCATGAAGGGAACCCAGCTCGCACATACAGATGGCGGAGTACCCCAGCTTAAGGTATACATCCCCGACAGAACAGAGTATTCACTCGGACAGCTGTTCTATTTCTATGAGTTCGCATGCGGTGTGAGCGGATATATACTTGGAGTAAATCCTTTTAATCAGCCCGGTGTAGAGAGCTACAAAAAGAACATGTTTGCTCTTCTCGGAAAGCCCGGATATGAGGAGCTTGGAGAAAAGCTGAAGGAAAGACTGAAATAATCGAATGAGTTTTGGAAAGAGCGGATACGGAAAAAAGAAGCAATCCGAATCATGATATGCGACGCACAGCTTTTACAACTGTGCGTCGTGTGGTATATGGGGTGAATGTAAAGCGGCGACTGACTGTGTAGCAGGCAGGTTTTTTAAACGTGCTTTGGACAGACTGTGAACAGTAATGCAGCGTCAGGAGTTTTTTTGAATGTGCTTTGGACAGATTGTGAACAGTAATGCAGCGTTAGGAGTTTTTCGGAGGGGTGGCTGATCTGTGACGGCAGAACAAAGATTACGGTGGTAAGCAGGAAGAAGTATAATGCGGATAGTAACGGATGAAGGACTTGTATGGGTGATATTTTTGATTATTTGGAATGGAGAGGAGACCTGAGTGCTGACAGTGTTCCGTTATGCGAAGCGGATTATCTGGTCATCGGGTGCTTTTCGTATTTCCCGTTTGATGATATAGTACCTGTTGAAATGACGACAATGATACGGGTGGAGGACGCTGTGAGAAGGGTCATTGAGCTGTGCGGCCCGGACGGAGACGGACGAATATATCATTTGAAAGAGGACAGACAGCTGGCTGAAAAGCTGATGGAGTGTCCCAGATTTTCAAAGCTGGAAATGACTCATTTTGTAAATATTATTGACTATGAGAAGGAAGAGCAGTTTGCGGCCATGACGGTTATTCTGCCGAATGGTGAACCACTGGTTGTTTACAGAGGAACGGACAGGAATCTTGTCGGATGGAAGGAAGACCTGAATATGGCATTTAACGAGGTGGTTCCTTCACAGTCGGATGCATTGAAATATCTTGAAGAAGTTGCGGCGGCTTTTGGTGGGAAGATTCGGGTGTGCGGTCATTCAAAGGGCGGAAATCTGGCAATGTATGCATCGGCATACTGCTGTGAGGATGTTCAGAACAGAATAAGCGAAATATGGAATCTGGATGGTCCGGGTTTTTTAAAGGAATGCGGAATTGAGCCTGAATTTGAGCATATAGCGGGGAAAATCCGTTTTTATGTGCCACAGTTGTCCGTGGTAGGAATGCTGTTTGAGAGTGTTGGAGAGCATCAGGTGGTCAGAAGCGATGGGAAAGGATTCTGGCAGCATTCTCTGTATACATGGAAACTGAGACGCGGATGCCTGCTGACCGAGCCCGAGCTTGCGAAAACAGGCAGAAGATTCAATCTGATACTGAAACAGTGGCTGCTCGGGTTGCCGTATGAGAAACGTGCCAGACTGGTTGAGGGTGTATATGGTGTGGTAAATGCAGCCGGAGCATCCAGGGTGGAGGATTTTACCACATTTAAAACAAAGTTTAATATGCTGATATCCCTTGGCAAAATGGATGACGATACAAAAAGTCTTCTGGGTGAAGCCATCAAAATTTTTTATCAGGCTATAAAGACTGTATCCAGGCAGGAAAAAGAACAGAAAAAGCTCTTGGATATAACAGGTAAACAGTGACGGTCAGAGGAGACTGAAATGAGAACAGAAAAAGCTCTTGGATACAACGGGAAAACCATGACAGTCAGAGGAGACCGAAATGAGAACAGAAAAAGCTTTTGGATACAACAGGAAAACCATGACAGTCAGAGGAGGCGGGAATGAAAATAAAGAAGCTTGGAAGAGCGTTTGAGTATAAAAACGGGATAGGGCTGAGTTATTCGGCTTCGGGAATAGAATTTGAGGCGGTGGACGGTTTCAAATGCGAATTGAGTTCAGACAGATGGGACATGCTGGAGGTACCGGAAATACATCAGCCGAGGTTTGTACTGTTCTGCGACGGGGTGCAGCTGATAGATGACCGTATGCCGGAGCCGCGAATGAATCTGCTGTTTGGAAACTGTGGAAAGCATGTTTACAGACTGATAAAGGTTTCGGAATCGGCTGATTCGACTGTTTTTGTGTCAAACCTGCGAAGCTGCGGAACAGATAGTGGTATGGAATCTGATATTTCACTGACAGACAGTCAATCCTCGAATATGCCGAACAGTGCGATGACAGACAGTCAGTCCTTAGATATGTCGGAAAGTGCGACTGCCGGTGACCCCGGGTGCGGTTGCATTAAAAAGAATGCGACAGAACCGGCGAAGAGACTGAGAATAGAATTTATCGGTGATTCGATTACGTGCGGATACGGAGTGGAAGGAAAGCTATCGCCGGACGATCATTATACAACGGCTACGGAGAACTGTCTGAAGGCATATGCGTGGTTATGTGCCGAAAAGCTTTCGGCAGACTGTACGCTTGTATCAAAGAGCGGTGCGGGGATTATTTCAGGCTATACGCCGGACGGAGTGCGAAACACCGGGAACCTTTTGGCGCCTGTATATGACAGGGCAGGGTGTTCGGAAGGAAAAACGGACGACGGCGGAAGCGTCGAAGATATTGCATGGAACGGTGGGGAAGAGCCGGATATTGTGGTTGTAAATCTCGGAACAAATGATGTGAGCTACTGCTTCCCGGGAGGCGGTTTCAATGCCGAAAACACTTCGGATGAGGAAAAAAGAGCTGTCTGTTATGACGGAGAGGGTATTCTGACAAAGATTCAACAGGAAAAAATAAATGAAATCCGCTGCAGCTTTTTTTATAACGAATACAGAAAATTTTTAAAAGCAATCAGGAACAGATATGAGAACGCGGAGATTATCTGTACGCTTGGCATTATGAACAGCGAACTGAACGGGACTGTGAAAAGGGCGGCAAATGACAGCTGTGCAGAGCTTGGCAAAGTACATTTCTTTGAATTTTCTCTGTATGATGCGGAAAATGACGGCCTCGGAACCGATTATCATCCGTCTGCCATAAGTCAGGAAAAAGCGGCCAAGGAACTGGCAGCGTACATAAATCATGCAAGTAAATGAAAGTGAGTTTTTCGTTACTGTTCACAGTCTGTCCAAAACGCATTCATTGACGGATGAAAATATCCGCAAGTCCGAGAGCAGGTTCAAAGTTTGCGTTTTTTATCACCCGACTGTGAATGGAACAGCTTTTCCTTGAATTTATAAATAAATTGGAACCGATGACGATTATCTGTCGTCTAATATGTGTGTTAAGGTTACTGTTGTGAAAACAGTGCTGTATAAACAGCTGTGAAACAGCGATTCATTGACCGGCAGAGGCATGGTTTTTGTGAGGATAACGGGTTGCTGCAGCAGCAAAAAAAAGAAAGGGGACGCGTTTATCGCGAAAAAGACTATGGAGAAAAAGATATTTTCATTATTGCTGGCATTTGCACTGATACTTGGATGTTTGGAAAATTCATCGGCATTTGCGGCAGAGTCATCACTTGACGAGGAATCACTGAAGGAAACGGTACTTCTTGTAAAGAACAAATTCGAAATAGGTGATGAGTACACAGATTTTGAGTACAACTATTATGAGAGCAGTACCGGAAATGTATGGCAGTTTTACTGGAGTGACGAAATAAATGGCAAGAATATTTCCGTTACCTGTGACAAAAACGGGCACATCAGATACTATTACGCGTATGATTACAGCGGAAGATACGGAATGCCCCGGAATACAAAGGCTGAAACCAAAGCTAAAGCACTTGAGTGGATAAAGCAGATTGAGCCGGAAATTGCGGACAAGCTTGTACTTAAGAGCTGTTCATATACAAGTTATCAGAACAGCTACAACTATGTGTTCAGCAGATGTGAGAACGGAATCACGATGCCTGACAATTATGTAAATATTTCAATCAGTACCGACGGTTCGAAGGTGAATTCCTTCAGCGAGGCATGGAATTATACGGTGAAGATTCCTTCAGCCGACGGTATAATGGAGAAGAAGGCTGCAGCAGCCATTGTGAAGGAAAATGTCAAGATGGAGCTCCAGTACCTTATAGGCTGGGATGAGCAGGGAAACGAAAAGATTTTTCTGGCATATCAGCCTGACAGGAAATATATCGCGGTAAATGCAAAAACCGGTCGTGTTTATCTGAAGAAGAACTACTGGAATGATGATGAAGAATTTTATTCAGCAGATGAAACTATGTCTGACTCAGCAGTAAATGGGGCAAAGGAGGCAGGAGGCGCAAGCCTCAGTGCTGCCGAGCTTGCAAAAGCAGACGAAGTCAAGGGACTTATCACAAGTGAAGAGGCAATTGAGCTGATAAAGAGCAACGAAAGTCTCTATGTTGATGAGAATCTTAATGATGTTACTGCAAGACTTTATTGCAGAGACGGCATATATTACTGGCAGCTTAACATGAGCGATATACGCCCGATTGACTGGGAATCAAGAGATATTTACAGAGCATATCTTTCTGCATCGGTAAACGCAAAGACAGGAGAACTTATTGAGTTCTATGCCACCGTGAAGACCTGCGATGAGGTACCTGAGGATGAGGCAGCTGTTCTCAAGCTCAACTATTCCAAGAAGGAATGCAGAAACATTTTAGAATCTTTTGTAAAGAAGACAATTCCGGAGAAGTTTGCTGCCACAAAGGCATCAGCTTCGTCCAAGTCATATCAGCTTTACTATGACTATAATACCAAAAAGAGCCAGTTTGGCGGTTATTCATTTGCCTACACAAGATACAATGAAAATGTGCCCTTCTACGGTAACAATATTCATGGTGCTGTAGATGCTGTTACCGGCAAGATTTACAGCTTCTCCTACAACTGGAATGACGGTAAGCTTCCTTCAACAAAGGGTGTTATCGGCGAAAGCAAGGCATTTGACAGCTATATCGGATATGACGGCTTTGACCTTGTATACGAGCTGATTAATAATTATAAGGATTCAAAGAGTGCATACGGCAATGAGGTAGAGACAAAGGCACGTCTTGTTTACAGAACAGCCATCGGCCCCGCATATATTGATGCTTTCAGCGGAAAGGGCCTTAACTACAGTGGCAGTGAGTATATTGAAATGTTGCCCGGTTACAGCTACACAGACATCAAAGGACACAAGTATGAACGTGTTATTGAGCTTCTCGCAGACATGGGAGTCGGCTTTGAGGAGGCAGAATTCAGACCCGATGATGCAATTACTGAGAAAGAATTTATCGAGTTCCTCGACGGAGCTAACGGCGGTTATGTTTCGGTACGTACTGTAGGCGGGTTAACCGAGTACGTTAGTAACGGAAATGCGGTTTCGGGTGATGAAAGTCAGGCAAAGGCTAAATCGTCAAAGCTTACAAGACAGAATTTGGCTGCGATTATTATCGGTAATTCCGGAATGGGTGAGATAGCAAAGCTTGACATTTTCAAGACCGGTTTTGATGATGAGGCAGAGATTGATCCTGCCAATATCGGTGCGGTTGCGCTTTTGAAGGGCCTGAACATCATCGGAGCCAAGAGCGGAAACAGCTTCAAGCCCAATGCGAAGGTCACTAGAGGCGAAGCAGCACAGATTATATTTAATCTTTTGACGGTTGAGGAAAATTTCTAAGACAGTAATACCGGTATACGGACAGTTTCAGGAATCCATTGTATTTATGGATTCCTGATTTTTTTCTTTATAGGAAATTGCGGCTGACTGCGTTGCAGGCATGGCATATGAATGTGTTTTGTCCGGACTGTGAATAGTAAACATGGACACCCGGCAGTTAATATTTTTGATGACAAAACCTGAATTGGATGATATACTGTTAATGTTTACTTATGGGGAAATGAAGACTTCGGGACCAAGGAGAAGAAACACAAAATGGAGTGAATTAAGTCCCGGGTTTGAAGGAGTGTAAAGATTGTAAATTCGACGAATAAGAATAATTGTGAGGGGGTTGAGTCAGATGGGATTACTTGATGCAATTTTTAACAGAACAAAGCGCCAGGTGGAAAACAGGGTGGCAAATGATGTAGCCAACAGCATTACCAATGCATTGTTCGGAAATAAATCCTCCAAAACGGAGCCTGCAAACAACGGTGCTTCAGCACAGTCGCAGAACGGTTACGGTGCGGGCGCACAGCAGGAGGCATCGTCTCAGGAGGAGTATTTGGATGAGATGATGGATTACGAAAAGACCAGAACCAGAATTATGGAGATACTGACCATACACTTCAATATGTATCAGGTGAAAACGGATGTTTCACCGACTACCCTCGGTGGAACTGGAAATTTTATGAATTATACCTTTGGAGTATATCAGAGCGGAAAACCGGTACTTTTTATTATGCTTGTAGGTAAGTCCACCTGCAGAACGAGACTGTACCGCTGGTCGAAGGAGCAGGCTGAAAACAGTGGCGTGAAAATGATAAATTTCGTGGAACATTATCCCAACCGCCCCCGAGTATGTACTGAACAGACTTCGTGAATATCTCGGATAATCTGCCGGTACCATCGGGTAATTAAATTAATAAAAAGAAAGAGAAATGCGTTAAGCGCCTGTGATGGACGAAGCACCTGCATTATTATGGCTTTGCAGGCAGCCGCAGGCTGTTCAGTCCGGTATCATAAGCATAGCTTATTTCAAAGCTTTTTCTCTTTCTTTTCTTTTATTTGACAGAACAGAGAAGGAAAAGGTATGCTTGAGAAGCTTCAAGAGGAACAGACATGGAAGGCATTCAGAGAATACAAGCTGACGCACGGGCACCTGTCAAAGGGCGAGCTGAAGGACCTGGACAGCTTTATCGAAGGCTGTGAGTATGCCGATGTGGCGAAGCGGATTTTATCGAAGAATTTCGAATTTCCGCGACCTGAGAGAAGAGAGATAAACAAAAGCGGAAGCACTAAAAAGCGTGTAATATATACGTTTGGAAGGACGGAGACATATGTTCTGAAATGTCTGACATGGCTTCTGTACAGATATGATGAGAGAATCAGCAGTGCGTGCTATTCGTTCAGACCGGGAAGTACCGCAAAAACCGCAATAAATGAGATATTCAGGATAAACAGATCCGGATGCAGGTATGTTTACAAGGCTGATATTCACAACTATTTCAATTCGATTCCGTCTGACAGACTGGCGGACGAAATAACGAAGGTTATCGATGATGATGAACCGCTGTGCAGGTTCCTGCAGCGTCTGGTATTGAAAAATGAGGCCGTTTCGGACGGCAGGATTGTATATGAAAACAGAGGCGGGATGGCCGGAATCCCTGTATCGGCGTTTTTTGCGAATATATATCTGAAATCACTTGACGAACTGTTTACAAAGCGGGGAGTTCATTATTTCAGATACTCGGACGATATTCTGATTATCGGAGACACGGAAGAAGAGATAACTGAGTACAGGAGGCTCCTGACGGAGCATATCAGTGACAGAGGACTTGAGCTGAACAGTGAGAAGGAATGTCTGACCGGTCCGGGCGAGCCTTTTGAATTCCTGGGATTTAAGTTTGGAACGGACGGAATAGATCTGTCTGATGTGACCGTTATGAAAATGAAAGCGAAGATAAAGAGAAAAGCACATGCGCTTTACAGATGGAGAATTTCGAAAAATGTCACTTATGAACAGACCGCCGGAACAATGATAAAAATATTCAATCGAAAGTATTTCGACGATAGTGATGAACATGATTTCTCGTGGAGCCGCTGGTTTTTTCCGGTACTGACGACGGACAGGGGACTTCATGAGCTTGACGAATATATGGTGATGTATCTGCGGTACCTGTACAGTGGGAGACATTACAAGGGAAATTACAGGGTGACTTACGAACAGTTGAAGAAACTGGGGTTCAGAAGCCTGGTACATGAGTTTTACGGGAAAGAGACCAGGTGAAACATTATTATCCGATTGCTGAGGTCGGACAAAGCGCATCAGCCCGTGATATTCCTTAACCAATGGTATTTGCCTGAAACTGCCATGGAAGCAGGCTTTCGGAAAGCCTGCGAATAGTAACGGTGAGACAGGTGTTTACGGTTTTGCTGTAAACAGTCCGGAAAATGCAACAGAAATGGAGATTGTATGAAAAAAAAGCTTTGGAAAATAATTCTGCCGATAGTGATTATCGGCCTGATTGCCGTTAAAATCATATTTTTTGGCAATTCGTATACATATGACGGAGTGGCGGAAACTCCGCAGGAGATATATGATCTGATAAACGAGGCTGTTATGGACGGAAGGGGAGACATCACCTTCAGCAGCTTTGTACATCCCGGATTTCTGGATTTTGACACGATTTTGTCAAATGCTGTGGCAGACGGCGGTTATGCGGGCTGTGAAATTTACAGCCTGAAGTATACATATCAGACTGTTTCGGGTGTGTATGATGTGCATCTTGAACTGAGCGAACCGTCAAAACTGCACAGTTTTCTGACTAAAATCAGAGCAAAACAGATAGCATCTCATTTTGAAGATTTGCCTGATGATTACGAAAAAATAAAGGCAGTACACGATTATCTGGTGCTTCTGAACAGATATGTATATTTTGACGGAGGAGCTTACAGTGCGCTTTATAAGGGACGTTCCGCCTGCACGGGATATGCCTTTTCATTTTATGCGATAATGAAGGAGCTTGGCATTCCGGTAACCATGGAAATCGGTGGCAATCATGCATGGAACCGGGTTCAGTGGGAAGGCGAATGGTATAACATCGATGTAACCTGGGATGATAACGGTATAGTTGATGTTAACTATCAGTATTTCATGAGATGCGATTCGGAATGGGACGGTCACCATCACGGTGGCGCCACGGCTGCATCGTCGGCACCGCTCAGGGGAAAGACGGCGCGCGATTATTACAATATGGTGCCGAATTATCTTGTTATTAAAATTATCCTGATTATTCTGATAATTATTACGCCGGTGGCTATTCTCGGCCTGGTTCTTTACAAACGCAGCAGGAAGGAACAGGAAAATGTTGTAAATTCGGCAATGAATACGGGAAACTGGGATTATATGTTCCCGATACGCCGTGAAGGCAGATTTGAGGTTATTATCAAAAAGAGTCTGTCACCGTCACGATCTGAAATCTGGGGCATTGAGAACGGAATGTGCTTTGTCGAACGTATTGAAGAGAAGGCGGAACCTGTATTTACGGAGCTGGCACCGAATATTTTCCTGGATGAGCTTCGTTTTACGATTACCGTGGCAAGAAGTAAAAATGCGAGAAATTACTGTGATGCACTCCTTGACGCACAGACTGAAATAAACGGAATGACACTTTCTACACCTCAAGCACCGGTTGGAGTGAACGGAGGCTATGGGACACAGAATTCTCAAACACCGGTCGGAGGAAACGGGGTTTTCGGGACACAGAACCCTCAAGCCCCTGTTGTAGGAAACGGAGGCTTTGGGACACAGAATTCTCAGCCGGGTGCGGGAACATCAGAGAATCAGGGCGGTGACAGCCGACCGGTACAGCAGCAGAAGAGTTTTACCGGAATGTTTACTCCTTACGATCCGAACAGTGACAGATAGAGACTTGTGGTGACGTTACCATTTACAGCCTGTCCAAATCACATTCATAGCAGGACAGTAACGGGCCAAAGAGGACAGTTACAATAAATGGCGGATTTACTTGTATTCCGAATACAACAATGCTATAATCGGGCATAGGTTTTCAAAAACAATGATTAAAAGTGAATGATTTCACAAAGAATAACGAATAAAACAGGAGGAAGAAGAGATGGAGAGGATCAGAACCAGATTTGCGCCGAGCCCTACAGGACGTATGCATGTAGGAAATCTGAGAACAGCGCTTTATGAGTTCCTTATCGCAAAACATGCGGGGGGAGATTTTATTTTAAGAATAGAGGATACCGACCAGGGAAGATTTGTTGAAGGCGCTGTAGATATTATTTACAGAACAATGGCAAAGACAGGGCTTGTACATGATGAGGGACCTGATAAAGACAAGGGCTTCGGACCTTACGTACAGAGCGAGCGTATGGCTACGGGTGTATACATGAAATACGCAAAGCAGCTTGTTGAACAGGGAGATGCATACTACTGCTTCTGCACGAAGGAGCGTCTTGAGTCACTTACATCGACCGTAAACGGAGAGACCATTACAAAGTATGACAAGCACTGCTTAAATCTCTCAAAGGAAGAGGTTGAAGCAAATCTGGCAGCAGGTATGCCCTTCGTTATCAGACAGAATGTTCCGACTACCGGAACCACCAGCTTTACCGATGCAAACTACGGAGTTATTACGGTTGAGAATTCTGAACTTGATGACCAGATACTTATCAAATCCGACGGTTTCCCCACATACAATTTCGCAAATGTTGTTGATGACCATCTGATGGAGATTACACATGTTGTAAGAGGAAATGAGTACCTTTCATCAACCCCGAAATATACACTCCTTTACAAGGCATTCGGCTGGAAAGAGCCTGTGTATGTACACTGTCCTCTTATCACAAACGAGGAGCATCAGAAGCTTTCAAAGAGAAGCGGACATTCATCGTTTGAGGATCTGCTTGAGCAGGGCTTCGTGACCGAGGCTATTGTAAACTTTATGGCGTTACTCGGCTGGAGCGGTGCGGACAACAAGGAAATATACACGCTTGACGAGCTCATTAAGGAATTCGATTATACAAAGATAAATAAAGCTCCTTCGGTGTTTGATATGGTGAAGCTTAAGTGGATGAACGGAGAGTATCTGAAGGCTATGGAGCCGGATAAATACTATGAGCTTGCAATTCCCTATGTTAAGCAGGTAATAACAAAGGACTACGATCTCAAGGCAATTGCTGACCTCGTGAAGACCAGAATCGAAGTGCTGACAGAGATACCTGAGAAAATCGATTTCTTTGAGGAGCTTCCCCAGTATGATGTCGAGATGTATACTCACAAGAAGATGAAGACCAATTCCGAGAATTCACTGGTATCACTTAAGGATTTGCTTCCGAGAATTGAAGCACTTGAGACCTTTAACGCAGATTCGCTCGCAGAGCTTGTGGCACAGTATGTCGCAGAAAAGGAAATCAAGAACGGTGTGGCACTTTGGCCGCTTCGTACCGCAGTATCGGGAAAACAGATGACTCCCGGCGGTGCATATGAAATCATGGTTATTCTCGGAAAGGACGAGTCGGTACGCAGAATTAAGAAGGGCATAGAAATGCTTGAAAATCAGTCCGGAATGTGATAAACTGTAACCAATGGTTATCGTAAAGCTTAAGAAGTGTAACAGAGATTATTTTTTACTGTGTTTAAAGACTCACGGTACGTTGCTAAGCAGATGTTATCGTGAGTCTTTTTTCCTTTACAGGAATTACGTCCTATAAAGTAAAAAACGATCCGCGAGGATGCGCACGCTTTTGCAGCGGTATTTTGTCGCTAACGCGACGCAAAAGCGGCGCAGCATGTCGCAAGCAACATGCTTTCTTGTTCGGACTGTGAATAATAACATTTTATGAGAATTGCGTTCTTGTTCGGACTGTGAATTAACGCCGATGCACGTTTTGTTGGGAGATTTTTGAATACTATGAAGGTAAATGAGCTGCAGAATAAAGCAATACATCATGTTAACGGCCCGTGTATGATACTGGCGGGGCCCGGGTCGGGGAAGACTACCGTGATTACGCAGAGAGTAAAATATCTCATTGAAGAATGCGATGCGCCACCGGAGAAAATCCTTGTGATTACGTTTACAAAAGCTTCCGCAACCGAGATGAAGACACGCTTCTGCAGAATGTTCAGAGGAGCAGCGGGAGTATCCTTTGGTACGTTTCATGCGTTGTTTTTTAAAATTATCAGGTATGCATACCATTATGATGCATCAAGCATTTTAAGGGAGGATGAGAGGCTGCGTCTGATATATGATTCGGCGGAGAGCCTGAAGCTGGAAGGAAGAGAAGCTGCGGATTTTGTTCAAACGGTTTCGGAGGAAATCAGTCGGGTAAAAGGGAATGAGATACCGCCGGACAAGTTCAATTCAGCAGCCTGCAGCGGTGACGGATTCGTCAGAATGTACAGTGCTTTTACGGAAAAGCTTGCTTCTGAAAAAAAGCTTGATTTTGACGATATGATGCTTATGTGTCTTCGATTATTCGAAGAGAGAAGAGATATTCTGGAGTTCTGGCAGCAGTGCTACGAGTACATCCTGATTGATGAATTTCAGGATATCAGTCCGTTACAGTACAAGCTTATCATGCTTCTGGCAAAACCTCAGAACAACATATTTGTTGTGGGTGACGATGACCAGTCGATATACAGCTTCCGCGGGGCGGCGCCGGAGATGATGTTCCGTTTTGAAAAGGATTTTAAAGATACTGTTAAAATAATTCTCGGACAGAATTACAGATGCGGAAAACATATAGTCGAGGCATCGGCCGGACTTATATCACACAATAAAAAGCGATTCAAAAAAATGCTGACCTCGGAGGGAAACGGACGGGACAGTGTGATTTTCAGAAGCTTTGCAAACCTTGAGGATGAGAATAATTATATTGTGCAGATGATACAGATGCTTGAACGGGAGGGAATAGAAGCACGTGAAATCGCGGTTTTGTACAGGACAAATTCCGAACCTCGTTCCCTTATACGCTGCCTGAAGGAGCAGAATATCAGCTTTACGGCAAAGGAAACCGTACCCAATATTTTTAATCACTGGATAGCGAAGAACTTTTGTGCATATATGGAAATGGCTGAGGGAAATATAACCAGAACCGTGCTGCTATCCGTGATGAACAGACCCAAGAGATATATTACGCGGGATTCACTGAAAAGTGAGACGGTTACATTTGAAAATCTGTACGAGGCAAACAGGGATAAATGTTATGTACGGGAGAAGATAGACAAACTGAAATACGATCTGACAAATATCGGAAAGCTTGATCCGTATGCGGCAGTAAAGTACATCAGATTTGCGGTCGGTTATGAGGATTACCTGAAGGAATATGCAAAGACCCGAAGTATCGATTTTGATGAACTGAAGGAAGTGGTCGACGAAGTTCAGGAGCTTGCCAAAGGATTTAACAGTTATCGGGAATGGAAGAAATTTATACAGGAGTATGGAGAGACTCTTCGGGAGGCAGCGGAAAAAACGGCGCAGCAGAAGGACAGTGAGAATGAAGGAGTAAATCTGATGACGTTTCATTCGGCAAAAGGGTTGGAGTTTGATACTGTTTTTATTCTTGACGCAAGTGAAGACTATACTCCGTACTGGCAGGCGCAGACAACGTCCGATATAGAGGAAGAGCGCAGAATGTTTTATGTGGCGATGACCAGGGCAAAAAAGCATCTGTATATTGTACACGCGGAAGAACGATACGGAAGACAGTTTGAACTGTCACGTTTTGTGAGTGAGGCCGGGATAAACCTGAATACAGACGAGTCTCCGCACCATAAAAATTAATGAAATCACAAATAAAAAAAGCCCCGTCAGACTTTTTCCTCTGTCGGGGTTAATTGTATACTTCAATTTATCGGTATCAGACCTGAATCCGCTGTATACTTCAATTTATTTGCAGGCTGAGATGATTTCTGTTATGTTCAGGGCTTCCTGTTCGGATGGAGCGGTTATGAGTATCTGCATGACGTAATCTCCGTTTGAAACCAGAGCCATGAGGTTGTATACCTCCTGACCGTCCTGAGATATTACAAGCTTGTTCAGAGGATATTCCGCATCACCTATATGAAGCAGTAAATTTTCGTTAGCGGTTATCGTATAGCCGTTCATTTCGTAATACATCGGAAGCTGTGTGACGTAATTTTGATACATGGCATCTGTTGTTATTCCTTCGCCGGGTTTGATGAGAGAACAGCAAAGGGAAGACATATCGGTAATATTTATTCCGGTGAAGGCTGAATACGATGTGATATCTCCAACAATCCACTGAAGAAAATCATCATTTTGCTTTCCTGTCCATTCCTCTGAAAGAGTAAGTGCCACATTGAAGTATTCATTGTAGTAGCCGTCTTTTGTCATATATCCCTGAAGACCGTCCGGCACCTGATATTTACTCACATGTTCCTGTGAATTGCCTGTTTCGGGGTTGCCTGCGCCGGCATTGTCGCCGCTCTCAACCGGATTAGCTGCTGCGGGACTCGAATCGGAGTTTCCTGCGCCGGCATTGTCGCCGCTCTCAACCGGATTAGCTGCTGCGGGACTCGAATCGGAGTTTCCTGCGCC
>JAZLIK010000011.1:0-24764 GCA_045617345.1 Lachnospiraceae bacterium | reverse complement strand
CAAGTACAAATACAAGTACAAATACAAGTTCAAATACAAGTACAAATACAAGTACAAATACAAGTACAAATACAAGTTCAAATTCAAATACAAGTACAAAAACAAATACAAGTACAAAAATAAAGTAGAGTTACGTAACAGAATAACAACAGAGTACAATGAGAGAGGCAGAAACGATGAGAAAATTGAACAAATTAAAAAAAATCGTATTAGTAAAATTGATGATTTTAGGTTTTGTTGCGTTATGCAGCTGCAGCCTGAATACAATAAAATATGAGGACGCGGATAAGTACAAGGCAGGAAATGCAGAATTTACGTGCAGCTTTGACAGTGTGGAAATCGACTGGAGTGCCGGAAGTGTAGACATTAAGTATCACGACTCCGATACCGTAAAAATCGAGGAGACATCAAACAAAGAAGTTGATGAAAACATGACGGTGCATTATTATACAGATGGAAAAACTCTTCATGTAAAATATCAGAAATCAGGTAAAGTGAATACATATCTGAATCTGCAGAAGAATCTGACACTTACACTGCCTCAAACGGTCAGCCTTGAGAAGCTTGATATAGATACGGCATCAGCGGATGTAAAAGTTGAAAAGACAGATGCGGCTGACATTGATATAAATACTGCATCAGGCAACATAAGCGGTTCATTTTATAATGTAAAGTATTTTGATCTTGATGCCGCATCGGGAGATGCAACTGTTGAAATAGACGGAGCAGAGCTTGTTTCACTGGATACTTCATCGGGCGATATGAACATACAGTGCTCGGGATATTTGAAGGAAATTAATGCGGATGCCGCATCGGGAGAAATCACTGTTTCTGCTGCAGGAGTCGGAAAATTCAGTGTTGATACGTCAAGCGGAAATGTAACCCTGAATTCTGCCGAAGCTGTTGAAAACGTATCTGTAGGAACTGCCAGCGGAAATGTTATTTTGAGCTCGGATAAAAAAATAGAGAACATATCTGTGGAGACTGCCAGCGGAGATGTAACTCTGAGAATTCCGGAGGATAACGGATTTACTCTTGACTATGATACGGCTTCCGGAGATTTTATGTGCGAATTACCGACATCGAAAAAAGACGGCAGGTATACATGCGGCGACGGAGTCTGCAAATACATTGTTGATACGGCATCGGGTGATTTATCCGTATTCGAAAAATGATAGAGTTTCTAAAAAATTAAGACGTAAATTAATCTGTTTTTAATTTTTCTCACATTTTAGATTAATCTTCGGGTGTTATATTAAAGGAGCAGACAGAACAGAGACGTCGCTGGTTTGTCGCAGAAGTACAGCCTGTGGTGTATCACATGCTGGTTTGTTACGAACACCGGATATTGAAAGGAGAAAGCCTTTATACAGAGGCGGACAAAAAAATGGATAATTACGAGAAAGTGGAAAAAATAGTTGAAAAAACAGGAGTTTCGTATGAAGAAGCAAAAGCAGCACTTGAAGCGAATAATTACGATCTCCTGGATACCGTGATAAGTCTTGAAAAAAACGGCAGAATACCGAAGGGCGGCGCCGCATATTCAACAAACGGTTCAAAGAAGGAAATTGAGGTTTACGGGAACAATAATGATTCCGGAAAAGCGCAGGACGAGGAAAACGGTTTTACCAAATTCATGAAGAAGCTTTGGAACAGCAAATTCGCGGTATCCAGATATTCGACGCAGATATTTGAAATGCCGGTATTGATTTTTATAATCCTGATAATGACAGGGTTCTGGATTTGTATCCCTCTGCTTGTTGTGGGAATGTTTTTCGATTATCATTATCAGTTCAAGGGTGCCAGCAAGATTAATCTCGATATGAATGAGCTTTGCAGGAAGGCTACCGACAAGTGTACCGACATCAAGAGAAATTTCAAGAACTCAAATAACAGCTGCGGAATGAATGGAAATGCCGGCTGTGTACAGAACAAGGGAATGAACGGGAATGCCGGATTTGCACAGGACAACGGAATGAACGGAAACATGGGCTATGCACAGGGCTGTGGTATGAATGGAAATTTCGAAAACGGTCAGAATTATGGAATGAATGGAAATGGATTTAAAGGCAGTGGGTACGGAATGAATGGAAATGTCGGCGGTGAATGGGGCAACGGCAGCATGGGCTATGACCAGAACTGCGCCATGAACGGAAATGCCGATTGCGGTCAGAACTGATGAAACGATACCGGAAGAACATCCGTGAAATGTCGATTTTGGTCAGAACTGATGAAACGATACCGGCAGAACATCCGTGAAATGACGATTTCAGTCAGAACTGATAAAACGATACCGGCAGGATATCCATGAAATGGCGATTTCGGTCAGAACTGATGAAACGATACCGGCAGAACATCCGTGAAATGCCGATTTCGGTCAGAACTGATGAAACAATACCGGCAGAACATCCGTCAAATGACGATACGGCACGCATAAATCCTTGTCAGATTTGAATTATCAGAATTGGTTGGTCTGAGCAAAAACTATACAATTATCAGTCACAGGGAGAAAATATGAGCAGGATACTTATTATCGAAGACGAGCAGTCAATCGCCAGATTTGTTGAGCTTGAACTGAAGCACGAAGGATATGAAACGGATAAAGCATTTGATGGAAGGGAGGGCCTTGAAAAGGCTCTCTCTTCTGATGTCGATTTGATACTTTTGGATATTATGCTTCCGTTGCTGAACGGAATGGAGGTACTCAGACGCCTCAGAAAAGAAAAGGACACTCCGGTAATAATGCTTACCGCAAGAGATGCAGTATTTGATAAGGTGTCCGGGCTTGATGCGGGGGCTGATGATTATCTGACCAAGCCGTTTGCAATAGAAGAGCTGCTGGCGAGAATTCGTGTGGCGCTGAAAAAAAGGCAGGTGAACTGCGCACCGGCGGCACCCGAAACCGAAAACACATCGAGGCTTGAGGTTAACGGTGTTGTACTGGACGAGGACAGACACGAGGTCACCGTAAACGGTGAAGAAATAGAGTTGACGAACAGAGAATTCGAGCTGATTCATATTCTGATGAAAAACAAGAATATCGTACTGAAGAGAGAACAGCTGATTTCGGATGTTTGCGGGTATGATTATGTCGGAGAGACTAATATAATTGATGTTTATGTCAGGTACATCAGAACAAAAATAGATGACCGTTACGGAATTAAGTTTATAACGACGGTGCGCGGAGTCGGCTACTCAATAAAGGAACAACGCTGACGACACCGGATGATTGCTGCAAAGCAGAGAACCGCAGAGCAACAGAGAGAGACGGAAATTACAAAGCAGAGAACCGCGGAGCAACAGAGAAAGACGGAAATTACAAAGCAGAGAACCCCGGAGTAACAGAGCGAGATGGATATTGTAAAGCAGAGAACACAGAAAATGTCGGGTACGGCAAAGAAATAACCGGGAGGTGAGAAGTGTGGGCGACAACAGAATAAAAACAACATCGATAGCCAGAAAAATACACCGCAGCTTCTGGTTTAAAAAACTAAAATCGACGATACTGTTTGATCTTTTCCTGGGAATTTTGTTCATGGCAGGAATATTTATGAAGGCGATGAACGAACTTGATACCGGATTAAAGGATATAACAAAGATATATTTCGAAACGGAAAAAAACGGTGATGTTCTCTTCTGCATGAAATCGACCGCCGGGGCAGTTGCAGAGGTTTCCGTAACACAAATACTTGAACCGATGAGATATGTGTTTCTTGCAATACTGACATATCAGCTTCTGGGGCTGATATTTGCCATGTTCGGGACAGGGAAAATACGGGAAAAGCTGAAACCCATAGATGAACTGGCAGCAGCAGCCGAGAAAATCGGTGCAATGCAGTTTGGCTTTAACAACATGTCCGGTGGATATAGCGGAATGCAGGGCGGATACGGATATGACTCCGGAAACGGCGCGGCTTATGATATGCCCTACGGCAGGAGCGGTTATGCGGGTACGGGAAGAGTAAACACCGGAAACTATGCAAATTCACCGAACAGCAGTGTAAATTACAACACTGCAAATAATGCAGAGTACAGCGCCTCAAACAGCGGCACAAAGTACAACACTGCAAATAATGCAGAGCACAGCGCCTCAAACAGCGACACAAAGTACAACACTGCAAATAATACAGAGCACAGCGCCTCGAACTCCGGTGCAAATTACAACACCGCAAATAATGCAGAGCGCAGCGGATTGAACAGCAACACAGTAAAAGAAAATGCGAAGCATAAAACCACAAACAGCAATGCAAAGCATAGTGACACGAATGAAAGTGCGAAGCAGAATGCCGATAATTACAGAAATAACAGGAAGCATCTCGAAAATCTGGAACAGGCCATAGCGAATGTACGGGCTGACGAAGACAACATCAGAATAGAGACCTGCGATGAAGACTTAAAGAGCATAGAAAACTCATTGAATACGCTTCTCAGACGTTTGAAGGAAAATGAAAAGCAGCAGGTCAGGTTTGTGTCGGATGCTTCACATGAACTGCGTACACCTATTGCGGTGATACAGGGATATGTAAATATGCTGGACAGATGGGGAACCGAGGATCCCGCCGTTCTGGCCGAGTCAATAGAAGCCTTGAAAAAAGAAACCGAATACATGAAGGAACTGATAGAGCAGCTGCTTTTTCTGGCACGCGGCGACAGTGGAAGATGCAGCATGAATATGGTTGATTTTAATCTGGCTGATGTAGTGAAGGAGGTATGGGAGGAGTCACTTCTCATAGATGAGCGCCACAGATACGAACTGAAGCTGAACGGGCGTCCTGTTTCCGAATACGAGCAGGATGAGGACTTTGATGACACACGAACCGGGATAAACGGAGAAAGCGGAATCGGTGGAAAAATTAAGTGCATGATGCACGGAGATGTGGCACTGATAAAGCAGTCAATACGTGTATTTGTCACGAATGCCGCGAAGTACACGGCTGAAGGCGATGCGGTTATACTCGCAGTGTCCGAAAGGGATGGGCAGGTTTCATATATGATACAGGATGAAGGTATAGGAATTGAGGAAAAGGATCTTGGACACATATTTGAAAGATTCTATCGTGCCGATGAAGCCAGAAACGGGCAGACGGGCGGAACAGGACTGGGGCTGTCAATTGCAAAATGGATTATAGATGCACATAAAGGAAGCGCTCAGGTAGTATCACGAAGCGGAATCGGAACGAGATTTGAAGTAACTTTCCCCAAAGTGGAAACTGCCGGGATATAAACAGAACGTTACCATTCACAGCCTGCTCAAACCACATAGTCGGGTAATAAGATAATGTTCGCAAGCATTGAAGCATGCTTCAGTCTGGCGTTCATTATGAATTGTGTCATTCTTACAGTATATCAAAAAGCTTTATGAAAAACTCAAAAAAATAATCGGGGAAAACCCGAAAAAGGTACGGAAATACTCAAAAGAATCGGGGAAAACCCGAAACAGGTACGGAAATACTCAGAAAAGACTAAGAAAATACTTAGAAAAGACTTAGAAAAGACCGGTGCTCTGCTGTAAAAAGCAGGCTCCGGTTTTTTTGAACGATAAATTTCATAAAATTATAATAATCATTTATCTTATCAAATGGTATAATAACTTATATCATAAAGGTCGTTTTGTAGTTATCATTATACGATTATTTTGAAAATTCACAGGAAAAAACAATAGGGGTATCAGGATGATACTACCAAAAGTATATAGCGGAGGTGTTTATGAGAGAGAGCGGAATTTTATTACCGATAGCCAGTCTGCCTACAAAATACGGAATAGGCGGATTTTCCAAGGAGGCATATGACTTCGTCGACTGGCTGAAAAGCACGGGATGCAGAAACTGGCAGATACTGCCTTTGGGACCTACAGGGTACGGTGATTCACCATATCAGAGTATATCGACATTTGCCGGCAATCCTTATTTTATCGACCTTGAGGAGCTGATTGAAGAAGGACTGCTGAAGCGGAAGGACTGCGCCGGAGCAGATTACGGCGATGACAGGAGATTTATCGATTACGGAAAAATATATAATACAAGGCTTAAGCTGTTGCGTACCGCATATAAGAACAGCGATTACAGTGACAATCCCGAATATGAGGAATTCTGTGAAGAGAATGCGTACTGGCTTGACGATTATGCTTTGTTTGTATCAATAAAGGCAGATCACAACGGGGCGTGCTGGGCTGACTGGGAGGAGGATATCAAGACCAGAAAAGCGTCTGCACTGAAAGCGGCGCGCAAAAAATATGCTTTGGATATTGAATTTTATAAATTTAACCAGTTCATATTCAACAGACAGTGGCTCAGGCTGAAGAGCTATGCGAACGAAAACGGAATAAAAATCATTGGTGATATACCGATATATGTGGCTTTCGACAGCGCTGACGCATGGGCGAACCAGAAGCTTTTTGAATTCGATGAGAACGGAAATCCGACAGAGGTTGCGGGATGCCCGCCTGACGGATTCTGTGCGGACGGTCAGCTTTGGGGCAATCCGATTTACAATTGGGCGTATCACAAGAGAACGGGATACAAGTGGTGGATATCGAGAGTATCGCACTGTTTTGAGCTTTATGATGTGGTGCGAGTAGATCATTTCAGAGGCTTTGATGAATTTTACGCGATTCCGGCGGGGCAGACAACCGCAAGAAACGGCAGATGGAAGAAGGGCCCCGGCATGTCTCTGTTCAACGCCATTCGTGAAAGCATCGGAGACAGACCGATAATCGCCGAAGATTTGGGATTCCTGACCGATTCCGTAAAGCAGCTGCTTACCGATAGCGGATTCCCCGGAATGAAGGTTCTTCAGTTTGCGTTCTATCCGTATGATCCGAGCATTTACCTTCCGCACAACCATGTTGAGAACTGTGTGGTTTATACGGGAACGCATGACAATGATACCACCAGAAGCTGGTATGAGAGCCTGCGTGACGATGAGAAGGCATATATCAGTGAGTATCTCGGCTGCGGTAAAATCAGTGCAAAGGATGCGGCATGGACAATGATTAATACGGCATTCCGCAGTGTGGCAAAGCTTGCGGTGATTCCGATGCAGGATTTCTTGAACTGCGGTTCAGAAGCCAGACTTAATGCGCCTTCTACCTTCGGAAGCAACTGGAGATGGAGGATTACAACGAAGGATTGTACACCCGCACTGGCCGCGAAGATAGCCAGACTGAACAGAATCTATCAGAGATGATAAGCCACAAGCTGCGAAGCGGTG
Organism: Lachnospiraceae bacterium; assembly: GCA_045617345.1. GTDB lineage: Bacteria > Bacillota > Clostridia > Lachnospirales > Lachnospiraceae > RUG11977. The sequence continues at coordinate 17,555 of JAZLIK010000011.1, read as the reverse complement.
ACTGATTGCGAAGCAGGCAGGGATTATGAATGCGTTTCGGAAGGAGATTCCTGCTTATGGTGAGTAACTATTAAAAGCATTCTGTAAAGCGTGCATAAACGATTCGGTGATTTACTTATCGTTTATGCACGTTTTTTACTTTATGGGAAATTGCGTCCTGTAAGGTAAAAAACGCTCCGCGGGTATGTACACGCTTTTGCAGCGACATGTTTTCTTATTTCGGAGGAGCTGCAACGATTTATCCGATATTTTTACTTGCGTTCAATGGACACCAAAAAAGATTTAAAAACATTCCAATAAAAATCCTTTAAAAAACACTCCCCAAAAATATCAAAAAGCATTCCCAAAGACATTCACAAAAACATTCCCAAAGACATTCACAAAAACATTCCTTAAAACATTCACAAAAACATTCACAAAAACATTCACAAAGACATTCCAAAAACATTCCAAAAACATTCCAAAAATATTCCTCAAAAACACCCGACTGTGAATAGTAAACATTATGACAATTACTTTACAACCAGGCTTGTGGTAGTTGTCATTTGGCTATATGGTAAACAGTAACTTTTTTTCATTATATCAATCGGCTGAAAGAATTATCGCCAATAAATCTATGAAAAGACAAAAAACTATATAAAAAGTAGAACTCTTCGCATTTTTTTTACATCAATTTCTATATTGACTATGCAATAATTGTGTGTTAATATTTACGTGGTTTTAAAAACTACGTGCAAGGATAGAATGATTACAAATAAGAATTTGATTACTATGTGAAGAAGAAACAGATAAACACATAAAGACACATAGCAACTGTATGCTATAGAGTATTACATTCATATATTAAGGTAACATATATCTGTATAAAACAGAAATCAATACTATGAATCTGAAAAGACATGATTTTAATCGTGCGGAATCTGAAACAGGAGTATGACAAAAGTGAGAAGCAAAATGAGAAGCTTTCTGATAGAGACACGAGATAAAGTCAGAATAATACATGAGATGGAGAAGGATACCGTTATGTAGCAAAATCAGAATACAAAAACCAAAAACTAAAACCAAGAACCAAAAACTAAAACCAAGAACTAAAACCAAAAACCAAAAACCAAAACCAAAACCAAAAGCCAAAACCAAAAACCCAAACCCAAAAACTAAAAACCAAGGACCTAACTCAAAAAACAACCCCAAAGCCCAAGAAACCAAACCCGAAACCCAATCCACAACCCACAAAAAACTAAAATTAACTCAAAAAATGGTAAAAAATACACAGAAAGCGACAACAGACATGAACGAAAAATTTATTATTACAACAGAATCGACAGCAGACCTTACGGAAGAATACTATCTTGAACATAATGTACCCGTGATACCCCTGTATTACAACGTGAACGGTGTGGTATACGGTGAGGAAAGACAGCTTTCAGTCAATGAGTTTTACAAAAAAATGGAAGCTGGCGCTGAAGTCAGTACTGCTTCATCAAATCCGGCGTACCTCAACACAGTATTTTCAAAATATGCAGCTGAAGGCTTCAGTATTGTTCACATCAGCTTTTCATCGGAGCTTTCGTCAAGCTGCAGTAACGCTATGATGGTTGCCCGTGAGGTTCAGGAGCTGTATCCGGACATAAAAATCAGAGTTATTGATTCATTCTGTGCATCGGGCGGTCAGGGGTTATTACTGTATTACTGCATCAAAATGAAGGAAGAGGGGCATTCCATGGATGAAATAGTATCATGGTGTGAAGACAACCGTCTCAGTATATGTCATGAATTTACCGTGGACAGTCTGGCATATCTGCAAAAAGGCGGTCGAATATCCAAATCTGTTGCTGTGCTTGGTACTATAATAAATGTGAAACCGGTACTCCACATGGATAATGAGGGTCGCCTTGTATCGCTCAGGAATGTCAGGGGCAGAAAAAAATCTCTCATAGCCATGGTTGATAATATGGCTGAGCATATCGGAAACAACAAAAATGAAATGGTTATCATTACTCATGCGAATGCCGAAGAGGACGCGTTCTTTGTAGGTAATCTGGTTAAGGAAAAACTTGGAATAACAAAATTCATGTTCAGCTTTGTCTCTCCTACTATCGGAGCACACTCGGGTCCCGGTACGGTGGCTCTGTTCTATATGGGTGACGAAAGATAGTGATTGTCACATCGTATTAATTGCTTCTGCCACCGGAATCAGCTTCCTCTATTAGCAGACGCCAAATATTATCATTGTCCCTGTCAATATCATCGGGAATATTATATTTGCAGAATACAAAACAAAATTGATTGACAAGAAAATTCTCCAAAGAAAACTCGCTGAATTATATAATCTCGCAGAGGATGAAGCGAAAAATCTCAACAGTGTTGAGAATTTTAAAAAATATACAATCAAAAATACCGAGCAATGTTGATAACTTCACATTGCTCGGTATCTCTTTGTCAGCCAATCCGATAACGACAGTGCTCATTTTCCGTATTACTGTTTTATGAACACTGCGCTGATGCGCACGTTTTTGTTTTCGGTTTTTGTCACTGTGAGTTGTAAAATAAGTTCCCTCAGAGCCATTCAAAGGAGTTTGGCAACATTTCCGGTTTTTCTTTTGAAGAGACCATTTTCTCAGTCATGCAAAAAAATTTTATTTTTAAGTGAGTAAATTCGAAAGAAAGCGCAACTAATAGGTGTAAGACATAGAAAAAATATATAAAGATCGGAGGTGAATGCCTATTGAAATACAGTACAGAGGAAGCATTATCGGAAATAATGCGTCGGAGAAATATAGTGATTGTTCGACGGAAGCAGAAGCAGAACCGGATTATTTCTGCAGCGTCCGTCGCACTGACAGCGTTGCTGATACTGGTAATTCATTATGCGACCGAGACCGGAGGGGCGTCCCCCGGTTCGGAAGGTACGGTGTACGGTTCATTCCTGATGGGCTTTGAAGCGGGAGGGTACATACTTACGGCCTTGATTGCATTTGTACTGGGAAGCATTGTGACACTGCTGTGTATGCTGAAGATGTAATTAAGTTTGTAGAGGTGCTTCCCATACCGATTGATTATGATGAAGATAATGATAAAAATAACCATTCGATAACAATTGATGTTGCTTATACAAGTTTTTCGGATACTACTTCCCGATTAATGGGTCTGGACTTCTATACAACGGTTGATGTGGGCGATTACCTTGTTCTTTTTTCAGGCAGTGAGGGTGAACTCAATGAAAACAGCATAATGGAGGGCTACGGACGTGTAACGAGTGTCAAAAAAATATCCGGAGCATATATCATCGAATACGAGGATGTCACAGAGGAAGAAGTAATGGCTTCCATGGATCTGTATAACACCAGAAATGCGGATATCGACCTGACTGAAGAGGAAATCCGCAAAATGGAGGAGGATATAAAGCAGCAGGCCAAGGCCAGCGGATTCCTTGACGACGCTGCTGAATACCTTGTTGCACTCGCACTTGAGACTGACGGATACAAGGAGCTGGATGACGATTTTGATCTTGACCTTGAGTCATACAACATAAAACTCGCCGATTCTTCCACCGAAGAAGATATAAACAGCCTTCAGCTGATGGGTGCTACCGCATCGCTAAAAAAAGAAGATACGGATATCTATGTCAACATCAAGCCGGGCAAGCTGAATCATTACAAGGGTCAGAACGGTCTCAGCGTAGAGCTTGGAATGAAGATAGTTGTCGAATTTAAATCCGACAAGCTTAAAACCGGTCATCTTGAGCTTGAAATCGAGGCATGCTTCCTTGAGGAAGTGCTTCTGAATGTAAATATCAGCGGTGGAGCTGTCTGGAAGACGGCATGGATATTCCCTTACATTGCGGACTATCAGGCTACCGCAAACATTGATCTCGGAAGCTTCACCAGCGTTGGAATTACCGCTACCTTAAAGACAGTAGAGGACGATGATGATGACGATGATGACAAAAAGGACGATGATGACAAAAACAAGAAGGACGACAAGAAAGATGATATCATTGGCAACCAGTGGGAGAAATTAGGCGTTGACAAGCTTGATAAAAACAGCAACGAAAGTGTCGGCAAGTTCATCGCAAATATCGGAAATCAGATGACAGAGCTTGCAACCAAGAAGGGCTTCATGGGAGGAGCCTTCAGCGGTGACGGCGACGAAGAAGAGGGCGATACGCTTTCATCAAAATATGCGGAATTTATCAAGGAGTCAAGTGACAGCTGGATTCCCATCGTAAAGAAGGAAATCTTCAATGTTGAGGGTGGAATCGATCCTCTTCATATCCTTGCATTCAGCATCTCGGCTGATTTTGTGGTAAGCGCAAATCTTTACATTACCATGGGTGCAAAGTTTGAGGTCGGTGAAGCAAAAAGATATACCTACAACATCAGTGTAAAGGAAAAGAAGGTAACATCAACAGAAACAGATCTTGAAAAGCAGAATTTAACGTTTGAATTCTATGTATTCGGAACTGCGGGAATCAAGGTCGGTATTGAGCTTGAGCTGGCTGTAGGTCTTCTGTCCACCAAACTGGATTCCGTAGGTATAACGGCCGAAGCGGGAGCGTATGCACAGCTATGGGGATATTTCTATTTCAAATACTCCGAGTGGATAAATGACGCCGGTGTCAAAGAGAAGGAAAAATACTGCAGCGGTGCTCTGTACTTTGAACTTGGATTCTATCTGGAAATAAAATTTAAGGCGCAACTCTTCAGCAGTGACAAGCTGACCTATGAGCCTACACTTTATGAAAACCAGTGGCCGCTCCTGACAGTAGGCGACAAGCACAATGTAACCGGCTTTGCCGACACACCGGGTGCCGGTGAATACTATCTGCCTGTCGAAATAGTCGGAAAACGAAGCTACGGTTTCACAAAGAGTCTTTTTGACATGGACTATCTGGACCTGAAGGAAGGCACAACAGGTGTAGGCAATTATAATGACGGAGGCGAAAGTCACTACGACATCTCTTTTACAAACAAGAAATTCAGCTATAATCCTCTGAACAATGTTGTTAGCATCAATGTGCCCGAGGGTGAGTCAATCAAAGAAGAAACAGAGATGAAGATCGTATGGACGGGAAATGCACTTGCATTCACTACCAAGCCGATTGAGAAGACGGTAAAGATCATATGGTCTGACCCTGCGAATGCAAGGATGATTCACTTTGATTCGAAGGGCGGAGTAGAGGTAAAGACCATTGCTTTGGCTATCGGAGATACGGTAACTGTTCCGGCGGATCCTACGAAGCAGGGCTATATCTTTGGCGGCTGGTATACAGACGAGAGCTGCAGTCAGAAATTTGTATTCCCTGCAAAGATGCCCGATTATGAGAACAAGAGTATTACGGTATATGCAAAGTGGATTCCCAGAAAGGATACACCTTATACAGTCGAGCACTACATCCGTAATTCAAGCGGCAGATATGTTTACGATTCTACCGATTACAGGACAGGAGAAACAGATTCCGTACCGGCTGTCGGTGAGCTTTTAAAGAACAGAGAAGATATATTTTACTTTGATTCTGCTGTACATTCCATCAGTCCCGACGGACAGTCAGTTATTAAAATATATTACAAGGTCAAAAGTTATGATGTGACCTTCACCTACGGCAATCTTGAAATCCGGAATGAAAATGAAATAGCCGAAGAAACTATGCCTTTGAAATATTCGGTTTGTCATGGGTCACTTCAGCATGCGCCTATCATTGTCATGCCCGGTTATATTTTCATGGGCTATAAGGATGTCGCAACCGGCAAGCCTTTAGAGACTGATGAAGACGGAAACTTTATTGTTACCGCTTCGGGAACTTACGCTGCGGAGTGGAAACCGGCTGAAGATACACCGTATGAGATAGACTTCTATGTTAAAAATCCGATAACATACGTTGATGAGCTTGTAGAGAAGTTATATTTTGAGGGAACAACAGGCAGTGCAATCTCTATTGACGATGCAGATTATACTTTAAAGTATACCGATCAGACCTATTACGATAGAACTTGGGTGGATTTTAACGGAGATTACGAAACCCCTGTCATCTCAGCATTTGGAGATACGGTAATTAAGTTCCATTACAACAAAAAAGAATACAACCTGGTTTATATGAACGAAAGTTTCAAGCATACAAATACTCTGGCATGGGGAACGATGGTCTCTGAACCGGAGAGACCTGTTCATTTACGAGACGGCTACTACTTTGACGGTTGGTATACCGACAGTAGTTATTCGGAAGGTTCACTTGTCGATTTTAACAATTTCATAATGCCTGCTGAGAATGTAACACTTTATGCAAAATGGCTTCCCAGAGATGATATCAAATATACGGTAGAGCATTATTTACAGTATGCTGATGCTAACGGCTATTACCTTGATAAACGTGAACAATTGCGCGGAACGGTGGACACTTACGTTGAAGCAAAATATTTAGCGTATGAACATTTTGAAGCAAATAAATATGCTAAAGATACTAATTCTTGGGATAGGATTGAATGCGACGGAAGTACTGTGTTTAGGTTATATTATGACAGGAAAAACGTTAAAGTGAAATTAAATGCAGGTGTGGGTACTAATGGTGAATCTGCTTACTTTGAGGTGAATGGGGAGAATAAACCGTCTATAGAGCTAACATTCAGATATGGACAGAAATTCCAGTCTTCTGATTTCCCTAAACTTGAATTCTATGTTTTTGGAGGTTGGAAAGACGAAAGTGGTAATTATTTTGACACCGGAAAACTCCTTGAGCAGAGTGATACTGTTGAACTGACTGCAGATTGGATTTACCATGCGACAGAATTTTCTGTACGTCATTATATTATGGATAAAGAGGGTAAATATCCTGAAACTCCTATAATGGAAATAAAAGCTGTTAGTGAACCCGAATCATATCCATTGGCAGATTTTGTGAACACCAACTATTTTGAAGGGGGCGGACTGAAGTTTGTTTACGCTAAAATAGGTGAAAACATAGAGAGTTCTGAGCCTTTGACAGAAGGAAATATAAATATCGAATCAGGTCTTGTTCTAAATCTGTTTTACGAGCGTAATAAGTTCTCGATATCATACACGATGGCGGAAGACAGGTATTCATCAGTTCTTGATGGCCAGGAATATACTAATGGAATGGTATATTTTGGTACTGAAATCAAGAAACCTAATCTGGAACAGGAAGGTATGACCGTAAGTGTTCAGGTTGCAGAGAATGTTTATTACAACGAAATAAATACTATGCCGGCATCAGATTTAACCTGTACCGTATCCTATGCATACAACCAATATTATGTTTATTTCTCAACCAACAGGTATCCTCAACAATTTGAATATGGAACAGCTCAGAAACTTGCTGAAAACGAGTATAAACGAACTGGTTATACTTTTTTGGGTTGGACAAAGAAAAACGGAAGCAGCTTAGTAGACTATAGTGACAGACAGGAAGTAAAGAATCTTACACAAGAGCCTGACGGTTGCATTTATCTGTATCCTGTATGGAAGCCAATTACAATTAATATTGAAGTTAGGCTGATTGGTGAAGATGATTTGGGTAAACAATGGTATATACCTGACAAGCTGGTATCCGATAGGTCTATGTTGAAAAACTTGACGGTTACATATGATTATTATGCTTTTAGCAATTATTTAAATGATCTTCCGGATATGAGTAATCTAAACGTAACAGGATATAAATTCTCGAAGTGGCGTACAGGTGATATTCTTGAGGATAGTCCACAAAAAGGCTGGCTTTATGTTAATACAGATGTGAGCGGTCATTATATTGAATTTGAAGAATTGAAGGACGGTGATACAATATATCTTTCTGCAGTATTTGAGGTGATAGAATACAAACTTCACTGGGATGAAGGTGTAGGCGGTTACGTTAGTAGACCTTCATCTTTCAGGTTTTTCCCTTGGATTGATATAACATGCTTTGATAACAGTGTCAAGGATGCCCATGGCTTTGACTATAACTTTATGACCGATTACGTTTTTTGGGGCGATTATAAGACAATTGACAAGTGGTATCGATATGATGGTTGGTATACCAAACCAAATGGACAGGGATATAAGCTGGTTGACGGACATCTGGAAAAGGATGGTAAGCGTTATGATCCGGTAGATTTCCCGAAAGATCTGACCATAGAAAATGATATTATGACTCTCTATGCGAACTGGGTAGAGTGTGGTGACGTTGCTTATACGGTTACGGTGCATCGTCCGTATCGGTACATAAAGACGGTAGAAGGTCAGTTCCCGAATCATACGAATGCAACAACGTTTGGGACTAATGGATATGAGACAATGTATCATACTGCTAATATCCCTGCAGATATTTTGAGTGCTCCGGAAGGGGGTACTATAAAGGGCTGGCTTGTATACGATGATAATAATCAGCCTATTTATGACCAGCAGGGCAACCAGTACTATTGGGATGGTGTTAATGGATTTAAGGATACTATGGTAGATGGTAAATATGGCAATATTAATCTCTATCCGAATGGAACTGCTTCATGGTGATGCCGATAATGCAGTGTGTCAGGGTTAACTGACTGCTCATACCAATCTTTAAAAAACTTAAAGAAACCCGGCTTGGGATTATGAGTCCTAAGCCGGGTTTTCTGTTATTCTGTTAGCGGTGAAACGGTGCCGGGCGTAAATATGCAGTTCACCGGGGCCGGTGAAAATCCTGACAGATTTGACACAGGCGGGATTATAAACAGGGACTGTCGCATTGGCAAATGATTTTGCCGATCGGCAGTCCCTTTGTTGTCTGCTTACTTAGCAAAAAGTGAATGCATCCTTGCGGAAGACTTGTGAACAGACCAAGGGCATTCAGTTCTTCTTAATGCTCGTTCTCTTTTTTATACAGTCTGCGGAATACCGGATACAGGCACACTGCCGTAAGCATGGGCAGCAGATATCCGACTATGCTTGTGATGCCTTTTACGGATACCAGCAGGTTGTAAAGAGCGTGGAAAATCATTGCCAGGCTCAGACCTCCGACAACTGCGGGGAAGGAGAGTGATTTCATGCGCTTTACAAAAATGAGCCACAGAGCCAGAGAGGTTATGCTGACAATGTGCATTACGCCCACAGCCAGTCCGCGAATCAGGATGTAGGGCAGGCTTTCAGCGCCGAAGGTCAGGATATAGCAGCAGTTCTCAAAGGTGGCAAAGCCTGTACCTATGGCTACTGCCTGCATGATAAAGCTGCGTTCCTCCATTCCGAACATTACAAGGAAAAACAGCAGCGGCAGGAGCTTTATCAGCTCCTCGACCATGGGTGAAATAAACACAGAGGTATCATTCTGGTTCAGGTTGGCGACAATACCCAGAAATCCGTTGATGTAGGCGGAAACAAGGCATATGCCCATACCCAGCAGGAAGGCCGAAATAAACCGGCGCACATCACCGCGAAGGAACAGAAGCGAAATAAAAAAAGGAACCGCAATACACAGGAGAATATTTTCGGCGTAAATCATACGGATGCCTCCTTTTTCAGTGCAAGATACATCAACGGGAAGCAGAGTGCGGAAAGCGCATAGGCTACTGCGTGAAATGCGTCGGCGCTCATATACATTGTAACAATTATCCATGCAAAAGCAATGAAGGAATGGCATACGCTGTGCGTCCCGGGGTTTTTTTGTATGATTGATATAACGGCTCTGACAAGTAAAAAGGCAGCAGTCGCAAACATCAGAATATAGCAGAACAGATCGAGAGGTTTGAAGAGTCTGTCGGGTACGAGGAAGGTGGCTGTCTGTGCCGCAATCAGAACCAGACTAATAATGCCAAGAAGTTTCCATATAAAGCCTGAAAAAGCTTTTTCCTCAATAATCCTGAATGCAAGTGAACATAAAAAGTACGCAAATACCAGACCGGTCAGGATATCCTGCATCCATTCATCCGACCAGCCGATCCACAATGCGACATTGCCTGCGACGAACAATACGATACCGATAAGTTCGAGCTTTGCTTCGGAAAATCGAATCGGGTGTTTGAATGAAAGTGACTTCCCGAGCAGCAAAAAAAGTGCCCACTCGCCAAATTCGTTGGCGGCAAAGGGCAGTCTGTCATCCGGACGGAGTAAGTCATACACCAGCCAGTACATATCGGTAAGAATAAGGCATGCAACGGCCAGAGCAAAGAATATTTCACCGGAATTGTTTTTTTTCTGTGTTATCAGTTGAATGGTTTTTATGAGAACAAACGTCAGTATGACGGCTCGAAGCAGATCCAAATAAACTTCTGAATTCATTTTTAATGTTTTTCTCCATGGTGCAGTTCTTTACAACGGATGCAGAGTATCGTAACACATATTCCAAGGGCAAATGCAAGCGCACCTATCACTACATAGCCTATTTGCGAGGTTTCCAGAAGCAGACTGCCGTATTGACGTATAGTCTGTTCCTGCGTGCTGATTTTTAGATTCGGAAGTGAAATACAGGCTCCGATTAACAGGAGCAGGCACGCACAGACGGCCAAAGCACCTGTAAGAATATGCCTGTGTATTTCTTTTCTTTCGTTAATTTTATCGGCACGCTTCATGATTTCACGAAGCTGTTCATCAGTATTGCGCATTGTCAAAACCCATCCTTTCGAGTTCATTCTTCAAAGCCTTGCGACCGCGCTCAGCCAGGTTATATATCTGTTTACGGTTTTTCCCCAAAACCCGTTCTATCTCTTCGTAGGACATTTCTTCAAAATACAGCAGAATCAGAACCTGCCGATATTCTCCGTTTACCTTTCCGAGTGCCTGATACAGCTGAAGGTTGCGTTCTTTGTCGAGAAGCTCCAGTTCGGGAGTCTCACAGGGTGATTCCTCTGCGTCCGCCTGTTCTTCGGACACAAAAAACAGGAAGTGCTTCTTTCGAATTCGCATAAGTGCCTTCTTCTTGCCAATGGAAAAAAGCCATGTCTTGAAGGAGCTTTTACCTGAAAAACCGCTTCCCGCCGCTGCTTCAGCATAAGCATCAAGCATCAGCTCCTCCGCGTCCTCCGGGTTGTGGACATAGTTCATCAGGAACAGTATCAGACTGTCCCTGTGACGCTCCAGCAAAATGCGGAAATCGTCTTCATTATGTGTTGAAAGGTAACGACTGTATATCAGTTCATCGGTTTCCATCATTCGGGCTCCTGTCAGGTCTATTGACATTAATTTCGGCAACTGTGATTAGTATCATTGAAAATATTATATAGATACAGTTAATAATTTGCAATATTCTTTTTAAGAAAGCATGTCGCATGCGACATGCTGCGCCGCTTTTGCGTCGCGTCAGCGACAAATTACCGCAGCAGCTGTATATTTCTCAGGACGAAGACGGGCACGATATTCTGGCTCTTGAGATACTTCCCCGTGACACGCAGCCTGTTATTGACAAAAACACCGATAAAGTCGCGGCAAAGATGTGCGACCTTAACCGGATTAACGATTCGCTCCCGTCCTTCCAGCGTGCAAAGGAAAACGCCGGTCACATCAGCACGGTGGACCGCACAATAAAAAAGCTGGCACGCCTTCCCCACGGAATACTTACCGTTCTTTTTATAATACTGCGAAAATTGGATTATTTCGGCGCCAATCTCTCTTTCCTGACTGACGGAGACATCAACTACTGTTCCATTCTTGTCAGTAATCTGGGAAGCGTGGGAATGTCCTCTATTTACCACCATCTAAATAACTACGGAACAAACTCCATGGTCGTTACCCTTGGCAAAATCCATAAGGAAGAAGTGATTTACCCCGACGGCAGCCGTGAAGTCCGTGATCTGCTCGATATCGGTACAACCGTTGACGAGCGTGTGGCAGACGGCTTCTACTATTCTCAAGGCGTCATACTGCTGAAGAAAATCATTGAAAACCGGGAGCTTCTGGATATTCCTTTGGGGAATCCGATAGAATAAATATCATTTTTATATAATTGAATTACAAGTGGATGTGAAGTAATTTTCTTCTTGACATGCAAAAACATAAATGATAAAATGACCTTACTTTTTGAAAAGATATTTATGTTTGAGTCTTTTAAAGAGCAATTTTTGGACCACCCCGTCGGGGGTTGAGGCCACACGGACAGCCGGGTCCACTGCCGATTGGCAACTTTCGTTGCTTTATTGATTGCATTATTGCAAAAAAGCGTTTTCGCTATCTTGTTATACTGGTCAATAAGAGTAGTAAAAGTGTAATTGCTATATAGACTCTGACAAAAATACTGTGCGTTTTTTGGCATATATTATGACTTTATGAGCAGGATTGGTGAGACCGGTCCTGTTTTTTTTTCCGAACATTCCCGTTCGCTACATGGCAGCAATGCGTACCGGCTGTAAGTCTGCTTACGGGCTGACTGCAATCGGTAACGTTCGGGAATAGAATAAGCTCGAGGAGAATTTTTATGAGACTTGATCAGGCTAATGCCCCTATTTATGAGGCACTTGAGAACTTCAGAAAAATGAGAGTGGTACCGTTTGACGTACCGGGACACAAGAGAGGAAGGGGCAACCCCGAACTGGCTAAATTCCTGGGAGAGCAGTGTGTCGGAGTTGATGTAAACAGTATGAAACCGCTTGACAATCTGTGCCATCCGGTATCTGTTATCCGGGAAGCCGAGGAGCTTGCAGCTGATGCATTTGGCGCAGCACACGCTTTCCTGATGGTGGGAGGAACGACCAGTGCGGTTCAGAGCATGGTACTTACGGTTGTGAAGCGCGGTGAAAAAATTATCCTGCCGAGAAACGTGCACAGGAGTGTCATTAATGCACTTGTTCTCTGCGGCGCAGTGCCGGTATACGTAAATCCCGATGTTGACAAGCGGCTGGGAATCGCACTCGGCATGAAGAGAGAGCAGGTAGCGCGTGCGATTGCCGAGCATCCCGATGCAAAGGCGATTCTTGTGAACAATCCCACATATTACGGTATCTGTTCGGATATAAAGGCCATAGTCGATATGGCACATAAAGCCGGAATGCTCTGTTTGGCTGATGAGGCTCACGGGACGCATTTTTATTTCGGAGATAATTTCCCTGTGGCTGCCATGGCAGCAGGGGCAGACATGGCGGCCGTATCCATGCACAAGAGCGGCGGAAGTCTGACACAGTCCAGTTTCCTGCTGACGGGACCGAATGTTCAGGAGGGTTATGTCCGACAGATAATAAATCTGACTCAGACCACATCCGGCAGTTACCTTCTTATGTCAAGTCTTGATATATCAAGGAAAAACCTTGCTCTTCACGGGAAGGAAGTTTTTGACAAGGTTTATCAGATTGCCGAATATGCCAGAGATGAGATAAATCAGATCGGAGGCTATTATGCTTACGGTCGTGAACTGATAAACGGAAATTCAATTTATGATTTTGACCCCATTAAGCTGAGTGTTCATACTCTCGATATCGGAATGGCCGGCATTGAAGTGTATGACACGCTTCGTGATGATTACGACATTCAGCTTGAGTTCGGTGATCTCGGAAATGTGCTCGCCTATCTTTCAATCGGTGACCGCCCGCAGGATGTGGAACGCCTGGTAAGCGCACTGGCTGAAATCCGGAGACGTTACCAGAAGGATCCCGCCGGCATGATGTCACAGGAATATATTGAGCCGGAGGTAGCAGCGAGCCCGCAGGAGGCCTTCTATGCCGAGAAGGAAAGCCTGCCTATCATGGAGTCGGAGGGCAGAATCTGCAGTGAGTTTGTAATGTGCTATCCTCCCGGAATTCCCATTCTTGCGCCCGGCGAGAAGATAACGGAGGAAATCCTGAAATATATTAATTATGCCAAGGAAAAGGGCTGTAATATGACAGGTACCGAGGATCCGGATATTTTGAGGCTTAACTGTCTGGTTCGGCAGTAATATGTTTGGACGGAAGTAACGGTATATAAAAGCAGGAAGATAACCCGGCTGCCTTTGGAAAGCGGGTACAGGCTTTGAATACCGGACTGATTCACCTGAAGAAAGGATACGGAAAATGGATTTATGGTTCAGTGAAAGTCACACGCCCGATGTGAAGCTCAGTATGCGTGTGGACAAACAGTTATATTCAAAGAAAAGCCTTTTCCAGCAGATTGATGTGCTGGAGACGCCTGAATTCGGAAGAGTGCTTGTGCTTGACGGCAATGTCATGCTGACTGAACGTGATGAATTTATCTACGATGAAATGATTACGCATGTCCCGATGGCAGTTCATCCGAATATACAGAAGGTGCTTGTAATCGGTGTCGGCGACGGCGGAGTAGTAAAGGAGTTGACGAGATATGAGCAGATAACCGGGATTGACCTGGTTGAAATGGACGAAATGGTAGCAGAGGCCTGCCGTCAGTATCTGCCGGAGAATGCTTGCAGGCTTGACGATGAGAGAGTTCATATTTATTACGAAAATGCTCTGAAGTTCATCAGAAAATGTGAGGATGTGTACGACCTGATAATTGTCGATTCGAACGATCCTTACGGACCTTCTGAGGGGCTTTTTACGAGAGAGTTTTACGGCAACTGCTACAAGGCACTGAAAGCTGACGGAATCATGGTAAACCAGCAGGGCAGCCCGTTTTATTCGGAGGATGCGGTAGCCATGCAGCGAAGCCATAAAAGAATTGTGGATACGTTCCCCATCAGCAAGGTATACCAGGCGCATATTCCGACATATGCAGCCGGCTACTGGCTCTTTGGCTTTGCCAGCAAAAAATATCATCCGGTCGATGATTTTGACCCTGAACGCTGGCAGCAGAAGCACCTGCGTACAAAATATTACACGACACGTCTTCATGTGGGCTCGTTTTATTTGCCCGCTTTTCTGGAGGAGATGCTTGAAGAGGTGGAACCTGCAAAGCCGCAGAACGGTGAGCAGGGATGATAAACAGTGGTTTTGCGGAATAAGAAGGAGCTTTGAAAAGCCGCAGAACAGTGAGCAGGGATGATATGGGAAGGAAAATACATGGAAAGAAATATTGAAAATTTTATCGGTTGTGATGCCGATTATGAAGAGGCGAAGATTGTTCTGTTCGGAGCACCGTTTGATTCTACGACGAGCTTCCGACCCGGTGCCAGATTCGGCTCGGCAGCCATCAGACACGAGAGCTTCGGAATTGAGATATACAGTCCTTATCAGGACAGGGAGATAACGGATACGCCTGTTTTTGACAGCGGAGATATTGAGCTGTGTTTTGGCAGTCCCGAACGTGCTCTCAGACAGATTGAGGAGAGAACCGCACAGATTCTTGCGGACGGGAAAATGCCGGTCATGCTCGGTGGAGAGCATCTGGTGACGCTCGGCACGGTCAGACCGGTGTTTAGAAAATATCCCGAGCTGCATATCATTCATTTCGATGCCCATGCGGATTTGAGGAATGATTATCTTGGGGAAAAGCTCAGCCATGCATGCGTACTCAGACGCTGTCATGAGCTTGTGGGAGACGGACATATTCATCAGTTCTGCATCAGAAGCGGAGAGAAGACTGAGTTTGAATTTGCCGCTTCACATACCGATATGCACAAGTTCAGCTTTGACGGACTCGGTGAACTTTGCGGACGCCTGAAGGCTGAGAAGGTTCCGGTCTATTTTACCATTGACCTGGATTGCCTCGACCCTTCGTGTTTCCCGGGGACGGGAACGCCGGAAGCGGGCGGCATGAGTTTTAATGAGCTTCTGAGCGCTATCATGCTGGTTGCGGAATGTAATGTCGTCGCAGCCGATGTAAATGAACTGGCACCGATGCTTGATGCTTCGGGGGCTTCAACGGCCATGGCATGCAAGGTTGTCAGGGAGCTCCTTATAGCTCTTGGTAAGTAAAAATCAGCTGATGGCTTGCAAGTGTGTAACGATAGTGTGGTTTTGGCAGTCTTTGTAACTTATGGTTTGCAAATGCGTAACGACAAATGCGGTTGGGCAGCCGTTGAGACTTAACGGTTTGCAAATGTGTAACGACAAATGCGGTTGGGCAGCCGGTGAGGCTTAACGGTTTGCAAATGCGTAACGACAAATGCGGTTTTGGACAGAGGATAAACGATATTTGTGGTTGCTTTTGTCCGGAATTGAATAACCGTAGTTTGGGATAATAGTGGGAAGCCTCGGTAAATAAATACCGATGCAGTTCACAAAAACAGAAAGAGAATACAGGAGGACAATTTAATGAGCAGAGTTTTGGTAATCGGGTGCGGCGGAGTCGCAAGTGTGGCAATCAGCAAGTGCTGTCAGGCGGATGATGTATTTACGGAGTTGTGTATTGCCAGCAGAACAAAGAGCAAGTGCGATGCACTGGCAGAAAAGTTGAGACCGAACACGAAGACGGTTATTACGACGGCACAGGTAAATGCCGACAATGTGGATGAACTTATCAGCCTTATCAACGGATATAAGCCTGAGCTTGTCATGAACATTGCACTTCCTTATCAGGACCTTACGATTATGGATGCATGTCTTGCCTGCGGCGTAAATTATATGGATACGGCTAATTATGAACCTGAGAATACGGACGATCCCGAGTGGCGCGCAATCTATGAGAAGAGATGCAGGGAAGCCGGATTTTCCGCATATTTCGATTATTCGTGGCAGTGGGCATATAAGGAGAAATTTGAAAAGGCGGGACTTACCGCACTTCTCGGTTCGGGCTTTGATCCCGGCGTAACCCAGGCTTACTGTGCATATGCAAAGAAGCATGAGTTTGATGAAATAGACACAATTGATATCCTTGACTGTAACGGCGGCGACCACGGGTATGCATTTGCCACGAATTTTAATCCGGAGATTAATCTTCGTGAGGTATCGGCTCCCGGAAGCTATTGGGAGAACGGTCACTGGGTTGAAATCCCTGCAATGAGCATCAAGCGGGAGTACGATTTTGACAAGGTGGGACACAAGGATATGTACCTTCTTCATCACGAGGAGATAGAATCACTTGCAATCAATATTCCCGAAGTCAGGAGAATCAGATTTTTCATGACCTTCGGTCAGAGCTACCTTGATCACATGAGATGTCTTGAGGATGTGGGAATGCTTTCCACTACTCCGATTATGTTTGAGGGACGTGAGATAGTGCCCATTCAGTTTCTGAAGGCGCTTCTTCCCGACCCTGCCAGCCTCGGTCCCAGAACAAAGGGAAAGACAAATATCGGCTGCATTTTTACAGGACGCAAAGACGGTAAAGAAAAGACCTGGTATATTTATAATGTCTGCGACCACGAGGAGTGTTATAAAGAGGTTGGTTCGCAGGCTATCAGCTATACAACCGGTGTACCGGCAATGTGCGGTGCCATGATGCTGCTTACGGGCAAGTGGAACAGACCCGGTGTGTATACGGTAGAGGAGTTCGATCCCGATCCTTATCTCGATGCACTTGACAAATACGGTCTTCCCAGAAGTATCAGTGAGGCACCGGTTCTTGTGGAGTAAAGCCGTAAGCTGCGAAACTGTTACTATTCACAGTCGGATAATAATAAACGCAAGCCGAGAGCTTGCTCTCGGGCTTGCGGATATTATTATCCGACTATGGAGGCTGGACAAAACACATGAATAAGCTTTCAGCTGCGAAGCAGCGACTGACTGCGCAGCAGGCAGGGCTTATGAATGGGGGTTTGTCCAGACTGTGAATAGTAA
>JAZLIK010000010.1:0-7732 GCA_045617345.1 Lachnospiraceae bacterium | reverse complement strand
CCACTGGAGGAAGGAGACCTGGTGCAGAGAATTCCGGGGCAGGTACACTCTACAAGAGTAGAACCTGACGGACGCTGGCTTGAGTTTTTTATTTGTGTGGGAGCCGACTTTTTTGAAACACAAAAAAAACTCGGTGTTTTGACGGATATCCCGGTAAGAGAAGGAGGATGCGAAAAATGAAGAAACGGACTATTAATGCAGTCTGTTGCAGCGTTATTGCGGCGCTGCTGCTTTCTGTGACGGGGTGTGGGAAAGAGAACAATCCGGTACCGGAAAACGGGACAAATACCACTGCAAACGAAACAGCCGGTACAATGACGGCTAACGGAGAAAATACAGCAGGAAATGACGGTATTTCCGGCAATTCGGGTGACGGCGGAACGGAACCCGGGAACTCCGAAATTACGGGGGTAACAGTATCTGAGCAGACGGGTACGGCGGCAGCCAGAGAGGTTTATGAGACGGATCTTTCACTGGATATCGATGAATACGGAAAACAGCTGTATAACAACCTGAAAAAATATGATATACAGGTTACTGAGGATTATTCCGAATTTAAGAATACGCTGATAAAGTCGAGGGATGAAGGCATAAATGCATTAAGCTACGGCTTTATCGTATTTTCCGACCATTATCTTTATTATTCGGGCTCATGTGCTTCTTCAGTCAGACTCTGTGCCGACATGATACTTAAATCCAGAGGCAAAGACGTGGATGATGACGGTCTCTTCAATGACTGGTACACTGTGTCAAACATCAGCTTTGCATCGCCGGCGTATTATCTGATGAACAGTGTGTATGAGAAATATCTCGGAAATGATGAAAAGGCTGAGAAGCTGATGGAAAAAGGAAAAATTGAACCGCTGTTTTATCCGGAGGGAATTGATGTGTTCTTTGATATGGCGGAATGGTCGGACGAGAAGCTTCTTGAGCTCAGAAACGGTCTGGCGGATTATGAGAGATATCTCTATTCCATCAGCTATCCCGAGATTCTCGGCATAGAAAGAATTTCAGGTCTGGAATGTTATCCTGAGCAGTATCTCCTGTCTTATAATCTTGCTATCGAAGCTGAAGATTATGAAGGAGCATACAGGTTTATCAGAGCCGCAATAAGCGTTGCCCCTGATTATGCGGATTTGTACAGGCTTGCCGCACAATCTGCTTTTTTCCTGGCTGATTATGATAATGCCTGGGACTATACCTGCCAGGGTCTGATGTTTGATGCCGAAAATCCGGAGCTGAATACCTGGGCAGCGTTAATACTTACGGTTTTTGATGAGTATGAGGATGCAAAATACTTTGCGGAGAAGGCTCTTGCGGGTGACATCTGTGATTCGGACAGAACCATCTGCAACAATATTCTTGCAAAAATAGGAGGCTGAAGACATTATGAAGAAGAATAAATTATTGATAATGATTTTTAGCTTTGTGCTGACGGCTACAATTTTTACGGCAGTTCTTTTTATGAAAGCGCCTGCGGTACCGGCTGAGGCATACCGGATAGACGGAATTGATTACAGCAGGATAATCGGCAGCAATACATATACGGAAATTCCTGTCAGTCTGAATTTTGACGGAATAGTTTTTAAAGGAATTATTTCACGAAGCCTGCGAATAGGAGATGAGGCCCTGGAGGATGCGATTAATGCCTTTATGAGTGAGAACAGAGTCGCCGGTTCCACGCTTCACAGAGCGGAGGATCGAATAAAGAACGACACGGAGCTGAGAGAAAAGTTTTTAAAGAGCAGCGCCGAAGAGGTGGCTGACATGGCAGCGTCTCTGACAGGCGTGGATAATGAAGTCAGCGGAATAAAGGATATATACAGTACTGCACAGCACAATTTCAGTGTAAAATCGGCAAAACACGGTGAAGACGTTTCTTTCCTCAGTGATTTGGCTGCTACACTAAAGAACTGGTGGGGGAACGGTTCAATGCCAAAGCAGTATAAGGACGTTAATTTTTATGTTGCGAACGGTTTTGAGGTCGCTACGGGATATTCGCCATCGGACGCCGGCACGATTAATATGGGAAAAAAGGTTCACGGCTTCTTTTCAAAGCTTACCTCGTTTTGTGATTTTGCAGACAGACTGAAGAAGCTTGACAGGAAGGTTTTGGCTTTTAACGAGGATTTAAGATGGGCACATGATTTCCTGAGAGATTTTTACAGAAGGCTGAACCTTTATATTGACAAGGATTTTACCGCTGACTACAGAATAACGGTTAATGGCGAAAATACCCGGAATTTCAGATTTATGGACACCGACAATAATGTCCAGTACTGGAAAGTGGCAATAAACATGCAGCGAAAGGAACGTACGGGAGGAGACCGTTATTCACCTGCGGGAACCTATGAAGGCGATGCTGTCATTTCGCTGATGCACGGAATGTACGGCTTTACCGGACAAATATGGAACAAGGAAATGGGTATTATGAGAAAGAACTGGCTGGCAGAATTGTTTGCTACCGGTATGTATGACATTTCTTTGGGAGGACGCCTTGATATTGTCAGAACTTTTTCAAAGAAAAACGCAAAACTTGAGATTAAGCTGGCTGATGATATTGGGTACGGCAAACACAGACCTGTGCATTACATCAGCTCAAAGCTGTACTACGGTGATTATGAAGACGAAGAAAAGATTTCCAGCTCACTGTATGTATCGGCGGGTACGCTTATGGTCGGTGCTGAAAACAAAGGTTATGGAATGGGAGAGATTGAGGCTCATATTGAGGACGGCGGAAAGGACTGCCTGAAAATGATATGCGACAAAGCCAGTGCTGAGATAGTTGCGACGTTTGAAACTTCATATGATGTGAAAAATGTTTTGGTAAAAGAATTCTGGGATGACAATATCTGGCTTCATGTAAACAGCAGGGTTGCTTCACTGAGCTTCAGTTATGTCGACCGGCTTGAAGATATATTCGGCGATGCTGCCGCTGATACCCCTGCAGCTCCTGGCACGACAAAGAATACGGGAAAGAGTCCGGTGAAAGAGATATTCGGTGAGGCTGCCCCTGAGCTTCCGAAGCTGCCGGAGCGTTCGGGTGCGGGATATTCGAAAGCCGACTATTCTTTTGCATATGATCCTTCAAGGTATGACAACGGACCTGTGGACGAAGAAATTGTAAAAGCGGGAGAAGCTCTTGCAATGTTTGGACTGGTTAATTCCAATGAAAATGCTACATATGAGCCGGAGTATGATTCTTATACCTCAGTTCCTGAATATGAAAGCATTGATGTTTCGGATATTGACAAATATTTTGCGTTCTTTAAGGAGAATGATTCGAATTATTACGTGGGAACCGGAGCAGAGGACAATGCTATCGGCACGGGATGCCTTTACGGAGATGACTCAAATGCCGGTGGTGCGTCTGCAGGAGGTGCGCCTGCCGGGACAGCTTTTAACGGAAATTATGCTGATATATATAAGCAGTCGATAGATTTGACGGACAAGTTTTATATGATTTATTCGACAGAAAAGGACAGTCATAATGAGGCTATTGAGAAGAAAGCGGATGAAGAGGACCGGTACTTTTGGGATGACCCCGAGTACATTTCATTTATTAATGTACCCTTCAATATCTGGGACAGCATGTATTTCGCTCAGTTTAACGACAAAACGGATTTGTCCGTGATAAAGTCCGGGCTTGAGTTTGTTGCGGAAATCAACGGTGACGAAAATCTGGTTCTCAATCGAAGTGATGACGGGGAATATACATTAACCTTTGATGGAACCTATTATGATGACGATTATAACGAGCATCCTTCCAAAGTCACCATTATCGCAGACGTTGATGCTGCTTCGGGAGGAATCCGTGTACATGAAATCGAGTACGTAGAGACTTTGGGAGAAAGCTTCTTTGACATGTATGAGTTTATGCCTCTGGGAGGCGGTAAATATGCTCTTCAGTCGGGAACGGAAAGACTGCTTCTGGAAACGGATTCAAGCGGATCGATAAGTGATTTTGCTTATTCCGTAATAAAGGATACTAATGACGGTTATTCAGTCGAGGACAGTATGTTTGGCGGAAATACAGTTCCCGACAAAGAATGGGTAATGGAAAAATCATCATCCTGCGTACTGACAGCCGTAAGAATGGGCGATAAGACAGAATTCGGCAAACCGGCTAAAAAATGAATTTACACGGAATGAGAATGAGTTTTGTTCAGACTGTGAATAGCCGCTGGCAGGCAGTTGCGGTGATCAGTTGTTGTTGAAAATTTATGACGGAGCAGGTATAATGGATTAAAACATTGAATGATATGGGGAAACAATAATGTTTTTCGAAGTATTGAGTGATACGGGGAACAATAATGGTTTTCGAAGTATTGAATGATACGGGGAACAATAATGTTTTTCGAAGTATTGAGTGATACGGGGAATAATAATGGTTTTCGAAGTATTGAGTGATACGGGGAAAGAGGGTGTGATATGAAGGATTTGTTTGAGATGGACAGGAAAGATTACAATCCGAACGGAAAAGTTTATGCAAGGCCGTCGGTACGCGCGGTAATTGTACGCGGGGATGAAGTTTTGCTGATGTATTCGCAAAAATACGGGTATTATAAATTTCCGGGCGGCGGAATCGAACCCGGAGAAAGCCATAAAGATACCCTTGTGCGCGAGGTAAAGGAGGAAAGCGGGTACATTGTTAAGCCGGAAACCATAGAAGAATACGGAAGGGTTCTGCGACGAAAACGCGATGACAGGGATCCTGACGGAATATTCGAACAGGAGAATTTTTATTATTTTTGTGAGGCTGAGGAAAAACCTGCGGAGACAAATCTGGATGATTATGAAGCCGAAGAGGGGTTCACACCGCGTTTTATGAAGCCGTTTGAAGCAAATGTGCATAACAGGGAGCTGAGTTATTCCCTGAAGTATGAGAAAGATGCGGATAAAGCAGACAATCTGGATATGGTGGTGCGTGAACAGCAGGTTCTCGACCTTTTAGATCTGGAGATTCGGTCACGTCAAAGAATGGCAAAGGAAAAGAAAGCGCTGCGTGAGATGGGAGTCGACGGTATTGAAGAAATGCTGGCATTCGTAGAGAAAACGCTTACGGTGGGAGAATCAGAGGATATCGAAGCAAAGAAAGACATCAATTACAGCCGATTTTCACATACAAAGCGAGTACTTGCCTGGACGAAGCGACTTTATGAAGCAGCTGAGAATCCGAGCATTATCAGAAAAGAAGATTTGTATATTGCGGCAGTATTTCATGATGTCGGACGCGTGGCAGAGAGAACCGAAAGAAAGCCGCATGCGGTTCTCGGAGAACCGATTACACGTAAATATCTGACTGAAATCGGAATGGATAAAGAGCGTATTGATTATATTTGCAGCCTGGTGCTGCACCATTCGGACAAATACAGGATGCATGAGGAGGGCCTCGATGCCGGGCTTCTGCTATTAATGGAAGCGGATATGCTGGACGATATGGGGGCATCCGGTATAGTTATGGATTGCATCATTACTCGCGGACGAAATGAGAATGCTGATTTTATAAACTGTCTGGACCACATTTCACGATTTACCAGACGCCTGCAACAGGAGAACCCGATGGTTTCACCGGCCGGAATCCGCTTGTGGGAAGAAAAGACAAAGCTTGTCAACACCTTCACGGATGCGTTGAGACAGGATTTGGAATTGGGATGAAGGCAGGTTGCTTTCGGAGACTGACAAACGTCGTTTTCGTACATTGAATAATAACATCGGGAGAGATAACCTAATGAATAGGATATCTCTCCTGTTTTTTTGTCATATGAATAAAAGTAAATGCGGCATTGTTATCAGTGAAGCCTGCTATTCACATACGTAAGCTCTGAAGTGATGACTGATTGCGCAAAAGCAGAAATCCGGAATACATTTGACGAATTGCGAATAGTAACATTATGACAATTACTTTACAGGCAAGCTTACAGTAATTGTCATTGGGCTATGTGGTGAATGGTACCATATAATTGCATATGATAATAATTGTCAAAAATAATAGTTGACAAATACAACTAATGATGATATCATTCATACAAACAGGAGGTGCAAAATGACTCAGACACAAAAATTACGGGATAATACCCGAAAACTTGAACTGTATCTCGCCAATATCAGTCAGACGGGCTGCGGCTGCAACGGGATTAGCATTGGACAGTGTTTTTCAATGGTTGAAATAGGTCGAAGACCGGGAATTTCCGTCAAAGATCTGGCTACGGTACTTAATTCTGATAAGAGCAGCGTCAGCAGAACTGTCGAGGATCTGGTTCAAAAAAGAATGATTGAAAGAAAGCCGTCACAGGAAGACCGGAGGTATGTGGTACTGAATCTGACGGAAAAAGGAAATGAAATTTTTTGTAAAATTGAAGAGAATATGAACAAACGTTTCAAACATATTCTTGAGACTATTCCTGCAGAAAAAAGGGACATGGTTATTGAGGCTCTTGAGTTGTACAACACAGTTCTTGAAAATGAAAACGCAGATAATAAAAGCGAAATCAACAAAAACGCAGAAAACAACCCACGGGTAAACAAAAGCGGAAGAGAGTGCTGCACCTGCTGCAACAACGATTGACGCAAAGCAGGCTGAGCATATGAGTGAGCTTTGGACTGACCGTAAATGTCAGATTACAGCGGTTGACGATTAATACGCAGAAAAAGGGAGGAATGATTTTATGACTAAAGAAGAAATTTATGAATTGATGAATTCAAATTTGGGATTTTATCTTGCTACTACAGACGGTGATCAGCCGCATGTAAGAGGAATGATGCTGTTCCGTGCGGATGATAACGGCATAGTATTTCATACTGCATCGACCAAGGATGTATTTAAGCAGATACAGAATAATCCAAAAGCTGAACTCTGCTTTAACGCAAAGGGTGTGCAGATTCGTGTAACCGGAAAGCTTGAGGTGGTGGAGAATCCCGAACTCAGGGAAGAAATATTCAATCATCCTACAAGAAAGTTTCTTCAGGCATGGAAGGAAAACGGAATTGATAATCTGCTGCAGATTCTGGTTATGAAAAATTGTGAGGCCGTGACATGGACTATGGAGACAAACTTTGCTCCCAAGAGTCCGATTATGATTTGTAACGGTTAAGTTGTATGAGAAGTAACAGCCTGTTTATATACACGAATAAGTCATGCAGCGTATCAGAAGGGTGAAACCCGGATACATGCGTTTTTCCGTGGAGGTTAATATAATGACACATAAAGAAAAAGCACTTGAACATTTTTCAAACAAATTTCACTGTTCAGCATCGGTACTGGCAGCATATGCTGACGAACTGGGACTGACTGAAGAACAGGCATTGAAGGTGGCGTACTGTTTCAACAGCGGCATGCGAAAGGGTGAAGTCTGCGGTGCCTGTGCGGGGGCACTGATGGTACTCGGCATGAAGTATGGACAAACCGTAAAAGGCGATATGGAAACCAGAGCTTATGCTAATCAGAAAACCGTTGAGTTTTTGGAGAGATTTAAGGAGGTAAACGGTTCTTATCTGTGCAACAGTATTCTGGGGTATGATATTTCGACACCGGAGGGAGCAAAGGCCGCAAAAGAAAGTAATGTATTTGAAAAAATCTGTCCGAAGATGGTGGCATCTGCCGTCGAGATTCTTGAAGAGATGGAAGCAACCGGAAATTGATGTTCTGATTTCCTCAGACAGACTTTATGCTGCGAAAAAGATAAACAATTGTTGGGGCATGGACTGAAAAGTCGCCTGCATTCAAAAAATG
>JAZLIK010000009.1:0-9755 GCA_045617345.1 Lachnospiraceae bacterium | reverse complement strand
CCGAGAGCAAGCTCTCAGCCTGCGTTTATTATTATCGACTGTGAATAGTAACTATTATGACATATTTTTCTTGATTAAAGTTATAATTCGTGTTATAGTAAACGACAACAGTTTTTTATTGTATATTCCCGTAAACGGGAGAATGGAGATTCTATGAGAAAGGTTATTACTTACGGTACCTACGATCTTCTTCATGTAGGTCATATTAATCTTCTGCGCAGAGCAAAAGAGCTTGGTGATTATCTGATTGTTGTGGTATCATCCGATGAATTTAATGCCATAAAGGGTAAAAAGGCATACTACAGTTTTGAAGACAGAAAGAAGATTCTTGAGTCGATTAAATATGTTGATGAGGTTCTTCCGGAATATACCTGGGAACAGAAGATTAAGGACGTAGTTGACAATAATGTTGATGTCTTCGTTATGGGTGATGACTGGACAGGAAAGTTTGATTTCCTTAAGGACTATTGTGAGGTTGTATATCTCCCGAGAACCGAGGGTATTTCCACCACGAAGATAAAGAAGGACCTGAATCTGGGAGCTTCCGAAAAGAAGGATTGATTGAGCCGTAAACCACAAAGTGACGGCAGATTAGCGAGGTTATTATGAAGACACCGTTTGTTACGAAAGAGAAAATAGAAGAAATTACAAAAAAATATCCGACGCCTTTTCATATATACGATGAAAAGGGTATCCGTGAGAATGCCAGACGTCTGAAGGCTGCTTTTGCGTGGAATAAAGGCTACAAGGAGTTTTTTGCCGTAAAGGCTACGCCGAACCCCTTTATTCTTCAGGTACTGAAGGAAGAAGGCTGCGGAGTTGACTGTGCTTCGATTCAGGAGCTGTATCTGGCTGAAGCCGTTGGAATGAAGAAGGGGGATATCATGTTTTCGTCCAACGAGACTCCTTCCGGTGAATTTACCAAGTGTAAGGAGCTTGGCGGATATATTAATCTTGACGATATCACAATGGTTGATTTTCTGAACGAAGAGTGCGGGGTTCCCGAAACGGTTTTCTGCAGATTCAATCCCGGCGGAGTATATAACGTTTCTAACGGAATCATGGACAATCCCGGGGATGCCAAGTACGGCATGACGCGGGCACAGATTTCGGAGGCTTACAAAAAGCTTATGAAGCTTGGAGTAAAGCATTTTGGAATTCATGCATTCCTCTGCAGCGGTGCCGTTTCCAACGATTATTATCCGATGCTTGCAAGAGATTTGTTTAAGCTGGCGGTTGAACTGAAGGAAGAGACCGGAGCCGATATTAAGTATGTCAATCTTTCGGGAGGAGTCGGAATTCCTTACCGACCCGAACAGGAGGGCTGTGATATCGCTAAAATCGGTGAGGGTGTCAGAAAGGCTTACGAGGAGGTAATCGTTCCCGCAGGTATGGAAATTTCCATTTTTACGGAGCTTGGACGTTTTATGCTGGCTCCCTACGGTCATCTGATTGTGAAGGCTATTCATGAGAAGCACACCTATAAAGAGTATATAGGGGTTAATGCCTGTGCCGCAAATCTTATGCGCCCTGCTATGTATGGTGCATATCATCATCTGACGGTTTTAGGAAAAGAAAATGCGCCCTGCAATCATAAATATGACGTGGTTGGAAATTTGTGCGAGAATAATGACAAGTTTGCAATCGACAGAATGCTTCCTGAGATTGAGATGGGTGATTATATCTGCATTCATGATACAGGAGCACATGGTTTTTCAATGGGGTACAATTATAACGGCATGCTGAAATCAGCTGAACTGCTTTTAAAGGAGGACGGTTCGGTTCAAATGATCAGACGTGCCGAAACAGCGAAGGATTATTTTGCGACATTTGATTTTTGCGACATTATGAAAAATGCAGACATAAAATGATTATGATACAAGCGTCAAAAGTAAGTTATTTTTCATCAGGCCTGTTTTGTAAACAGTTAATATTCAGTAACTGCGAATAACAGCAGTAAATCAGATAATGGGTTTTTGACATGTAATTATGAATATTGGGCAATAAAATGGGCTTTTGACATGTAATTATGAATATTGGGCAATAAATATATAATAGGTACAATAAAACCACCTGCTATACAGGTGGTTTTATTTATCGGGCGGTGCATAGTAAATTTCGCAGGCGACATGTTTTCCTGCGGATAGAAAAATTGAACGAGGTGACAATCTATATTTCGGTGTTTGTGGCAGCTTCAAATATAGCCTTCAAAATACGGATAACCTCTTTGCCGGAGGAGCCGATGGTCGTTTCAGCCGATCTGTTTCCGGCCAGCTTTGCAGGGTAAAGCGAAAGCGGATAAGCGATGAAGATATCGTCATTACCGCCGATATGATTGGCGATTCCTTCAAGGCTGACGGAGGTAATAGTTACCTTGCCATTTTGCATTTCAATTGTAATGTCAGCCAATCCGCCTACCTGAGCGTCACGGCTGAACATATTCGATATCACGTTGCCGAGAGAATAGTAGCAGGGAACGGTTCTGCCGTCTGATGTGTTGATGTATTCAAGCGGTTCGACTACATGCGGATGAGTTCCGATGATACAGTCGGCGCCTGCTTCTGCCATTTCACGGGCGAGCTCTTTCTGGGAATCTGACGGTGAGAATTCCATTTCGGTTCCCCAGTGAGGAAGAACTATGATAAAATCGGCAAGCTGTTTCGCCCGTTTTATTTCAGATATTATCAGGTTTTCATCAAGGAGTTTTACAAGATACTGTTTGTCTTTAGGAAGTGTCTGGCCGTTCAGACCATAGGTGTAGTTAAGAAATGCAATTTTGATGCCATTGTAGGTGCCGACAGAGATATTGTTGTAGTCCTCCTCTGATTCATAGATTCCGGTCATCAGAACCTTATCTGAGTATTGTTTCCAAAATCGGATACTGTTTAGAATTCCTTTTACTTTTTTATCGTAGGAGTGATTCGTTGCATGAGTTATCACGTTGAAGCCGGCCCTGACAAGCGCGTCACCGACTGCCGTTGGGCTTCCGAAGCTGGGGTAACCGCTGTATTTATCGGGTGAGTCAACCAGGATTGTTTCCTGATTGATTATTTTTACATCCGCGTCTTTTATGTATTTTTTTAAGAGCTTATATATAGGGTTGAAGTTATAGGTTCCGTCCTGCTGCAGAGCTGCCTTATAGATGTTTTCGTGAATCAGGTTGTCACCGACCGACATTATTCTGACAACGGCTTTTTCGGGACCATACCCCGGAGCGTAATTCATTACGGTAAGGTAATCGTACAGGTAATAAAGAACTCGGTCAAAACGATAGTTGTAATATTCGGCGGCTATCAGCTTTCTGGCCGTATCGGAATAGCCGAGATATTCACTGCCGTAACCGATTTCGAAGGTCATGCTTCTGAAAGAAGGGTTGGGCTCTTTGTAGAGAGTTATGTGATTTTTGTCCATACGCGGAATGGCGCACAACGGATATTCGTTTATTCCGTCTGTATAAACGCAGAAGCCGAAGCCGGGACTGAATTTTGCACCGTATGCCACGGATGATGCATAATCCGACATTGTTGAGCCTGTACCGTTGAGTCCGTAATCGATGTCCTCTGCATACCAGCTGTATTTGATTTTGTTGTCGATATTCATTCTTGAAAACAGGATATCTGCCAGTTTTTTGCACTCGGACTGGTGCGTTGATAAATCCCATGGCTTGCCTGCATAGCTGATAGCACCCTGTTGATGGTAATCTATATAGATGGCGGCTTTTTCTACCACAGTGTAGTGATAGAGAAATTTCATCATTGCTTTGGTTTCGTTACAGGAACCGGCATGGGTACCGGGATAGAAAAGCTTTGACGGAGATGAAGAAATGTTGACGCTTTTTTGGTAGCCGGAAAGTGTCTGCCCCCATGACAGACCGGGAAAATTACGACCGAGGTCGGTTCCGTTACTGGTGGCTTTCCAAAGGGTTTTACTGTTGTAGGAGTAATTTATCGTATCGAAAGCAATTCCCTCACGTCCGTCGGGATTCACACATGGTACCGCAACAAAACGGATGGCAGAAAGCACTTTTTTTGATTCATCGGTATCTGCCTGAACAAGGTCGATGAGTTCTTTTAGAATATAAGTGGTGCCTGCGGTTTCTCTGGCATGGATGCTTCCTGTCAGTATGACGGTCTCTTTTGTAAAGTCAGGATCTGTGTTTTCGGAGGGAAGGTCTATCTCGAGTGCATACAATGTACGACCGGATGTTGATTTACCGATATCATAGAGATACACACCCTCGTAACGGGACAGGAGCTTCATGAATTTTACGATGTTGTTGTAGTTGTATGATTTAGTCAGGCTGAAATCAATTTTTTCGGGTTCACGGTTATAGACAGTGCAGTCGGTCCATATTTGTTCCATTGCGGCTCTGTATTCATCAAGCGGCATACCGTCGGGGCCGGAAAACTGGGCGTTGAAGTTGGCAATATTGTTTTTTACCGTTGCTTTGGACCATTTTTTTGAACTTATGCCTGTGACACTGTCGGTGAAGTAATCAAAGCTGTTGACTTTTTTCAGCGTTTCGGTGGTTTTGGTCAAATCTCTTTTTGCATGGCAGTCTGTGGAATTGAATTCAGGAAATAAGAAAAGCAGACAGAAGACAAGAATTATTGCAGTCAGTATTCGAACCGGTCGTATACTGGTTATATGTCTGATAAGCGGTAATTTTTTCATGTGTCTGCTCATATAGTAACCTCCATGTTACGATGTTATGACGCTTGTATCATATTATTCTTCTTCACCGTCAATACTGTATCGGGCATGATCGAAAAATGTGATATTGGGCCAGAATCTCATCCAGGCTTTGGCTTCTATCAGGTCTTCGGGAACAAAGCCCCACTCACGGGAATCGGCGGAGCGGTTTCTGTTGTCACCCATTACAAAGTAGCATCCGTCGGGAATAACTCCGGAACAGTAGTATTTCTCATGCATTTTCCCGTTGATGTAGGGTTCCTCCAGAGGTGTTTCATTATCGTCTATGTAGACCTTGCCGTCTATAATGGTGACTGTTTCGCCGGGAAGACCGATAATTCTCTTTACGTAAATAACATCCGTGTCATGCGGGTAATCAAAGAGAATGATGTCTCCGCGCTGCGGATCGCTGAAAAGGTATGACAGTCTGAAACCGACAATCAGATCATCGACCATTAAGGTCTGCTCCATCGAGCTTGATACGACCTTGGATTTGAGTATGATAACGCTTGTAATAAAAAATGCTATGATAAATGCTACTGCAACAAGGCAAATCCAGCTGAGAATCTGCCTGGGCCAGTCTCTTTTTTTCTGGTCTTTGGAAAAATCTTCGTTGAAATCGTCAACTTCTTTATTCTGAGTTGTTTCTGAGTTATTCATGGTGTTCCTTTCCATGGGTCTGATTAATGAATGACCCTTTTCACAAATTTTACCATATATGGGCTTAATTTGCAATTACCGGGTGAAAAATGTTTGTGAATGCGCTTTGGACAGACTGTGAATAGTAGCCCTTCTCAAATTTGTAGTTGCTAAATTCTATGAAAGTGATAGAATGTCTGTGTATGTTGTTTTTTACTTTATAGGAAATTGCGTCCTATAAAGTTAAAAACGCTCCGCGAGGATGCGCACGCTTTTACTTTCGGTTTTTGTCGCTGACGCGACGCAAAAGCGGCGCAGCATGTCGCTTGCGACATGCTTTCTTGCTCTATAAGAAATTTACAGGAATTAAGCCTGCATTTATTAATCGGTAAATGCATGTGGGGGATTTATGGACAGTGTCAGCATTAATTCATATGCGAAGATTAATCTCGGACTCGATGTTACGGGAATTCGCGAGGACGGATATCATAATGTAAAGATGGTTATGCAGACAATCAGCCTCTGCGACAGTCTGGTGTTTAAGAAAATAAAGGTACCGAAGATTATTCTGAAAACGAATCTTCCCTATCTTCCCGTTAATTCAAATAATATCGTATATGCTGCCATACAAAGCTATATGGATGAATATGGTATAGATTGCGGTGTGATGGCGACCATTAATAAAAGAATACCTGTAGCTGCCGGCATGGCCGGAGGAAGCGGAAACGCCGCAGCCACGCTGATAGCGATGGACAGGCTGTTCGGTTACAAAACGGATATGACGAGAATGATGGAGATAGGTCTGAAGCTTGGAGCGGATGTACCTTACTGTATCATGGGAGGCACAGCACTGGCGGAGGGCATTGGTGAGAAGCTTACCCGGTTGCCGGCACCTCCTAAAGCAAAAATACTGATTGTTAAACCGGGAATTAATGTTTCGACAAAGAGCGTATATACAGCACTTGATTCAAAAGAGAATCTGACGCATCCCGATATTGACGGTATTGTTTCGGCTATGAAAAAAAATGACCTTAACGGAATGTGCGGTCTGCTCGGAAATGTGCTTGAAGAGGTCACAGCCGAGCTTTATCCGGAAATCAAATCAATAAAGGAGTCAATGCTTGCACAGGGGGCTGCCGGTGCACTGATGAGCGGAAGCGGGCCCACGGTTTTTGGACTCTTTGAAGATAAGGAAACTGCCGAAAAGGCATATTATTCGTTTAAAAACGGTAAATATTCATCATCTTCCTTTTTGTGCGATTATGTGAATTAATGAGTTTTGATCGGTTGAGGATTTATATTCAGTGGACGCTGTTATATGGCAGAAATAACAGCCACAGGCTATGAGTTTGCTATCAGGGTTGTGGAGATTATTATCAGACTGCGGAGGCCGGACAAAACACATGAGATGTACCTGTATATGTCAGCATTAGGAAAGGCAGAACCAATGAAAAAAAGAATATATATGATTACCTTGATGATTCTCCTTCTGGGCGTGACTGCAGGGTGTTCGAACGGCAAAGATGAAAATGGTGACGGAAAACTGAAGGTGATTACGACAATCTTTTCAGCTTATGATTTTTCACGTCAGATCGGTGGGGAAAATGCGGATGTGAGCATGCTTTTAAAGCCCGGAGCCGAGGCACACTCCTATGAACCCACACCCAGGGATATAGTAAACATAGGTAAATGTGACGTGCTTGTCTGCAACGGAGGTGAAAATGAAGTCTGGCTGGATTCGATTCTTGAAGCTGTGGACAATCCCGATATGATAGTTGTCAGGATGGTTGACTGCTGCGAAGGGATAGCAGAGGAGGAAAAGGAAGGAATGCAGTCTGCGGGCGGCATCCTTGCCGGACTGACAGGTCATGAGCATCATCACGGTGATGGTGAGGACGAACACGAACATGAGGATGAACACGGACATACTCATGATGAAAATGAACATGATGACGAAGCAGAGCACCATGGGGACGAAGCACATGATGATAAAGCGGAACATCATGGAGAAGAATATGATGAAGAAGGCCATGATGACGAAGCAGAGCATCATGGAGAAGGAGGCCATGATGATGAAGCAGAGCATCATGGAGAAGAAGGCCATGATGATGAAGCAGAGCATCATCACGGGGAAGAAACGGAATGGGATGAACATGTATGGATGTCACCCGTGAATGCGTGCCTTATTGCTGATGCCGTTTGTGAAGCATACTGCAGTGCCGACAGTGCAAATGCAGAGTATTACAGGCAAAATAACAGGGCTTATCAGGAAACATTGAAAAAATTAAATGAGGATATAATAAATACTCTGGATGATGGAAAATCAAGGACACTTGTGTTTGCAGACAGATTCCCCGCAAGATATTTTGTTGAGGAGTACGGACTTGATTACAGGGCTGCTTTTTCGGGATGTTCCGCAGACACACAGGCAAGTGCTGCCACGGTAGCATTCATTATCAATTACGTGAAAGAGAATAACATCGGAGTTATTTATACGATGGAGCTCAGTGACGGACGTCTGGCCGATGCGGTTGCCGAGGAGACCGGGGCTGTAATCAGGACGTTTTATACAGGTCATAATGTGACTCTTGCTGATTTTGAAGCCGGTGTTACTTATGTAGATCTGCTGTACAGAAATCTTGAAGCTATCAGATAATCCGCAACGAAAGGAGAAAATGAAGATGTCTATACTTTCATGCAACCATGTTACGTTCGGTTACGATGGGGTACCGATACTGAAGGATATAAATTTCGCTGTGGGACGTGATACTTATTTATGTGTAATCGGTGAAAACGGCGCCGGAAAAAGTACGCTGATAAAGGGCATACTCGGCCTGATAAAGCCTATGGCAGGCCGAATAGAGACCGGAGAGGGACTGAAACACAGTGAAATCGGATATTTGCCGCAGCAGACAGTTGTCCAGAAGGATTTCCCGGCAAGTGTGTTTGAGGTGGTTCTCTCGGGAAGACTGAACAGTCTCGGTTTCAGACCGTTTTTTTCGTCAAAGGATCGCGAAATAGCATTGGAAAATATTGAAAAAATGGGAATTACAAAGATAAAGGATTCCTGTTATCAGGAGCTTTCGGGAGGACAGCAGCAGCGTGTTCTGCTTGCCAGAGCTCTTTGCGCGACGAAAAAGCTTTTACTGCTTGATGAACCTGTGGCCGGGCTTGACCCGGTTGCCACGGCCGAACTGTATAAGCTGATAGCGGGAATTAACAAAGAACAGCAGATTGCGGTAATTATGGTATCTCATGATATGCAGGCTGCAATGAAGTACTCAAATCACATTCTACACTTGTCTCATAGACAGCTTTATTTCGGTAAAACAGAGGATTATGTAATGGGAGACAGCGGAAATGTGTTAAATCCCGTAATGCACTATATTAAGCGTGATTCCGGATTGAACACTGATACGGAGGACAGAGAAAATGATTGAAGCCCTGGAAGGAATTTTTGAATACAGCTTCATGCAGCGTGCGTTGCTCGTAGGAATACTTGTGTCTCTCTGTGCAGCTCTTTTGGGAGTCAGTATGGTGCTCAGAAGATGCTCGATGATCGGAGACGGACTGTCGCATGTTGGCTTTGCGGCTCTTGCCATTGCCTCGGTTGCAAATCTGGCGCCGCTTCCGGTAGCGGTTGTGGTATGTGTTATAGCGGCATTTTTCCTGCTTCGGATAAGCAAATCGAGCAAAATAAACGCAGATGCTGCGATTGCAATTGTATGCAGCGGAGCATTGGCTGTCGGAGTTATGGCCGTGTCACTGACATCAGGAATGAACATGGACATTAACAATTACATGTTCGGAAGCATTCTGGCACTGAGCAGGGCAGATACGGTGCTCAGCGTGGTACTTTCGGCTGTAGTTATTATAGTATTTGTTATTTTTTACAACAGAATATTTGCAGTTACCTTTGATGAGAATTTTTCAAAGGCAACCGGAACCAGAGCAGGCTTATACAATGCGGTTCTTTCGATACTTACTGCGGTAACGGTGGTATTGGGAATGAGGATGATGGGAGCACTTCTGATATCGAGCCTGGTAATATTCCCGCCTCTGACATCAATGCGTGTCTGCCGAAACTACAGAAAGGTTGTAATCTGTTCCTGCATAGTTTCAATTGTGTGTTTTGTTACAGGTCTGGTGATGTCATACGCATTTTCGACTCCGGCAGGTGCCAGCGTTGTATGCGTTAATATACTGGCTTTTGCATTATTTTTTGCGGCAGGGGCAATAAAGTGCAGAAAAAAAACATTGAACGTGAAAAATTACAATTAACGTCAGAAGCCTGAATTTCGGACGATAAAATAACGAATCGAACGGAAAAAACTGAAATCCCGGACGAGAGAAGAACAGAATCGAACGGAAAGAACTGAAATCCCGGACGAAAGAAGAGCAGAATCGAACGGAAAAAACTGAAA
>JAZLIK010000008.1:0-2470 GCA_045617345.1 Lachnospiraceae bacterium | reverse complement strand
AGTGCTTTATCGCGAACTGCCGACAGATGTGATGCGGGAAACAGTGGAAATGGAGAACGCAAGGATCGCTTCCGCACTGCCCGCTCATATGGAGAGATGGACAGATGAAACAATAAAAGCACTGAAGGATGTGTATCCGATCTACAGCGTTTCAGATGCACAGGAAGCTCTGCGGTATCAAAGATACCGTGTGTACTACCTCCGGGATGTTTCGCTTGTAAAGTATCCGTGGGACCTTTGCGTGAGCATGAAAAAAGAGTTTGACCTGCCGGACGAAGTCACGGATAAGTATTTCGGCACCGTGATCGGCACAGAGCCGGAAGTGACCGTTTTGACACCGGAGGAATTTTACGTTGGCAACCCGTAAAGCGTAAACCGAAGGGGCGTTTATGACGTATGCTGTATACGGAATAAACGCCTTTTTTGTCGTTTTTACGGCCGGAACGCGATGGCGTTAGTGTAAAATATTTCTGGGAGAATTGAAGAAGCGAGAGGAAACGAGCAACCGAGGGACCTAAGAAGAACAAGGAATGTGAGAAGACGATAGCGCCAGTAACTAATGCCGGAGTCCCGGAATCCGCAGGAGCGTAGCGACTAAGGATTCCGGGACTCCGGCGGGCAAAATTTTTTCGGGGATAAACAAAAAGAAGATCCCATCTTTGTGTTAGACTTAATATGCTCAAAAACCAAGTCAGAAAGAGAGGATCTTCCATGAACATTATACAACAGATTGTGGTCAAAGCGGTAGAGGAAATTATCGAAACAATCAAGGTTACCGGCTTGAGCGATATAGGCAAGACAATAAAGGCCTTGATTCCTGCCGCTAATAGAATGGTGCTGGGTATTGTAGCCGAAACTATCGAACAGATGGATCAGTCTTTAGTTATAGCAGCCAAGTCTCAAAGACGGAAGGACGGTATCACTGTAAAGGAGCGTGCAGTCGAACGTACACTTACTACAGAACTGGGAGAACTACATTACAAAAGGACTTATTTTGTCCTTTCGGACAAAACCTACACTTATCTGCTTGATCATATAATTGGTGTAGAAGCATTTGAGCGTTTCTCCAAGGAATTGATTGCGGAAGTATTGCAAGAATCTACAGTCAAGTCATATCAGGCAGCGATTGATTCTACGGACCGGAAGATGTCACGGCAGACAGTTCATAACCGGTTAACAGCTTTGGATGATCTGGCGATTCCTGTAGAACGGGTCGATGAAACGCCTGAAATATTGGATATTTTCGCAGACGAGGATCATGTTCATCTGAATCCGAAGGGACAGGCAATCGTACCATTGGTAACGATAACCGAGGGAATGGAGAGAAGCAATCCGAAGCGACATGCTACAATACATCCGATTCACGTCGCTGCATTTGGCAGTTCCATGGACGCGTTTCAAGAGAATGTGCTTGCTGTACTCACGGAAAGGTATGACTTGGATAAGGTCAGGCAGATCAATATACATGCAGACGGGGGCGCCTGGATCTATGGACTGCAGCAAAAAATTCCTCATTCGCGTTTGGTAATGGATGGATACCATTTACAGAAAGAATTACGTTCTTTTCTGAAACTGAATGGAGCTTCCTACTATACTAAAGCAATTCGTGATTCAATGTGCAGAGAAGACGGATACAGTGATTTCAAACGATATTGTGAAAGCATCTATGCTAAACAGACTACTGAGGATGCGCAGAATAAGGTCAGGGACTTCGTCAGCTATTGTTCTCATCATTGGAAAGCTATTGTTGCACGTATGAGCAAAGAAACCTGCGGCAGCTGTACAGAGTCTTTAGTCAGTCATGTATTGTCTGACCGGCTCAGCCGGAATCCGATAGCATGGAGCAAAGACGGACTTAACAGAATGACTATGCTGGTTGTTTATAAAAAGAATGGGGGGCAAATTACAGGTGATGATGTCAGGATTCATGTAAATAGTCAGGCAAAATCTGACTTTTACGAAGATGGTTATGCTATTTACAGAGACTATGCAATAAAGCAAGCTGATGATGTACTGAAAGTCAAACACGATTGGAGCATCTTTGAGCATGAACGCTCTGACCTTGGAAAAATCAATGGCATCTATCTCCTTCGTAAGTCTGTGGGTTCCTTACAATCTATTGCCCAGCTTATTTCTTGACCTTTTCTCCGTAACTACTTGACACAATCCCAAGAATGTTTTTATTTGACGAAATGCAATTTGATTCGTATAATCTAATGTAACAGTGTTGTATGACCGATCCAAAGGAGGAGACAAAAATGAAGGAAAGCATGAAAAGCCATCATACCAAGGGTCTGATTGCGAAACTTGCGGGCGTGCTGCTGGTGCTGATGCTGTCGGTGTGCGTGTTTGCCCTGGCGGAGGAACCCACCGATCCCGTTTACCCGGGGCCGTACGGACAGCATGAGCATCGTGTAAGCATCAGGATCAGGAACAAAGATTATAACGGACACTGGCTGGATGAATGGTG
>JAZLIK010000007.1:0-3627 GCA_045617345.1 Lachnospiraceae bacterium | reverse complement strand
CCTTCACACATGGGGACAGAAGCTTTCCTTCCATCCGCATATCCACGTCTGTATTTCCGGCGGAGGGATCACTCCTGCCGGTCAGTTCGTGGAAACAAAACACAAGGGCTTTTTTCTACCGGAAGCAGTGATTGCATCCATCGTATAGTCGGGATGTTCTGACATTCCCACCCGGGATTGTCAGAAAAAGGGCATAAAAATACTGCCAGACCCGAAAATCTGACAGTTTCGCTTATACAACATATTAAATTACAAGTTTTCCCATCTGTTGATCATGCTTTAAATCGACAAAGTTTAATTCTTAATTTACATCTTTCGGGTTTCGCCTGCGTGTGATATTTTATTTTCCATATTTTATGACCAGCCTTCGAGCTGCTAAAGTTTTTGCCGGGAGGTCCCCGGCTCTCCAAATCAGACATGTGTATCTCCTTCTTAAAATGAAAAAGCAGCGAACTCCATTTTTCAGAATCAGCTGCTTTCACACTTTACATTATTCAGTTTT
This sequence comes from Lachnospiraceae bacterium, assembly GCA_045617345.1. Classification (GTDB taxonomy): domain Bacteria; phylum Bacillota; class Clostridia; order Lachnospirales; family Lachnospiraceae; genus RUG11977. The sequence continues at coordinate 3,125 of JAZLIK010000007.1, read as the reverse complement.
ACTTATCGTCGTAATGACCCCTGCACTGCAGTATGAGAACCGTATGGTCTTTCAGAATCTCATATACAAGCCTGTCTTTATCATTAATCCTGCGGCTCCATACTCCATCCATTCCCTTAAGGGCTTCCGGTTTCCCTTCACCCTGAAACGGATCCCGCTGTAAGGCTTTTAACAGTGAATTTATCTTCTTCAGGGTTTTCTTGTCCTGCATCTGCCAGTACAGATACTCAGTGAACTACTCGCATATTGAATATGCGGAGATTCCTGCTTCCTCGTGCGCAGCACTCGGAAGGAAAACCTTTCGGGCGTCTTACACACACTCCACAGGCGTCAGGTTCGGCCGGTCCCCGGCCTACCTTATGTTTTTGGAGCTATACTGCTGCATTCCGCAGCAGGCGCAGTCCTTCGTTCAGAATATTTACCGCAGCATTGTGGTCACGGTCCATAACCAGTCCGCAGGAGCAGGAATAGGTCCGTTCAGAGAGCGGCATGGGTTTCTGCCTTCCGCAGCAGCTGCACAGCTGACTCGACGGGTACCATTTATCTACCTTTACAAGATACCTGCCCCTTTCGGCCAGCTTGTATTCAAGCAGATTCAAAAAGATGCCGTAACCGTTGTCAAGCGTAGCCTTACCGTTGCCGAAGCCCTTGTTGGACATGGCTTTCATGTTGAGTGACTCCACACATACGATATCATACTGATTGGCTATCTCAGTGGATCTTTTATGCAGGTCATCCAGTCTCTGGTTGGCTATGTGCCTATGGATTTTTGCAGCCTTCCTCTGCTGCTTTATGTAATTGTTAGATCTGGTTTCGCCCTTACGGGCACCTGCTTTGCGTGACAGGTGCCGCTGGGCCTTTGCCAGTTTTCTATGGCTTTCACGGTAGTACTTATGCATCCCGGCAGATTTGCCGTTGCTGTCCATGTAAAGTCCGTCGGATTTATAATCGAGACCGATGGCATTGGTGCTCATCATGCATACCATGGTAATATCAGCCTCATACTCAAACAGGACGGATGCATAATACTTTCCGTCACTGTCCATGGATACGGTGGCTGATTTAAGCTTCCATCCGTGTTCAGGCAGTCTGTGAATCTCAGCCTTTACGATACCTGTCTTAGGCAGCTTTATACCGTTGCCGGTTATTGAGACAGTGCCGTTCTGGTTATTGGTTGTGTACGATTTTCTGCTGTGCTTGGCGGACTTGAAGGCAGGGAACCTGTTCCGTGTTTTCCGCGACCTGTCGAAGCAGTTCCTTATGGCCCCCTGCAGATTGAGCTGCACATTGGCAAGGGCAAGGCTGTCGACTTCCTTAAGGAAAGGATAGTCTTTCTTGTACTGTGCAGGTGTCTGTCTGCCAAAAGAACCTGTTTTTTATAGGAGCTGATCTTGTCCGCAAGCATGAGATTATAGACCTTGCGACAGCAGCCGAAGGTCTTCGCAAATAGGACGGCCTGTTCGGCTGTCGGATATATCCTGTATTTGAACGCTCTGTTTGCCATAGAAGTAACTCCTTTGTATATGTCCATTATAGCAAACAAACGTTCTTTTTTACAACCGTGTTTTTGTTTTTTTGCGCTTTCATCTCGGCAATTGAATAGCCGAGAATTCCCGCTTGTTATCTTAAAAGCATCCTCGGAAAACGAAATATTACTCACTCGCCATAGTCTCCAGTTCTTCTAAGGATTTTACAATTACCTTACCGTTCTTTGCCTGCTCGTGAGATTTTTTAATCTGAGCAAGATTTGCCTCTGAATAGAAAGGATCTACCGGTGCGGTAATATCAAAAGGAATCCTTCGCTCGTTTAGAGTCTTCATTGTATAAATGTTATAAAAGGTTGCAATGTTCATGCCCATAGCATCAAGCATATCATCAAGTTCAGCCTTAACATTATCTTCCATTCTCAACGTAACTGTCTTCATATGTATCACCTCCGCATTCATATTATATACATTTATCATTCATTTTGCAATCTTTTTAATGATTTTGTTAATCGTGCTCATCGGCATCAGTAATACTGGTTTCAACAACCTCAACTTCATCGCTGTTACGGAGCCTTGCATAATCGGAGTCCTTTCATCTAATTATGGAAGAATTATGCGTCAAAGAACCGGATTTGTCATTGATGTCATCAGCGACTTAAGTTATATTTTCGATAGCACGATATTATTCCGATCATTCGGGCTAACGAGGGTGGCATTTCTGTGACCTTTGCCCTTCTTCCGAACAATACTTCTTCCTTGATCGTTCGATTTGTATTGATATTTTCGTTCGTTTCACATATAATATAATTATAAAATATAGAAAGGATGATGATTATGTCTATAACAGCAACTGAATTAAAGCTGAATCTCGGCAAATATCTACTCCTTGCCGCTACTGAAGATATATATATTACAAAGAATGGGACTACTGTTGCAAAATTAGTTTCTCCCTATCAGAACAAACTTTCCTTAGTAGATGAGCTCTTTGGTAGTGTTCCTGATACTCTTACATTGGAAGAAGCCAGAGAGGAACGTCTAAGCAAAATATGAAAGCTTTAATTGACACTTGCATCGTCATGGATTTTTTACAGCACAGAGAACCGTTCGCCGATGATGCAAAAGCTATCTTTCGTGCTGCTGCATGTGAACAATTTACGGGTTGCATAACAGCCAAATCAGCAACAGATATATATTATCTAACACATCGATGTACTCACAATGACAAGGAAGCCCGCAATAAATTGAATTCATTGCTGACTATTATAAGTATGATTGATACGGCTGCAGTAGATATATTTCATGCGCTATCGTCAGAAACTCCTGACTTTGAAGATGCAGTTATGATTGAAACCGCATCCAGATCACATGTTGATTGTATTGTAACTCGCAACCAAAAAGATTATAAAAAATCTTCTGTTCCTGTTTTTAATCCATCAGAATTTTTACAACAATTAAAAGATGAAGAAACATAATGATACTTCATTTCTACTGCCTTGATTACTATTATCAAGGCAGTTTTATATTAGCTTAGCCTCTAAAAATCGAACTTTAATGCTCTACCAGCCAAAATCTATTCATGTTTAATCAACACTTCGTTATATATTTCGATTACCTCTGCGTATCCTATAATTCTAGAAC
>JAZLIK010000006.1:0-28452 GCA_045617345.1 Lachnospiraceae bacterium | reverse complement strand
CTACTGCGACACCGACTCCTACAGCAACGCCTGTTCCTACGGCAACACCGACACCTACTGCAAATCCTACGGCAACGCCGACACCTGCGGTAACGTCGACACCTACGGCAACGCCGACACCTGCAGCAACATCGACACCTGCAGCAACATCGACACCTGCGGCAACATCGACGCCTGCAGCAACATCGACGCCTGCGGCAACGTCGACACCTGTGGTAACGTCGACACCTGCAGCAACATCGACGCCTGCAGTAACGTCGACACCTGTAGCAACATCGACACCTGCACCCAAGGCAGATCCTACGGCAACGCCGACATCTACCCCTGTTCCGGCAGACAACTGGCATATGGTAAGCTTTGCTTTAACAAAGGAATCGGGGAATTTAGGTGCAGAGCTTCCCGTTACCGCTAAGTATGCTGAAGGCACAAAAGTCGGAGACCTGCCCACGCCATACCTTGTTAACGGTATTTTTAAGGGTTGGTATTATGATGCTGATAAGAAGAACGCAGCAGCTTCGAATGATGTAATAAGCTCATCGAAGACCCTTTATGCCGACATGATAATGGCTGAAGAACAGCAAATTGTGGAGACACCTTCGTACATTACCGTTACCCTTGAGCCTAATAAAGTAAAGGGATTCTCATTTAAAATTGAAAACTATGAAGACGGCTGTATCGACAGCTTTATTGATGTTGCCGATAAATCGTCTGTGAAATACACGGTTAACGGCGGAACAGTCATACCCGAACTGAAGAAGGGTCATACATATACACTGATGCTTACGGACTACGGTCCCGTACAGGAAAGCAAAGTACGTCTTGTCGTTAACGGTGAGACCCAGCCTGCATCGGTTACCAAGCTGAACATCGTTACCGAAAAAGAAAAGGCCATGAACCTTTCACTTGCTGACGGAATGAAATACCTGTCCGCCGCTGAAGTATCGGAAATGGAAGGAAACGCACTTGACGGTCTGTTTCTGGCCAATCTGGGAAATGGTTCAAACAATGCGCAGACCAACAAGTATAAGGGTTCATTCAAATATACCGGAAGCGAAAATCTGAAGGTCGGTGACAAGGTTGCCATTTATGAAGGAACACATCCCACTAAACGTACTCTCGAAATGGCAGGCACGGAAGAGGACGGAAACATTGCATACATTACCATCACCTCTGTAAACGGAAGCAGCTACAGCTATGTAAGTACGAACGCTGAGGAAGTTATTAAGTTTGTTGAGGTACTTCCCGTATCGATTAATTGGGATGATAATTTCGATAAAAATAACCATTCGATTACAATGCCCGGTTATTATATAAATTATGGACATGCCAATTATGCTTCATTTGGGTTTGATGACGATACGACTATTGATGTGGACGATTACATTGCTCTCTTTTCAGGTGGAGATGATCCTGATGCAAACAGTAAAGCGGAAGGATACGGACGTGTAACCGCTGTCAGCGAAAATTCCGCGGAGGGTACAATTACCATTGAATACGTGGATGCGACAGAGGAAGAAGTAATGGCATCCATGGATCTGTACAACACCAGAAATGCGGACATCGACCTGTCGGAAGAGGAAATCCGTAAAATGGAGGAGGATATAAAGCAGCAGGCCAAGGCCAGCGGATTCCTTGATGAAGCTGCCGAGTATCTTGTTGCACTTGCACTTGAGACTGACGGATACAAGGAGCTGGATGACGATTTTGACCTCGACCTCGAGTCATACAACATTAAGTTTGCTGATGCATCCGGCGAAGAAAGTCTTGACAGCCTTCAGATGATGGGTGCTACAGCTTCACTCAAAAAGGAAGACACCGATATCTATGTCAACATCAAGCCGGGCAAGCTGAATCACTACAAGGGTCAGAATGGTATTAGCGTAGAACTCGGAATGAAGGTGGTTGTTGAATTCAAATCCGACAAGCTTAAGACAGGTCATCTTGAGCTTGAAATCGAGGCATGTTTCCTTGAGGAAGTGCTTCTGGATGTAAATATCAGCGGTGGAGCTGTTTGGAAGACAGCATGGATATTCCCTTATATCGCGGATTACCAGGCTACCGCAAACCTTGACATCGGAAGCTTCACCAGCGTAGGAATTACCGCTACCTTAAAGACAGAAGAGGACGATGATGATGACGATGATGACGATAAGAAGGATGATGATAAGAAGGACGACAACAAGAAAGACGACAATAAGAAGGACGATAACAAAAAGGACGGTGTTATCGGTAACCAGTGGGAAAAATTAGGCATTGACAAGCTTGATAAAAACAGTAATGAAAGTGTCGGTAAGTTCATCGCGAATATCGGAAATCAGATGACAGAGCTTGCGACCAAGAAGGGCTTCATGGGAGGTGACTTCAGTGGTGATGGCGATGACGGTGAAGAAGGCGACACGCTGTCCTCAAAGTATGCCGCATTTATTGAGGATTCAAGTGACAGCTGGATTCCCATTGTAAAAAAGGAAATCTTTAATGTAGAAGGTGGAATCGATCCGCTTCATATCCTTGCATTCAGCATTTCGGGTGATTTTGTGGTAAGTGCAAATCTCTACATCACCATGGGTGCACAGTTTGAAGTCGGTGAAGCAAAACGATACACCTACGATATCAGAGTTAAGGAAAAGAAGGTAACAACGACCGTAACAGATCTTGAAAAGCAGAATTTAACGTTTGAATTCTATGTATTCGGAACGGCAGGAATTAGGGTCGGTCTTGAATTTGAACTGGCTGTAGGTCTGTTGTCCACCAAGCTGGATTCAGTAGGTATAACGGCTGAAGTGGGAGCATACGCTCAGCTGTGGGGCTATTTCTATTTCAAATATGCCGAGTGGATAAATGACGCAGGCGTCAAAGAAAAGGAGAAATACTGCAGCGGAGCTCTGTACTTTGAGCTTGGTTTCTATCTGGAGGTTAAGTTTAAGGCACAGCTCTTCAGCAGTGACAAGCTGACATATGAACCAACCCTGTATGAAAACCAGTGGCCGTTACTGACAGTAGGCGACCAGCGCAATGTAACCGGCTTTGCCGATACACCGGGTGCCGGTGAATACTATCTGCCTGTTGAAATAGTCGGAAAACGCAGTTACGGTTTTACGAAAAGTCTTTTTGATATGGACTATCTGGACCTTAAGGAAGGAAAAACAGATGTAGGAAATTATAATGACGGAGGCGAAAGTCATTATGATATCTCTTTCACAAACAAGAAATTCAGCTATAATCCGCTGAACAACGTTGTTAGCATCAATGTCCCCGAAGGTGAGTCAATAAAGGAAGAAACAGAGATGAGGATCGTGTGGACGGGAAATGCACTTGCATTTACCACCAAGCCGATTGAGAAGACTGTAAAGATCATCTGGACCGACCCTGCAAATGCAAGGATGATCCATTTTGATTCGATGGGCGGAGGAGATGTAAAGTCCATAGCATTGGCTATCGGAGATCCGGTAACCGCACCTGCAGATCCCACGAAGCAGGGATATATCTTTGGCGGCTGGTATACAGACGAGAGCTGCAGCTGGAAGTTTGTATTCCCTTCAAAGATGCCTGATTATGAGAACAAGAGCATTACGGTATATGCAAAGTGGATTCCCAGAAAGGATACCCCTTATACAGTTGAGCACTACATTCGGAATGAAAACGGAAGGTACGTTTACGAAGCTACCGATTACAAGACCGGTGAAACCGATTCTGTACCTACAGCCGCAAGTCTGACAAGAAGCTTTACCGGAATGGAATACGTCGATGCATATATTTCTTCAATAGAACCGGATGGTCAGTCTATGATGATAGTATATTATAAGCCTCAAAAATTTGATGTAACCTTCACGTACGGTTCACTTGAGGCAAAGACACCTGAAGGCCTGATATCAGAAGAAACCGAACCCGTGAAGTATACGGTAGGGTACGGTAATTTTCAGTATGCACCTATTCTTGTCATGCCCGGCTATGTTTTCTTGGGTTATAAGAATAAGGTGACCGGAGAAATCTTAAAGACTGACGAGAACAACATGTTTTCCGTTACCGCTTCAGAAACTTATGAGGCGCAGTGGACAGAAGCAGAGAATACATCATATCAGGTTAAATTTTATGTGTCAAATCCCAATACCTTCATGGATGAGCTTGTTGAAACTGTTCTTTGCGAAGGAAAGACAGGTAGTGTTATTTCCCTTGATTCGTCTTCTTATTCTACAAGCTATACTGATTCAAAGTATAGTTTCATGACTATGGATTATTATAATATAGACTTAAGCAATCCTACTATTTCAGCGTATGGTGATACTGTACTTGAGTTTTATTACTTCAGAAGGGCATACTTGCTGACGTACATGGATGGCGATACTGAGGTATGCACGCCTGAAAATGTGCCTTGGGGATCAAGACTTCCTAAGCCGGAAAATCCTACTAAACAGGGCTACATATTTGAGGGATGGCATACTGAAAGCAGTTGTTCAGCTGAGTCACTTGTAGATTTTAACACCTTTATAATGCCTGCAAAGGCTATGACACTCTATGCAAATTGGGTTGCTTCGAAAGATACTGCGTATACGGTATCATATTATCTGCAAAATGCGGAGAATGACGACTATAGTTATTATAAGAGCGATACTAAATATGGGACAACAGGTTCTATCACTTCTGATGAATTTCCGGTTATTGACCACTATGTATTGAATGAAAATGTTGATGGCAGTGTTCTTTCCGCAGTGATAGAGCCGGATGGTCGTACAGAACTGATATTGTATTACGACAGAAAGACTATTACAATAACCTTTGATAAAGGTGCTGACGATGCTGTTTTCTACGGTGATACATCGGTAACTTTCAGGTATGGTCAGATGTTTTATGCATCTTTGCCAACTCGTAGTGAATATGTCTTCACCGGATGGGTCGATGAGAATGGCAACAAAATAAACAATTATTCATATGTAACCTCAGATATGGATTTCAAGCTGACTGCTACATGGTTTTATAACGGATTAAGTATCAATGTTGAACACTGGGTAATGGATACAAACGGTGAATACTCCAATTGCACGAATACAGAGTATTGGGCTCAAGACAGGCAACTGGAAAATACGAATTTTTATCCGATATCTTATATGAATTATGGTCTGGTGTCTCCCAGTGTACCCGGGATTGAATACCCGACAGAGGTAGAGGTTTTTGACAGTGACGGCAAAGTTATTGAACTTGATAGTTCAGGAACAGTACCTTACATCGACGGTATGAAGATAAAGATATATTACGAGCGTTCAGCGTATAACCTTACCTATGTGTTTAAAGATGAAAAATATGCTTCAATTCTTGACGGTCAGGAATACACTCACGGTTTAGTATACTGTGGTGCTAACATAACGAAGCCGAATTTGGAACAGGAGGGTATGAGATTAAATGTTGCATCAGGAGGTGCAGAGTTTTTTGAAAATCTGCAAACCATGCCCACGTCGGATTTGACTTATGAAATATCCTATTCGCCAATTCGTTACACGGTTCATTTTATGAATAATGAAAATCAATTAGTTGCGGCATATGATCAAGACTTTGAGTATGGTACAGCTCAGAAATTGAAGAAGGTTCCTGAAGGCAGTTTCCCCGGATATGAATTCCTGGGTTGGACAGATACCAGGTATGGCACAGATGTAATATATTATGATGAGCACGAAGTGCAAAACCTGGCAACTAAAGACTCTGCAATTGTGTGTTTGTATGCAGTACTTAGGCCTTACACTTATAATATCAAGCTGATTCCATATATTTATAATTTGGGCACTTTGGAGGCTGTACCGGACAATTTTATTACAAATATGTCCGAAATGGAGAATCTTACGGTTACCGCCGGACAGGACCTGGTGCTTCCGAAATTGAGTGCTATAGGTTGTCAATCTGTAAAGTATTATACCGGAGACTGCGCCGGCACAAATAGCGATAAAGATGTAGGATGGACACGTGAAGATGCAACTCCTGTGTATGATTATATTGATTTTAATACTCTGAAAGATGGTGATACAATATATATTACCGCAGAGCTGGTGCCGACTTCTTATAGCGTTGAATGGGAAATAGGTGATGCCTTTGAAGGTACCGTAACCGGTAACGGACAAAATTTAATAACTATCCTTAATATAAATAAATTCATTGCCACCCCTCAATTATCAGCTGGAATAAACTTTAATGAGAAACCGAACGGAGGATGCTCATATATCGCAACCGGTATTAAGACTTCAAACGAGATTTTATATTTGGAAGGATGGTATACCAGACCTAATGGTGAGGGATATAAGTTAGATTTTGACAGTTTAGTAAAGGGTAGTGAGCAGTATGATATTACTTCATTCCCTGAAGGACTTACAACGAAGGGAAGTGATACTATAACATTCTATGCTAATTGGGTACATTTGGCATACCGCGAATACTCGGTTTATGTACATAGGGAGAATGATGATAAGACATATTTTTATGACAATCTCCGGTATGATATTAATTGTTATGATGATGCCAAGATTCCTGCAGATGTTCTGAAAATGCAGAGCGAGGTAGGTGATTTCAAAGGATGGTTTGCATACGATGAAAATGGAAATCCGATTTATGATCATAATGGCAATAAGATGACTTGGGATGTCTTAAAAAAGATGAAAGTTGACGGTAGTTATGAATGTGTACATCTCTATCCGGACATTGATTATGATTTATGGTTATTTGGAGAGAAGGTTAACTCCTTGGAGTCTCTGACAATGAATTATGCGCCCAATGCTGCAGATGGAGGAATAGCAACGTTTGATTTTGAGAAGTTTGCCGTATACCTTGACAAATGCAAAGCAACGTATTCTTCAGAGAATGCAGATTCGATGAAGCTACTGACAACCGTTGATAACAGTGATATATATTCTGTGATTACTGCGAATATGAATGTTATGTTGCCAATCTGCATAACAGGAACTAATGAAATCGGTATGTCTGTCGATGACAGTTCACATAATATTGCTGCAATTGCAAATCACGGCGGCGGGATAGAAATACGCCCCGAAAAAGAGGAGGGAATTCAAAATAAACTTTTAATTAATATCAGTCAAAATGTAGCAAGTCAGAAAACAATATATGGCGTTTATACACGTGGCGGGTATAGACAGTGGAACAGATATGTTAATTCCTCTTCTCAAACGGATTTTTACTATGCTCCATTGGTACATATAAATATCAAAGGATTGGCAGATAACAATTACGGCATTAAAGGAGAAGCAGGCAGCGAAAACAGAGATAGTTTTCTGATTATCGAAATTCCGTTTGACAAATCGGGAAATGCAATAAATCTTCCTGTAAGCGATAGTGAATATGGAGGTAAAATTTCTGTACCATTTTTAGTTTTTTCCGATGCGAAATGTGCATTCTTTGGAAATTCGGTTACGAACAGCATATTTACATATGAGGACGATGAGACCATGGTAACAACTGATAATGCAGCGTCTGTTTCGGACGCACACTATTACGTAACCGGTTTCAGTTCTTCGGATTCCGAGTGGGAAATGATTCAGAAAAACATTAATAATGCACACAATAATGCACCGACAAACTGATTTAGCCTGTCAGGTCAATTGATTGCTCATACCAATCTTTAGAAAATCAAATGAAACCCGGCTTGGGACAAACAGTCTTAAGCCGGGTTTTAATGTTATTCTGTTGGCAGAGAAAATGGAGTGGGACGTGCAAGCAAAATTTTACAAATTGACAAAAAAATAAAGCTAATAAAGCTAATAAAGCTAATAAAGCCTTAGAAGGTAATACGATGTAATTAGGATGTCAAACTACCGGGTGAATAGTACGAAAAAATCCGCGAAAAATCACAAAAAAATAAAAAAATAAAAAATATAAAAAAATCCTTGACAAATGGTTTGCCCGGTGTTATTATAAGTGAGCGCGTTGAGGAAACGACGTTGAATGCGGAGTTGCTGGAATTGGCAGACAGGCATGACTAAGGATCATGTGTTGCAGGACGTGAGGGTTCAAGTCCCTTACTCCGCAGTTGAAGACCTATGATTGTTCATAGGTCTTTTTTTACATTATAGGAAATTGCGTCCTATAATGTTAAAAACGCTCCGCGAGGATGTGCACGCTTTTGTTTTCGGTTTTTGTCGCTAACGCGACGCAAAAGCGGCGCAGCATGTCGAAAGCAACATGCTTTCTTGTTTTTTTCGGTAACTGCGTCCCGTGAAAAAATACTCCATGGGATGCGAACGCTTTGACTGAATAGTTACTACCCGACTGTAAACAGTAACGAAAATAGCGCCAACTACTTTACAAAAAAGGAAATAGAGTGTATAATATTCAGTAAGTTAATGATTTCGTCAGACAACAGCAAATTCTGACTGCGTGCCAGGCGAAGCCTACGAATGTGTTTTAACAGACTGTGAATAGCAGCAAAAGAAGAAATGGGGTGGCAGTTTGCTTAAGGACAGACTTGAAGCTTACGGATGTGATGTGGAGGGGACACTGCAACGTTGCATGAACAGAGAAGAACTGTATATTTCTCTTTTGAATGAATTTCCAAATGACACAAGCTTTTCTGAAATAATGGAGGCATACAGGTCAAACAATATCGAGGACTTATATAAAGGGGTTCATTCGTTAAAAGGAGTGAGCGGGACACTTGGTTTTGTCAGTCTGTATGAGATTTGCAGGGAAATGTGTGAAATGTTCCGTACAGGAAAATCGAAAGAGGCACTGAAACTGATTGACAGGATGATTGAGGTTTATGAAGATTTATGCCGGATTATTGGAGAGGGGTGACTGATATGAACAAGGTTATTACAATTAGCAGACAGTATGCCAGTGGTGGCAGGGAAATAGGTCAGCGTCTGGCGGAGGAATGGAACATTCCTTTTTATGATAATGAACTGATTACCAGGGCGGCAAAGAACAGCGGTTATGCGAAAGAAGCTTTCGAAAAGGCTGAAAGCAGAGCAACCAACAGCCTGCTTTACTCAATAGCAAGAGGCGTCCCTTCACTTGGGGGCATCAGCGGGACATTTACAAATCTGTCACTTGACGACCAGATTTATATAGCGCAGGCGGACGTCATCAAGAAGGCTGCGGCAGAAGGACCGTGTATTATTGTAGGACGCTGTGCGGATTATGTTTTGAGACAGATGGAGGATGTGGTAAACATCTTTGTCTGGGCCGATATGCCGTTCAGGGTTGAAAGAGCCCAGAGAATCGATCACATGTCTCCCGACCGTATAGAGGAGAATATTTTAAAAATGGATAAGAGAAGGGCGAATTACTTCAATTTCCATACAGGAGAGAAATGGGGTAAAACCGAAAATTATTCGTTATGCCTGAACAGTGGACGTGTCGGAATAGAAAATGCGGTGAAGATTATTAAATCGGTGGTTGAAGCTCAGTGCGGCAAGTAGAGGCCGGATATTTATGTAAAATGTGGGAAAAGAATCAGAACATATAAAAATCACAACGTAAATAAATCATGACACAAGAAATAGGCGAAGCCTATTTCTTGTATATTTTGGTCAGACGGTTAATATTCACAGTCGGTTGATAATGAACGCAGGACTGAAGTCTGTTTCAGAGCTTGCGAGCATTATCAACCGACTATGGAGGCTGGACAAAACACATCATAGAGTGAAAAACTCACTCGATGACGTGGGCTCGAAGCTGCCCCCGGAAGCTTGCTTCCGGTCAGTTTTCCCGCTATTCGCTCAAATAAGCTTTTGCCTGCGCAGCAGGCAGGGTTTATGAATGGGATTTGGACAGAATGCGGATAGCAGCTGTGAACGGTAACAGAGAATAGCAACGAAAAAACAAAAGGAGACAATCTTATGAAAAAACTAGCAAAGGTTATTATTATGCTCATGGTAGCATTAACGTTTGTGTCAGCACGTAACGTAGCCGCGGCTACCGATACGTACACAGACATTGATGTTAAGGTCAGGTACGGACAGACTGAAGCCAGACAAATGCTTACCAGAATTAATGAGTTCCGAACCGGATCCGAGACATGGTATTGGGATTCGACAAATACCAAAAAGATAGAATGCAATAATTTAAATACACTTGACTATGATTACGGTCTTGAACTGGTAGCCATGCTTCGTGCTGCTGAAAATGCTGTCAGCTATGGACATACCAGACCTAATAACGGACAATGTACTTCAGCTTTTGAGGTTGTCGGAGTTGATTCCTATATACGTGGTGAGAATATCGCAGCGGGATATAAGACAGAAGAGGATGTTTTTATTGCATGGCGTGAGGATGATGAACCCTACTCGGGTCAGGGACACAGAAGAAACATGCTGAATGCCAATTATACAAGAATAGGTATAGGTCATGTTAATTATAACGGAGTGGATTTTTGGGTACAGATATTAGGTATAGACACCGGCGTAGAAAAGACATCCGCAAATGATAAGGATACTGTTGTCAGTGTCAATGTGAGCGATAGCAGAATCACGAGCGTTTCCACCAGCTATGTTGATGGACCTACTGAGGTTTCCGTTGGCAATACGGTGTCCGTTCCGTCATGCAACGCAACGATTTCTGTAAGCGGAACTGTTTCATGGGGTGACATTACTACAGAAACGCCTGTGGAATTTACTTACGGAGATGATGAATACATTTCTGTAAAAGATGGAAAGATGACAGGTCTTAAGGCAGGCTTGGGTCAGATAAAAGGAAAGTATGCAGGAAAAGAATTTGCTTTCAACGTACTTGTAATCGACGAAAACGATTCAGCCTTAGAACCTGAAGCCGAGGGATTTGAATATGAAAAATTGAGCGACGGAACCATGATGGTTACAGATACAACTCTCAGTGGAGACATTGTTTTCCCTGAAAAAATCATGGGACGTCCGGTTACCAAAATTAAGCCTCAGATATTTTATGGTTACAGAGGTATTACATCGGTATATATTCCGGCTACCGTAAAAGCGCCCGGTAATTTTGATTATCTGTTTTCCTACTGCTATGATTTAAAAGAAATCAATGTATCTCCTGATAACCCGGAACTCTGCTCGGTTGATGGTATTCTGTATTCGAAGGATATGACTACTCTTTATAATTATCCTGCAGCCAAAACCGGAGATATTTTTATCACAGATGAAAGAACTAAATATTTTTGCTGTACTTCATTTGCTTCTCAACGTTATTTGAAAAAGCTTTATGTAAGTAACAATAAGAATACCTGGGCTGGATATACATTTTATAATACACCAAATCTTACAGTGTATTATTTAGCCGGAGGCAGTTGCGAAAACTCTGTAAATTCACATATAAGTTTAGGCAGATGCCATGAAAAAGATGAGCTTTATCCTACGTTTAAATTATATACAGAGGATACTAAACCTACACTTACACCGGTACCTACAGTAGCACCCACAAAGACGCCTACAAAGGCTCCCACAGCGGCACCTACCGAGACTCCTGTGCCCACAGTTACAGAAGTTCCCACGGAAGTACCTACCGAGCCTCCTGTGCCCACAGTTACAGAAGTTCCCACGGAAGCACCTACCGAGACTCCTGTGCCCACAGTTACAGAAGTTCCCACGGAAGCACCTACCGAAATTCCTGCACCTACAGACACACCGGCGCCTACTATGGCTCCGACAGGTACAGAGGCTGAAGGTTTCTCATATGAGATTCTTCCTGACGGAACAATTATGATTACAGATTGCACGCTTACAGGTGCGGTAGTTATTCCGGATGAAATTGACGGGAAGAAGGTTACCCGACTTGCTAACGAGTTGTTCCTGCTGAAAGAGAACATAACAACAATTATGTTACCCGCATATCTGAAGGCTCCGCAGTCGGGCTTTGATTTGACTTTCGTAGGATGCTCTGATTTGCAGGAAATACTTGTATCAGAGAAAAATAAAGAATTAAGATCGGTAAACGGTATTCTTTACAAAAATGATTTGAGTGTGCTTTATGCTGTTCCTATGCAGTTAAATGTTTCGACATTAATAATCCCTTCGGAGACCACATATATTTGTGATGGTGCTATGGCACTTCCTTTATATGTATCCAAGGTATATATTGATAATAAAAATGCTCAATGGGAAGCAGACAGCTTCTGCGGTTCATACGGAATGGATGTATATTACCGCAGGTATGGCAAGAGTGAGACATGCGCCAAGACCTTTAACAGACAGAGAATGAGCTATTCCTATGATGAGTCGTATCCGTACTATTCATCATTTTCGAGACTTCCCTCCAAAAGAGCTATGTCAATAATTACTGCCGGCTATACAATCGTTAAGAACGGCGGAATCTACAGAACCATTGAGGACGGTAAAGCTCAGGTTGAGTTTGTCGAGCCTGTAAATTCAAATGTAAGCAGCTTTGAAATTCCTGCAAAAATTAAAGAGAATGGTACAACCTATACAGTAGTTAAGGTTGCGGAAAATGCATTTGCCAAAAATAAAAAGCTTAAATCAGTGGTTATCGGTAAAAATGTAAAAACCATTGGAAAGAAAGCTTTTTATGGATGTAAGAAGCTTAAAACCATAACCGTTAATTCATCAAAGCTTAAAACGGTAGGCAAAAATGCATTCAGGAAAATCAATGCTAACGCAGTGATTACCGTTCCTGAAGCAAAGCTTGCTGCTTACGGAAAAATTTTAAAAACAACGGCAAAGCTTTCGGCTAAATAATTAAGTGGTTTATTTCGGCGGAATAATGCTGTAAAGAGAAGATTTAAGAGTCTGTGAAAAATGATAAATTTTTTTGCAGACTCTTTTCTTACTTTCTGGGATACAAGCATTTCGAGAGCACAAAGTGCGAAGAAAGTTACTATTCGCAGTCGGGTAGCTATGAACGCAAGTCCGGAAAACTGCTTCCGAACTTGCGGACACAGCTATCCGACTATGGAGGCTGTTCAAAACACATGAAATAAGCCATAAGCCGTGAAACCGCGACTGACGGTATAGCAGGCCGGGCATATGAATGCCTTTGAGCAGATTGTGAATAATACAATAATGGTTAACAGGCAAAAAATAGTTACAGGTCTGTCACAATATTGTCACTTTTCTGTGTTATAATGATTCAGGCAGCGATGAACAGACCCGGCACCGGCTGTGAACACGGGCGTGACGGTGCACGTTCTGCGTTTGAACTGTGAACAGTAACGAACTGATCGTTGCCAAAATGTTATCATCAAGTAAAGGATGGGATGATGTAAATTGAATGGAAATACAGTTATTGAAGTAAAAGACGCGAAAAAGGTCTATAAAATGGGCCAGGAACGAATAAAGGCCGTTGACGGAGTTTCCTTTGACGTGAAGGAGGGGGAGTTCTGCTGCCTGGTCGGAACGTCAGGCTCAGGGAAATCTACGCTTCTGAATCTGATGGCGGGAATCGAGAAGCTGACATCGGGAGATGTGCTGATAAAGGGTCAGTCAATTAAGAAAATGAGTGAAAATAAGCTTGCCAAATTCAGACAGGAACATTTGGGCTTTGTGTTTCAGAGCTACAATCTGCTGGGATCTATGACGGCACTGGAAAATGTTGAGCTTCCGCTTGTATTTAAGCGTGTCAGAGCCGGAAAAAGGCGCTCTATGGCAAAAAAAATGCTCAAAGCGGTGGGACTTAAAGGCCGTATGAAGCATAAACCGAAGGAAATGAGCGGTGGTCAGCAGCAGAGAGTCGGAATAGCCAGAGCGTTTGTCGCAAAACCGGAGATTGTTTTTGCCGATGAACCTACGGGCAATCTTGATTCACATACAACCATTGAGGTCATGGATCTGATAAAGTCAATGGCGACGGAAAATCATCAGACTGTTGTAATGGTTACACATGACAGAAAGCTGACAGATTATGCCGATAAGGTTATCAGCATTCTGGACGGTCATATAGAGAGCGTGACCGTAAGGGATAATGAAAACGTCAGTGAAGAGGAGTCGGTGGCAAGAACCTACGACAGAATCAACGGTGCAGGTAACGGGCAGCCGACAGAAACGTATGAGATAGCGGGAACAGACATACCCGGGACGGAAACAACGAAAAAAGAGATGCCCGGAGAAAATTTATCCGGTACGGAAATGACGAAAAAAGAGATTCATGGAAATGCTTTACAGGATTCCGAAATGACAAAAGAAGAGATGTCCGGAAAAGATTTTTGCGGTACTGAGACGTCCGGAAAAGAGAGGCCCGGAAAAGATTTATCCGGTACCGAGATAACGGGAACAGCATCGGATGAATATACCGAAGAAGAAATAAATGAAGTTTTAGAAGGAGGCTACAGGAAATGAAAAAGAAATCACTGATCAGTATTTTGACAGCAATGTTTATGGTTTTTGCCTGTCTGGGTATGTTTAACGGGAAGAACGTTTTTGCGGCGGATGCATACTTTGTTCCCGTGAATGCGACAGGCACTTATGATGCGGTACTCGAACCCGGAAAGGCCGTTCATGTATCAATTCCGGTAAAACCCAAGGATTTTCTGGGAACAATCTATTCACTCAGTGCTTCGGCCGATACGGACGAGGTAAAGATTTCGAATGTGAGACTTACGTATGCTGAAATGAGCGGAGACTCAAACACTGCCGTTGATATCAGCACTGCAAACACATACAACATCGAATTCGATGCTACATCATCGGATACCCTCAAGATAGGCTACAACAATATATATATTACCGCCAGCGCATATATTTATGAGCTTGAGAGCGGAGAGTGGTTCAACAGAAGCAGCCTGCCGCTGTATACGGTTACAACATATACGGCAACGGAGCTTTCGCCCGCGGATATCATAGTTAACAATATTTTATATGATGAAGCAAAGGTTGTTCCGGAGCAGAGTCTTACGATGAAGGTGAAGGTAAAGAATGCCGGAGAGACTCAGGCACTTAATGTATATATGACAATGGATTTCGGAACCAGCGGAATTGTGCCTGATTACAAGGTTGAAAAGATAAAGGTCGGAAACCTCGCCGCAGGTGCCGAGAAGGAGCTTGAGGTTCCTGTAAAGGTATTAAAAAATGCGGTTCCGGGCTTCTATGAAATCAGTGCATATTTTACAGCAAAGGATATGCAGGGAAAAGAGCTTCCGGGCTTCAGTCAGAAGCTTTATGTTACGGTAAATGAGAAGAAAAACGAATCGGACAGTGACAAGGGTACACCCGTAATTGAATTATCAACAAAGGACAATTATAGAGAGCTTACTCCCGATACAGAGGATACGATTTCGGTTACTGTGAAGAACACGGGAGCAAAGCCTGCAAAGAATATAAAGCTTGCCGTTAAGTCGGGACTTGATACATCAATAGGACTTACGAAGGCTTACACAAGTGCATTTGTTGACGGAGGCTCTCTGGATGCCGGAGCTGAAAAAACGGTAAATATTCCGATCAGAGTGGCTAAAAATTTTGCTGCAGGTCTGTATGAACTTGAAATTGAGGCTGAATACACGGATGCTGACGGAAAAGACCGTACACCGGTACAGATGACGGTATATGTCAAGAAGATTACCGATGAAAAGGGAGAGGATCCCACAAAGATCAACAATAACGTGACAATCAACGGTGTTACCCAGAGCCCTTCAAATCCGGTTGCCGGTGGAAACGTGACCGTTACATTCAATATTACCAACGACGGAAACGCAGCTGTTACAAATGTTCTGGTATACGGTACAGGTCTTTCTTCGGCGGGCTTTGAACCGCTTACCTCAGAGCCTTATCAGAAGGTGGGTTCGATTTCGGCAAATTCATCTAAGAAGGTCACCATGAGCTTCAAGGTCGGAAAGAATATTCCTGAGGGCTTCAACAGCCTGAATATAGGTTATGCTTATACAGATGCCGACAATGTGACAACCGACGGCTCAGCCACTGTTTACATTCTTAATGTGGTAAATGATAATACATCGGGAGAGAAGGTTACCAGCAGACCTAAGCTTATTATCAGCAATTCATCCACAGACAAGGAAACCTTAAAAGCAGGTGATGTATTTGATTTCACCTTTGATCTGAAGAATACCCATACCACAAAAACCGCAAAGAATATAAAAGTTACCCTTACGCAGGCAGAAGGCGTATTTGCGCCGACAAAGGGTTCGAACATTATATACATTGACGCAATCAAAGCCGGAGAGACTGTTACCAGCACAATGAATCTGAAGACCAGAGGTGACATTATTACCGGTGATTACGGTCTCAACATCCAGGTTGAATATGAGTATGATGACATGAACGAGACAGACCAGGAAAAGGGCGGAGTTTCCGATGAAAACATCATCAAGCTTTATGCGCTCGAGAACTACAGACCTGTTATCGAAAATGTCATGATTGATGCATGGAACGGAATAAGTGTCGGAAATCCCGTGGATTTGGGCTTTGAATTTTACAACATGGGTAAGTCGACACTGGGAAATGTTTATGTAACGGTTGAAGGCGATTTTGCACTGGCAAACAACAGCAACATGAGCTATGTCGGAGCTGTAAACGGTTATTCCCAGGAATATGTAAATCCTCAGATTGTGGCACTTGTCGGAGGAGAAGCAGTCGGAACACTGGTTGTTCATTTTGAGGACAGCAACGGTGATGAAGTCACTGTCTCGCAGGAGTTTACGGCTTACGTTGAAGAAGGAATGATGGAAGGCGATTTTTACGGACCTGAAGGTGAATGGGGCGGAGATGAATATTACGGCGGTGAATGGGAAGGCGAATTTGGAGGAGAAGAAGGCGCTGACGGTGAGGAAGGCTTTACCATTCTCGGAATGAACGGAATCCTGTTTATCGTTATCGCTTCTGTTCTGTTTATTGTGATTGTTGTTGTGATTATTGTTATTGTTAAGAAGAAAAAAGCTTCAGACGACGATGAGGATGATGACTGATGAGACTGATTGATTTACTGAAAATGGGGCTGCGCAACCTGACGCGTCGAAAAGCCAGGACGGCACTGACCATAATCGGAGTTGTCATCGGAACGATATCAATTATGGTAATGATTTCAATCGGTATCGGAATGAATGAGAATTTCGAAAAGTCGATTCTGGAAAACGGAAGCATGACACAAATATACGTCAGTGCCTACGCTTATGAAGTGGATGAGGACGGAAACTGGAATGAGTCGACACAGAAACTGTCGGATGAAACAGTGGAACTGTTGAAGAGCGTCGAGCATGTAAAATGTGTTACCCCGATTATTTACGGAAATGCAATGCTGTATGCGGGCAAATACAGTACCTGGGCGAACCTCAGGGTAATGGATATGAACTGCTATCAGGAATTTGGCTATCCCGCACTCGAGGACGGGACGTATCCGAATGAGGACACCATGGCAAACGGCCTGTTTGTCGGACCGGATGCTCTTTATGAGTTCGGATATTACAACGGAAATTCGTACAAGACAAAGGAAGTTGATTTTTACAATGATAAGATTGAACTGAAATTTGACGGTTATATGCCGAGTTCGAAAAAAGAGTTTTCGTATGTTATTGAAAATAAATATCCTATTTCGAGACTTGAAGAGGGATATTCGGAATCGGATTACAGTATATTTATGGACATAAAGCTTTACAAAGAGCTGTTCACAAAGTATGCAAAGACCTTGAAGGCGGATGACAGAAAAAGAGCACTTGCCACGCTTACAAATTATGACACGATTATCATAAATGCCGATAACATGAACAATGTAACAGATATTCAGGAGGATATTGAAGCACTGGGACTCAAATCGCAAAGTGATATGCAGTATATTCAGCCGATGAAGGAAACTGCCAACATGCTTGAGCTTGTTCTGGGAGCAATCGGCGGAGTTGCGATGCTTGTATCGGCTATCAACATTGCCAATACAATGATTATGTCGATATATGAAAGAACCAGAGAAATCGGTATTATGAAGGTCCTGGGATGCAAGGTCAGTGACATAAAGAAGCTGTTTCTGCTTGAAGCCGGAATGATCGGACTTATCGGCGGCATCATAGGTGTAGGACTGAGTTATGTGGCCTCCTGGGCGATAAATACCTATGGCTCAGATCTGTTTGCATCACTTCTGGAGGGTAACGTATCCGGAGAATCGGGCTTCTCTTCGATTCCCTTCTGGCTTCCGTTTTTCTCAGCAGGCTTCGGAATACTGGTCGGACTGATTTCGGGATTTATTCCGGCTGTCAGAGCTACACGTATTTCGGCTATTGAGGCAATGAAGAACGATTAATTACCGTTATTTTTATGGTATCCGAACAACCTGAGGAGGTTTTTACGGTGACTGTTGCGGTTCCCTCACCGATACCTGTGATTATACCGGATTTGCTGACTTTACAAACTTTTTTATTGCTGCTTTTGTAGGTCAGCGAATCGGTAGAACCGACAGGGGTTACTTCGGGACGAAGTGTGATTTTCTCACCGATGCCTATTGTTTTCTTTTTTCTGACAATGTTCACAGACTGCGCACGCCTGATATAGCAGCGAATTGTAAAAATGGATTTGTTGCCTGCGTTGTCACGTGCAAGCAGTGTGTATATACCCGATTCGGATACTTTGAATGAGAAGCTGTCGTCGATGACTTCGACGGCAGTATTTTTATTTTTGGAAAAATCGTCGGCCGAGTGAAGCCCTTTGAGGTATTTTAAGGATTTCAGACCGCTCTGTTTGTCCGATACGGAACCGGTTACGGTGAAATATGAATAGTCACTGCTCACTGAAAAAGCAGTGTTTTTAAATGTCGGAGCAAGCGTATCCTCTGTAACAAGTATGGTTTTAACCGTTTCATTCCCTGCGGCATCGATTGCATAGAACGTGTATTTACCGCCTTTTTGAATCAGTGCTTTGCCGTGGTCGAGAAGCATGCCGCCGAAGCCGCCTTTAAAGGTTTCCGCTTCCTGCTTTCCGTAAAGGTATTTAACGGAATCAACGCCGGAACCGCCCTCGTCTGTGACTTCGACGGTAATCTCTATGCCTTCGGGAGTGAATTTTTTAGAGGTGAAAATTTCGGGCGGAACAGTGTCGACGGGTTCGGTATTTTCGTATAATCCCTGAGAATACAGAAGTGCGTTGTACAGGCTGGGAATTCCGCCGCGTATGGTAAATCCGTCGAGCGTGTCGAGAGGCTTCAGACTGTCAAGAATGATGGATCTGACCTCTGCAGCCGTATATGATTCATCGAGGGAAAACAGAAGTGCGGCGATTCCGCTGACATGCGGCACAGCCATTGAGGAACCGCTCATATATCCGTAGCCGCCGACAGTGGTACTGTACACATCGGTAGCCGGAACGGCGCAGTCTACGGAAAGTTTGCCGTAGTTTGACAGTGAAGTCAGTTTGCCGTCATTGTCGGTATAGGTGACGGATATCACGTTGGGAAGATCGTAACAGCCGGGGAATACGGACAGAAGGTCGTTGTCTTCACCTTCGTTTCCGGCAGCGGCACAGAAAAGCATTGATGAATCGGATATTGCCTTGAAAAGGGAGCTGTTGTTCGAATATGTGCCCCAGCTGATGTTACATACCGATGCGCCCATTGCTTCGGCATATCTGACAGCCTCTGCCGCCTTTTCGACATTTCCGAGGTTTTCTCCGTCATGCACCTTGAGTACCATAATCCTGACATCACCGCATGAGGCAATGCCCGCAATGCCGGCATCGTTATCGGCTTCGGCGGCAATGATTCCGGCTACGTGCGTACCGTGATTGTCTTTGAGAAAGGGATTCGGAACGGTATCGGAATCCTCTTCGGAAGGATACTCGCAAATATTTCCGCTGTCATCACAGAAGTTCCAGCCGTAGATGTCGTCCACATAACCGTTTCCATCGTCGTCAATACCGTTATCCGGTATTTCGCCGGGGTTGGTCCACAGCCTTGCCTTAAGGTCTTCGTGCATAAAATCAATGCCGGTATCGATAACTGCGACCGTAACGGTTGAAACGGAGGGGGCGAGGGTACGGTAAAGCTCCCAGCCTTCGGGGACATCAAGGTCTATGTCGTTTTTGCTGTCAAATGAAAGCAGTGCGTCGGAATATGTATCATCGGACAAAGCCATAAGCTCTGTTTCACCGGATTCCGAACCGCAGACTGAAGAAGAGACTGCACAGACCGGACGGGTTGGAAGCAGGATGATAAAAAGCATAAAAATAAATGCGTATAAATATTTGGTTTTAAATGCTGTATGTAAATGCATTGATGCAAAAGCAGATGATTTCTTTCTCATATATTAGCCCGTTTGTGGATAGTAACCGAAGAAATGCGTGTATCATTAGGCGTCAGTTCTTTTGACGCCGTAATCACAGTATCAATAGTAACTGATAATAATATACTTTACAAAAGGCGTATTACGCAAGTAGAATATTTGTCTCTAAACGGCATTCAATTTAGATAATATTTTTTCTTGACATGAGTAGTGATGTGTGATAGTATAGAAAAGCTGGCGACAGTCTTTTTTTGATGTAAAAAAGTCGGCAAATTTGCCATGAGCAACATACCACACTGCTCATGAGTATTTAAAATGGAGGTGGAAGTTGTGCGAGTAAAAATTACATTAGCATGTGAAGAGTGCAAGCAACGTAATTACAACATGACGAAAGAAAAGAAGAATCATCCTGACAGAATGGAAACAAAGAAGTATTGCAGATTCTGCAAGAAGCATACGCTGCACAAGGAAACAAAATAGCAGAAAGGAAGGTGCACTATGGGAGAAACTGCAAATACTGAAGAAAAGGTGACTAAATCAACAGAGAAGAAGCAGGAGTCAAAGATTAAGGTATGGTTCAGAGGAATCAAGACCGAGTTCAAGAAAATCCTTTGGCCCGACAAGCGCACTCTTTTGAAGGAGTCAACCGCAGTTGTGATCGTTTCTGTCGTTCTCGGAGCTATTATTGCATTACTCGATCTCGGAATTAAGTACGGATTGAGTCTTTTGTAACATAACAACAGCACATAAGCAGACAGGAATGAGGTAAGTATGGCAGAAGCAAATTGGTACGTTGTTCATACCTATTCCGGGTATGAGAACAAGGTAAAAGCAAACATTGAGAAGACAATTGAAAACAGAGGACTTCAGGATCAGATACTTGAGGTTTCGGTACCCCTTCAGGACGTTATAGAGATTAAGAACGGCGTGAAGAAGAGAGTACAGAAAAAGCTTTTCCCCGGCTATGTGCTTTTGAACATGATCATGAACGATGATACATGGTATGTGGTCAGAAACACCAGAGGTGTTACGGGCTTTGTAGGTCCGGGATCCAAGCCGGTTCCTCTTACCGAAGAAGAAATGAAGGCTATGGGTGTTGCCGATGAAGAGGTTATAGTAGATTTTGAAGTCGGTGATATGGTCACGGTTCTTTCAGGTACATGGGAGAATTACCAGGGAATGGTCAAATCAATTAATGAGGCCAAGCAGACTGTTACAATCGGTATTGATGTGTTTGGCAGAGAGACACCTGTTGAGATTGACTTTACAGATGTCAGAGTAGACATGTAGTGTATTCGATCGGGATACACCGAATGAGAGAAGAATAAGCGCTCAATGCATACGGCATTGACAGAAAGCGCAGAAAGAGGTTTGAAATGGCTAAAAAGGTTACAGGTTATATCAAGTTACAGATTCCGGCTGGTAAGGCAACACCTGCACCCCCTGTAGGTCCTGCACTTGGACAGCATGGTGTAAATATTGTACAGTTTACAAAGGAGTTTAATGCCAGAACAGCTGATCAGGGCGATCTTATTATCCCCGTTGTTATCACTGTTTATGCAGACAGAAGCTTCAGCTTCATTACAAAGACTCCTCCCGCAGCAGTTCTTTTAAAGAAGGCCTGCAACTTAAAGACAGCTTCAGGACAGCCCAACAAGAACAAGGTTGCCACAATCAAGAAGTCAGAAGTTGTTAAGATTGCAGAGAAGAAGATGCCCGACCTGAATGCCGCTTCAATTGAGGCTGCAACAAGCATGATTGCAGGTACTGCAAGAAGCATGGGTATCGTTGTAGAGGACTAAGCAGACTATTAAAAAAATATCAATAGAAAAGTGGAAGGGTTAAATACCCGTCACTACCACTGGGAGGTAAATAATGAAAAGAGGAAAGAAATATAACGAAGCAGTTAAGCTTATTGATAAAGCTGCACAGAATGATGTTGCAGATGCATGCAGTCTTGTAAAGAAGACAGCAGTTGCAAAGTTTGATGAGACAATCGAAGCTCACTTCAGACTTGGTGTTGATGGACGTCATGCAGACCAGCAGGTACGTGGTGCCGTAGTACTTCCTCACGGAACAGGTAAGACTGTTCGTGTCCTTGTATTCGCAAAGGGTGACAAGGTTGCAGAGGCTGAGGCAGCAGGTGCTGATTATGTTGGTGGAGATGAACTCATTCCCAAGATTCAGAATGATGGATGGTTTGAGTTTGACGTAGTTGTTGCTACACCTGATATGATGGGTGTTGTTGGACGTCTTGGTCGTGTACTCGGACCTAAGGGATTAATGCCTAACCCTAAGGCCGGCACAGTTACAATGGATGTTACAAAGGCTGTTAAGGATATTAAATCAGGTAAGATTGAGTATCGTCTTGACAAGACAAACATTATCCATTGCCCTATCGGAAAGGCTTCATTCACAGAGGAGCAGCTTACCGACAACCTTTCAACACTTATTGGAGCTCTGGTAAAGGCAAAGCCCGCGGCAGCAAAGGGTGCTTATGTAAAGAGCGCTACTATTGCTTCATCGATGGGCCCCGGAATCAAGCTCAATGCATCAAAGATAAATGCAATGTGATTAGTAACGATTGATATGATATAAAAAGCCTCCCGGTTTGGGAGGCTTTTTTACTTTATAGGAGATTACGTCCTATAAAGTAAAAAACGCTCCGCGAGGATGCGCACGCTTTTGCAGCGGGATTTTGTCGCTGACGCGACGCAAAAGCGGCGCAGCATGTCGCAAGCAACATGCTTTCTTACTTTATAGAAAATTGCTTTCTTGCAGCTGCCGGTTAGGGCAACAATGAATCGATTTACTGCATCTTATCAGTATACTCTTCAAAAAAATATAAACATTTGTCGGATTTATTAATTGATATTGTTATAATCCTTGAAAGAAAGAAAAATATTTACTCTTTTGCAAAAAATGTATATCACTTTTTACAGGTGATATAGGAAGATAATTAGATGATAAAAAGCAGTGACAATTCAGTTAATAAAAAATTAATAATTTACCGCAAACGCTTGATGCTGTAAGCACGGCAGTATATACATGTAAAAAAAACAAAAGAAATAGCAAATATACCCCTTTACAAATATAATATATGTGTTATAATAATAAACGAAAGGATTGATTACCAATAAAATACAAGAAAAGAGAGGTAAAAATTATTATGGAAGATACTTACGGACAGCAGATTAAAAACTTGAGAGTTTCACTTGGCATGACTCAGAATCAGGTTGCAACAGCACTCAATGTTACTCCCGGTTATATCTGCAATGTAGAGAACGGCAGAACAGCAATGTCACTGAAGATTCTTATTTACTACGCAAAGCTTACAGGTGTTTCGCTGGATTCACTCGTAGGAAGAATCGATGGTGATTACAAGGCTACCGCACTTGACAATGAGCTTCTTGATAAGTTTTCAAAGCTTACTGATGAGCAGAAGCTTAAGGCAATCAAGACAATTGATATCTGGATGAAATAAAGCTTTTGATGTCAGATTCAACTGTTTAGTCAGTCGCACGACAACTGAATAATGACAAAAAACCGACGTTTATGCGTCGGTTTTTTCTTTTTGGATTCATATTCCGATAAAGTAAATCACTGTGTGTGATGCGGGCACTTGTGGGAAGAAGATCAGTCGATATCGTGAAGGAGTGGTCAAATAATGGGATGTTTTCAATATTCAAACACATCAATCAAACGATTGATACTTTTAATATTCCAAAGCAGTCTATCCTGAACTCAACACAGTGAAATAATACTTTGTATAATCTATTCCATTTACACCAAATACGGCAGAGTACGAAGATACCCTGTATCACCAGCCGGCAGCAAACAATGTAAAATGTGTCATCCTTGCTCCGTCCGCGATGCTTGAAAAACATGGACTATGAATTTGAGATATGATATGATACAGGTATAAATATGCATATTTGTGAATGTGACGCTTACACCGTTAGTATTCGAAAGCCCGGAAAATATATTCGTAAGTCTTGACTGCTACGCAATCAGTCGCTCTGCCTCGCAGCTGAAAGCTTACATGTGCGAACAGTGGGCAGTCTGACCGGAAGCAGGCTTACACGGTTTGCATTATTATCCGACTGTGAAAAGTAATATTGCATCAAATAATTGTATAAAAGCGAAAATCTGTAGTTTTCACAGGGCGATGGTATATAATTTCGGAGCAATGGTGAAAAATATGCTTGATTCGGGGGGAACAGACTATGAAAAAGCAAGTATTGAGGTTGTTTACCGTACTGTCGGTAATACTAATTATTTTTTTATTGCCTGTGACGGGAGCTGAGGCAGCTGAAAAGGTTTACGAGGTAAATACAATAAACAAGCTGAACAGGGCTCTTGAAAACAGAAGTAAGGGAACTATTATTTTTTCAACTAAAAAGAAGGTTGAGCTGACGATTCCGAAGGAATCCCATAAAGGGCTTAATCTGGTGATTAATGCTCCTTCGGCAACGGTTACAAATAAAGGCTGTTTTAAGTCTGTTACCGTAAATGCGGCATGTAAATATTCCGAGCTTGGCGGTAACAGCGTAGCTTTTGAATTGAATAAAAGCAATCCGTCGACTTCGGTTATTGTCGGATCTGAAGCAATTCTGACAATGAGTGGAACGACGTCGAAAAATGTAGCGTTGACGGTGAATAAAAAGGGAGCCGGCTCATCGGTTAGTGTTTCACTGCCTGTGACATTAAAGGTATCGGGAAAGTGCAGCCTGACGGTTAATAAAGGTGCAAAGGGTACAAAGGCTTTTATAAAAACCGGGACATCGCTGAACGTGATAAACAATCTGACATCAAATGTAAAGGTGACTCTCCCCGATAAGGATGCGGTGTATGTCAAGTCAAAACAGAAAATAAGCATTGATGCAGGGACCGGGCAAGACGACGAAGTAAAAGTCAACGGCAGGCTGGCAGAGCTATTCGGGAATGCTGATGTAAAGAAAAATGTGACACTCAACGCATCTGTATTTACGGATGAAGCGGCTGTTGAAAAAAGGCTGCTTGAAATGTTCAGCAGTTATACTTCGTATGGAATTGCCGTCAGCAACATCAATCTTCTTAAGGATGAGAGCTATTATTTACAAAATTATCCGATTCTTGATGAATTTTCTTATGAGTATGTGGAGGTGTATAAAAACTGCATTTATGTCAGGATAAATTCCAATACTTCCATGGACAAGAGTGAATTCATGATTGCATATGCCTGCTTTACGGGAAATGACATGTATCTGAATGATACCGAAAAGAAGATTGCAGCGGAGATATCAAACCTTGCGGCTTCATTAAAGGGTGAAAGTGACTATGATACCGTTAAAAATATACACGATTATCTGATTCTGAATACTGTATATGACTCGGAATATCTGAGCAGAAGCGGGAAAAACAGTGACAGACAGCATACTTTTTTCGGACCGATTTTTGACAAAAGGGCTGTATGTGACGGATATGCAAAGGCATTCAACATTTTAGCCGGCTGCAATAAAATCGATAGTATTTTGGTGAGCGGCGATACCAAAAGCGACGGAGCTGAGGGACATGCATGGAATCTGGTAAAGCTTGACGATGAATGGTTTAGTCTGGATGTGACCTGGGATGACCCGGTGCCGGATGTAGAAGGACGTGTAAAGTACGGTTATTTTTTAATTAACGATGAAATTTTGGGATATACCCACATGTGGGAGAAAGATAAATATCCAAAGGCTGAGTCTGACAAATATGCGGATGCCATCGCAAAAAGTGAGTTTCATGAAATAACA
The DNA here is from genome assembly GCA_045617345.1 of Lachnospiraceae bacterium. Lineage (GTDB taxonomy): Bacteria > Bacillota > Clostridia > Lachnospirales > Lachnospiraceae > RUG11977. Next base: position 2,553 of record JAZLIK010000006.1, on the reverse strand, counting down.
TCCTATGAGGAAGCGGTTACATATGTTGACAGCCTTCTGGAGAAGGGAAAGATTGACACTGTAAAAATGCTGATTCCGGTAAGTATGTATTCACAGATTGAATCACTGTGGAAGCACATAGCGGATGAGGGCTATTATTACACGAAAGCCGCTGCAAATGCCGAGCGCTATACACTTGACAGATATCTGCTGACTCTTTACTTTGAATGGTAAGGCTATACACCGAAAGCTTTGCATTGACAGAAACCTGCTGACTCTTTAATTTGAATGGTAAGGCTATACATCGAAAGCTTTGCATTGACAGATATCAGCTGACTCTTTATTCGGAACGGCAGTGACTGTTCACAGTCTATCGCAAATATATGCAGACATTTAGCTTGTTTACGGCTTGCATATATTTGCGATTCATTTTTTTCGGGAGCCGGTACGATTATAAATAAACAGACCGATTCCGCTTAGAACCAGGGTAATTCCGTATACCACTATTGCAAAAACATAATTACCGTCACCGAAGGAACTTCCGCTGATTGTGGAGGTAATGATAGAAGGCAATCGGCATAGTGAAGCTATCAGAATCAGTAAAGGAAGAGGTGTATCGGTGAGACCTGCAAAATAGCATATCAGATCCTTTGGAGTTCCGGGGACAAGAAAAAGAATTATGAGAATTGCAAGCTTTTTGTTTGATGAATGCAAAAATGAAAGCTTATTAATCTGCTCGTCCTTAAAGAAAACATGAAGAAGTCTGATTCCGAATTTTCTGACGAGAAGGATAACTATAATCGAACCGGCAGATTCGGCAAGAATACACAGAATAGTTCCGTTAAGGGTTCCGAATGTATATCCGGCGACAAGCTCAAGAGGTTCACCGGGAATGAAAGCTACCAGTATCTGCAGAATAACCGTCACCACAAAAAGTAAGGGACCGAGTACACCCTTCGAATCAACCCATGCCCGAAATTCCTCGGGATTTGAAGCCAGCCGAACCAGGGGAATTCCGACAAAAATACAGAGACAGACGATTACAATAACTGTAAAAACCATAGCAATTATGGTTATTTTTTTTATGTTATTATCTGAAATCATATGTGTACCACCTATGCCAAATACTGTAAATACTTACCGCGTGAAGTCGGGACAATGCTTTTCACGTATTAAAGCTCTATTTTCTCATGCAGGCAGGCTTGATGAGAAATATCGTGCTTTGTCCGGCCTATCAGGTTATGTCCGGAACGCAGTACATCCGGTATCGTAACATATATAAACTCATTTTGCAAACGCTTAATTCAAAGTGTTTTTATTCCTAAGTACCGAAAGAAAGTTTTGCATGGAAGAGTGAAAAATGATGTGCGAGAGATAATAAGGACATTGAGCAAGTATAAGGATGTTGAGATTATTGCAGGAGCAGTATGTGTAAATCATGTACATCCGGTTGTTGCAATACCACCCAAAATGAATATTTCGAATTTCATGGGATATTTAAAGGAAAAAAGTACACTAATGTTTTATGATAGACAACCGGAGTTTCAAAGTAAGTGGGATAAAGCATTTTGGACAAGAGGATACTACGTGGAAACAGTGGGTAACATAACTGACGAAGCAGTACAAAGATTAAAAAAGAGCAGGCAGAAGAATCAAGAAAAGAAGATCGAGAGGTACCGTTTTATAGCGGACCGGTAACAGTGCTTGCGATACCGCCCTTCGGGGCGAGCGGTAACAATGCCCCCTTTTGAGGGGCAATAATAAACCATCGGTTGAACTGGTGGTTGCTAATTAGCGGCTTACAGGGAGTTGACAACTTAAAACGGATATGGTACTCTGTCCGTAATGGTGGAGTTCGTGAAAATAACGGGAACTTCACGGTATCAAATACAGGAGAAAAACGGAGGTTTTTATGTTAAGCGTGGTAAGATAACCACTGCATTTCATGATAAAGTGAATATGCGGTTGGGATTCTGACGATTAGTCAAGATTGAAGGCGGTTAATGGAGTGCACCGTTAGCCCTGTTTTTGCACGCTTAATATTATGGTTTGGACAGACTGCGAATAGTAACATTTGCAGAACGGGAAATGATAATTCACTTGATTCCGGGGTGTCCTCTGCGTATTCTGGTTGATTGACAAAAATAAATTTGGGATAAACAGAAGCCGTGATATTTTGCGTAAATATCACGTCTTTTTACTTTATAGGAAATTGCGTCCTATAAAGTAAAAAACGCTCAGCGGGGATGCGTACGCTTTTGCTTTCGGTTTTTGTCGCTGACGCGACGCAAAAGCGGTGCAGCATGTCACAAGCGACATGCATTCTTACTTTACGGGTTTCTATTTGCTGACATGGCGTTACTATTCACAGTTGGGTGATAATGAACACAAGCCTGAAGCTTCCTTCAAGGCTTCCGTTCATTATCACCCAACTATGGAGGCTGGACAAAACACATGAAATAAGCTTTCAGCTGCGTAGCAGCGTCTGACTGCGTAGCAGGCAGGGCTTATGAATGTGTTTCGGACAGACTGTAAATAGTAACGACATGGCTTATGAATGTGTTTCGGACAGAC
>JAZLIK010000005.1:0-15319 GCA_045617345.1 Lachnospiraceae bacterium | reverse complement strand
AGTAAAAGGAACTGTGAACACTCACATCATAATTTGTCACAATTTACAGACGCACCTAAGCAAAAGAAACCACTGCCTTCAGTCAGTGGGGTCCTTATTTTTTACTTTATAGGAAATTACGTCCTATAAAGTAAAAAACGCTCCGCGAGGATGCGCACGCTTTTGCAGCGGTAATTTGTCGCTGACGCGACGCAAAAGCGGCGCAGCATGTCGCAAGCGACATGCTTTCTTGTAACTATGTCTTCTGCAGAAACCGAAATATCAGATAAACAGTCCGGATTCATACAGTAGCCGTTTATATCATTATCAAATGTTTTCAGTTGCACGGTGAATGCCACGGATTCGTACTGCTGTCCGTTCAAAAATCCTGCATATCAATCGCGAAGCTGTCCTCGGGATATCTGTACAACGTATCGGACAGGAAATCCTCTGCACTCACTTCGGTAGCGTTTACCGTCCGAATCATATCTTCAAAACCTTCCTCGGAAACATTATCGGTGTCGGGTACCAGAATCACCTCATGAATTGAGCTTGGCAGAATATAAAAAGAATCCCCAAGCTTTTCACGGCACTTTTCCATAATTCCATCATATAACAGACATGTAGCACCGTTCAGTCCTTTGTCATTGGACAGGACGTACATCACCGGTTCTCCTGTCCTGAGAGCAGCACGCAATGCATCGATATCTTCCCTGTGTTTTCCGTCGTCTCCCGTTCTCTTATCCAGCATTTCGGTCAATATTTCCGCAATCGGTCTGATAACGGCAGGGAATCTTTTCTCGGTATTTGTTCTCGCCAGCTGTAAAAGCTCTTCCTCACGGATTCCAAATCTCTCGCAGAGACTTTTCGTCATTCTGATGCTCGAAATTCCTTCCGAATTGTCACTTACGCAGTAAAAGAACACAACCGCCAGATCATTAACCCTGACGTGGCAGGTATCCTTCAGCAGTTCACTGTTTTTTTCATAGTTGATCAGTCTGTAAATAATGTTTTCCCTGATAACATCAGGTTCAAGACACACACTGATATTTTTTTCACCCTCACTGACATAATGACGGTATGTTTTGATAATCTCGTCTGTAATACTGGGAATAGAACGACCTGTTAAAAACTTTTGATAAAAGGATTCAAGATAAATACTTGGAGTAATATGATGACCGTCCCCTTCAATCACCAGACTGTACAGAACCACAGAATTGTATCTCAAAACCCTTTTAGATGTAACCTGATAATCCTGCCCCATTTTCTCGGAAACGGTCTGCAGAATTTCAGAAATAAACTCAGAATATTCCATATGCTTCTCCTTTGAGAAGCACTGATATAACCAAAAATCGAGGTGACGTGACTTGAACACGCGACCTCTACGTCCCGAACGTAGCGCTCTACCAAACTGAGCCACACCTCGAATCACAACAACACGATTATGCCCCAAAACAAACCAAAAGTCAAGCACTTTTCTAAAATTAATGTATTGAAACTTCGTAAATTAATGGTATAATGTTATATATATGAAAAACAATTTACTTTTTAAATTATTATCTGTTTTTTTATTGGTTTTTGAATCAGTATTATATATTATTTTTATTTTAAAAGACACACAACTAATCAGTCTGCCTTTTGGATTGTGTTCAGACAATCTTAAATATACGAGTATATGTCTTCTGTTCTTTTTCTCCGTAATATTCCTGTTTACGCGGAAAAATACACAGACGCTGCTCCTGACTCCGGCTCTGCTGTTTACGGTAGCTGCAGACTATTTTCTGCTATTCACCGCAAGCTTCATACCGGGCCTGATATTTTTTTGTATCGTTCAGTTTTTTTATGCGGTTCTCATCAGAAGCTTTAAACACGAAAAAATAAGCTTTATTTCCGTGATTACTGCCTATGGCGTCAGAACTGCAGTCTGCGCGGTACTGCTGTTTCTGCTTCGAATGATTTTGGGGCGAGACGCTTTTACCGAGAATATGTCACTTATAATTCCCGGCATGTTTTATGGCATCTGCTTTATTCTCAATATCATCGACTCATTTTGTTACAGAACTCCGATTCCCTTCAGAATCGGCCTGATTTTATTTTTGCTGTGTGATATATGTGTACTTATGCGGAATCTTCCGCTTATATTTTCATTCAGCCCTGCGGTGCTACATTTTTTTAAAGATACCGTATCGTTTTTTATGTGGGTATTCTACCTGCCGGGTAAAATACTTATTGCTTTATCCTCGATTTTTTACAAAACCGACTAACACAGGGAGAATCTATGAATTTACTTGAACAGTTTCTGATTTTTGACAAGTACCGTATTGTCAGAAAAATAAAAACTACTCACACCTATACCATGTATATAGGTGAACACTCGCAAACTGGTGAATATGTCCTGATTCAGGCTCTGAATACCATCGCCGTATCGCGTTATGACAGCGACCGCGGCAGATTCTTATCAGAGCTTAAGGCAGTACGCGGTTTTGACCATTCAAATCTTCTCCGTGTGCTTGAATCCGGCATAGTTGATGACACCATCTGCATTGTATACGAGTACTTTGAAGGTGTTTCTCTCAACTCATATCTGAGCGAGCATAAGACTGTGGGCGTTACCATTGCGTTAAAGATTGTAACTCAGGTTGCACTTGCGTTGCGCTATGCCTCTGACTACGGCATTCTCCACCGCTCTCTCTGTGCTTCAAGCATTCTGATTGAGCATAAGGGTGGCAATTACCAGATAAAGCTTTACGGATACGGAATGTTCTTTATTTTGGATTATTCAAATCTTCCCGAAATAGATGTTGATAAAACATACGGATATATGTCGCCCGAAGCCACCGGCGTTTTAGACCGTGACATAGATATCCGTTCCGACCTTTATTCCCTCGGTGTTGTTTTTTATCGTCTTCTTACGGGAACACTGCCTTTCCATGCGGCTTCAAAGGACGACATGGTTTACAGACATATTGCGGAGATACCGCTCAATCCCATCGTTTTGGATTCATCCATTCCGGTTGAGGTATCCAATATTGTCACCAAGCTGCTCAACAAGGATCCGAATCTCAGATATTCCACTCCCAATGAGCTTATCAGTGACATTGACCGTTATCTGTGCAATACTGAATTTATTCCCTCCGACAGGGACAAGGATATTCTTTACGATTTTGACAGAAGGGCCACCATCTATGCAAGAAGCCGTGAGCTCAGTGTTTTAAAGGATATCTATGACAAGACCATGACCTCATCCTCAGGTTGCTTCTGTGTGGTTCACGGCGGTCTCGGATGCGGTAAAACCGACCTTGTCACCAATTTCTGCAAGGATATTTCACAGCTCGATATAGTGTGTCTCAGAAGCTCCTTCAAGGAACAGTACCTGACCACACCGTATCACGCTTTTCAGAATCTGTTTAATGAATATGTCAGACTTTATAAAGGGTTCGATCATAAAAAACAGGTTATAGAGAAAAACAGACTTTCAAAGCTTCTCGGCGGGCTTACCGGAATTATCACACGTATCTGCCCCCAGATGGAGCTTGTGCTCTCTGATTCCAAGTCATCGCCTCTTCCTGACGAGTACAAAGAAGAACTTCGTACCAAACAGCTTCTTTCCGATTTCATTCTGTCACTTTTTCAGGGTGACAAACCATATGTTATCGTTCTTGACGATCTGCATAATGCGGATGCGTCAAGCCTTGCTCTGCTGTGCTTTTTGGCAGAAAACGTGAAAAAATACAATGTCATGATTTTGTGCAGCCTGCGTGACCAGAATGAAAACAGTGAAGACAAAAACAATCTTCTTACATCTACCATGTCACGTATTTCGGGTGCGGAAGGCTACACGGACATGCTTCTGACAGCATTTAACTCTGCCCGCATGTGCGAATTTTTGTCAGACCTGCTCGATCTTCCACGTCAGGAGTGTAATGTTCTGACCACTTACATGCTGAAAAAGACTGACGGTAACCCTTATTTTACCGTCAATGTTCTTCGTTCCATGCTGGAGGATTCGATTATTACCGTAAATAACGGCATTCTCGAACAGGACTGGGATAAGCTTCGTTCCTTCAATACCAAGCATGACATTACCGACATCATTTCCAGCCGTATTGAACTGCTGGATGAAAATGCAATATCTCTTTTGGAAATAGCTTCCGTTATCGGATTCGATTTTTCACTGGAGCTACTCGCATTTATTACAGATTTGAAGATTTCCGACGTCATGCCCTGGATTGAAAAGGCGATCATGATGCAGTTCATAAATTACAGCTCGGCACTGAATATTCTGTCCTTCTCACACAAGCAGATTCACGATGCCTTTTCTTCGCGTCTCACCGATACACGAAAGCGCGAGCTGCATTACACCATTGCAAAGGGAATTGAGACTCTGTATGCCTCAAACCTTCATAACGAAATTTACCGTATCATTTACCATTTTATCATGGCAGACTATGATATCGGTGTCAAAAAATACTGCATAGCCGCAGCAGACCTCGCCTACGAGTCAAATGCCAATGAAGAAGCCATCCAGTATTACAACCGTGCTATCGAACTGATGGATAAATCCGAAATCGGAAAGCCGCTTTGGGTAAAAGCCAAGCACGCACTGACCAACCTTTCACTTATATGCGGTCATTATGATGAGGCGGTTGCTCATGCCTCTACTCTCATTCCCTATATGCAGGATGACAGTATCAAGCAGGCAAAGCTTTTAAAGAATATTTCACTCGGCTATTTCCGTCAGTCACGTTTTTCGGAAGCTGTCGATTCGCTTCTCGAGGCCCTGAATATTCTCGGTATCGACAATAAATCAAAGGTTCCGATGTCCCTTCAGATGAGACGTCTGCGCTTCAAGGCCAATCATACAAATTATGACTATACCGAATCCGAAGATAAACGTAAAGGCAAAGATACCCGCGGTATGCGCACATCAGACGGTCTTGAGCTTGAAAAAACCGTATGCTCGATTTACGGCATTATCTGCTGGATTCATGCTTTTCTCGATAAAAACAGGATGAATTATTTTCTCCTGAAGCTAAACGAATATGCATCTGAGCATTTTCAGAATTCACCTGAACTTGCTTTTGGTAAATCATGTCTTTCGGCATATTATATTTTTAACAACGACCGTAACCGTTTCCGCAAAACTCACGCTTTGGCCTCTCATATCAGACGTGACCTCGGTGACAGATTCGGAACCGGGAGAAGTATGTTTTTGAACGGTCTGTTCAATCAGCTGAACGACGACCTGCCTTCCAGCGTCAAGGCCTTTAACGAGGCTTATGAAATATACGATAAACTCGGAGATATCGGAGAATGTAACAATATAAATGTTTATCTGGCTCACAGCTACTATCTGATGTCTGATTCCGACAATTGTCTGACCCTGTGTGAAAGAGTCATTGATTCTGCCACCAAAACCTGTGACAATCTCGCATTGAGCATGGCTTATTCGGTTAAAATCAACATGCTCTGCAAACGCGGACACTTTATGTATGCGGAACAGACTATCCGTGAATGTCAGGAATTGCTTGCAAATCTGAACCTGCCCTATTCGGAATGCTTCTTTGAGCTTGCCTGCGGTAACTTTTACCTGGAATCCAAGCGTTACGAGCTTGCTCACCAGCACCTTCTGAAGGCCGTTGACATTCTGGAATCAAATGCCTTTGTAAACATTATGGTAACCACGGTTTATTCAAAGCTTGCGATTGCCAAACTGAATATTCTCATTTCCAAACGTTCTATACTGCATATAAATGAGACTACACATATTCAGCAGGAAATAGCCGCTCTCTGCAACAAGGCCATCAGGATTTCAAAATACAATTCAATAGCGCTTGCTGATGCATACAGAGCTACCGCTCTTTACAATTCATCCATTCAGAAAACAAAATCGACAAATGAATTGTTTATTAAAGCTCTCGAGCTTTCAAGCACCGGCGGAGACCGCTTTGAAAATGCAAGACTCCACCTCGATTACGGTGAATTCCTGATTAACCGTCACAGAACCGAGGATGCCAGATATCATCTTTTTGAAGCCAGCATGACGTTTTCTTCAATCGGTTCAAAGGAATATGCCAAGCAGAGCAAGGACCTTCTGCTGAACAAGTTTTCAAAAGAAATCAGCGAAGATTCAATTCTTGCCGATGTCGCCGAAAAGAGAAACCGTCTGACCACCGACAGGAAAATAAATGCTTTGCTGCGTTTTGGTGAAAGACTTACCTCTACTCTTGAGCTAAACGAACTGCAGGATAAAATTCTTCAGGATACCGTTGAAATGGTTGGAGCAGAAAGAGGTATTCTCTTCCTCTATCCCGAATCCGGTGAACGTAAGCTGATGATCTCATCTCTTTACAACATCGATGCCATGGACAGTAATGCCTATGACTGGATTCTGGCCCAGGTGGAAAAAACCAAGCAGCCCGTTATCATCAATGACGTTAAAACCGATGAATATAAACGTTTCTACAGCAACCTGATTCGTTTCAATATCAAATCGGTTATGGCAATGCCTATGTTCGTAAGAGGCAAACTCTTCGGTATCATTTATCTGGACAGCCGTATACTGCGTGATATTTTCAACTATGAATTTCTTGAGACCATGACCTTCATTGCCAACCAGTGCGGTGCGCCTCTCGAAAACGCGCGACTTTACCATCGTGCCATTACTGATGGTCTGACCGGTCTTTACGGTCGTTCATACCTTGACAACCTTATTATTGATAAAACGCTTAATCCTAAAACCGCAAAGCTTTCAGCACTTATGCTGGACATAGACCTCTTCAAGAAATGTAACGATACCTATGGTCATCAGTTTGGTGACCGTGTATTGAAGCAGGTGGCTGAAATTGCCAAACGTGTAAGTGCTCCTCTCGGAACCGCATGTCGTTACGGAGGTGAGGAATTTGTAATAATTGTTGATTCCGACAACGTAAATCACGCTCTCGAAATCGGTGAGCAGATCAGATCCACTGTCGAATCAACAGCCGTACCGTTTAATGAAGAAGGAAAGGTCACTCTGGTTTCCATTACCTTAAGCATCGGCGTAACCGTATGGAACGAAACCATGGAACGTGTCGAGCTTGTCGAGCGTGCCGATAAAGCGCTTTATTATGCGAAGCATCACGGTAAAAACCAGGTTGTCTTGTGGCGGCCTGATCTTGAATAAACGGATTTTGGCAGTGGGTTATCTTTCTGCTTTAATATAAAAACCGGAATGGTACATTCACCACTCCGGTTTTTTCATTACTATTCACTTTTCGGCCAAAAACATTCATAATTACTGCCTATTCTATACATCCCACGATGTCATCAATTAATCCTGCTTTTGGTATGGATACTCACTCTGTCGCTCCGCACTCACTGAGACGTTCGGGTATATATTCCTTCAGTGTCGAATTCGGATTAATCGTTAAAACTTTATTATAGCACTCTATAGCCTTGTCATATTCCTCAAGTCCCTGATAAGTCCTTGCCAGATAGTACATTGCGGTATCCGATTCAGGATCCATATCCGATGCCGCCTGCATTATTTCAAGTGCCAAATCATAGCTTTCTTCATCAATCAGCACCTTGCCGGACATATAAACATCTCTGGCCGCAAGAGCATAAATATCTGTTCTCATCGAGCTGAGCAGTTCGCGTGCGTATTTACTTCCGATTGTTGTATCGTCTATTCGCCACAGGCTCAGCGCAAGCTTACGAAGCTCGTCATTATTATACTCTCTGCTTTTTATGTCATTATATAACTCAAGTGCTTCAAAAAAATCAATATAATTGCCGCTCTTCCCGCTGGAGTTCCCGTTCCCCGATGTACTGCTGTCGAGCTCAATTTCAAGCTCGGATATCCTTTTATTCAGCGAATTTATTGTCTTGTTCTGCTGGGCTATTGTTGCAGTTTTTGATGAAAGCTCCGCACTGTAATCAACCTTCTGGCTTTCATACTCACTTCTGATATCATCCTTCACAGTCGGCACAATCAGATAATAAACCACAAGAATACCGATGATAACACCTATTATCAGGTTGACAAACGGCATTATGCTGGGCTTGTCTTCCTTGTAAGAAAACGTGGCAAATATGCCGTTACCCTTTTTCTTGCCATCATCATCGCTTTCATTCTGAAAATACGTCTCACTGTTTTCCGCACTGCCATGCGGCTCTATTTCATGAAGATATCTGAGCAGTACCGTATTGGATATATCAACCTTCAGCCCTTTTCTTATCAGCTTCTCCGCCTTCGCAGTGTCCCCGTTTTTAATGTACAGCAGAGAAAGCAGCTGTATTGCTTTAATAAACTTCGGACAAAGGCTGATTGCTTTTCTGAGCTGAATGACCGCCAGGTCCACATGTCCCTGCTTTGCCTCAACAAGAGCCAGATTGTACTTTTTTACAGCCTGGTTCATGTTGTCAAATTCAGTAGGATTTTCCTGTGTTTTTTCAAGGAAATAATCTGCCTCGTTATCGACCGGGTCAAGATTCTTGCTCAGCACCCACTGTGTCAGTGCTTCAACAACCTCGCCCATTTCGTAATAACACAAAGCCAGAAGATTTCGTGCATCGCTGTTCTTTTTATTTATTTCGAGGCTCTTCTGTAATACCGGGATAGCGCCGCTCAGATCCCTGACCTGAGCTCTTTCGAGTCCGTCATTATAGTAGAGTGCTGAAAGCTTCATCAGCTTTTTGTATATTTTTACCGGTTTGCCACATATATCACATACGCCCGCATTCTGATCAACCGGATTTCCACAATATGGACAATTCATTGCTGCCTCCGGTTATTGGTAAGGATCAACGAATTCCGGCATCTCCTGATATCCCTGTGAACTCTTGATTACCTTATCTATAATATCAGAAAAATCAGTCATGTCATTATTATGGATTGCCTCTTCGGTCTGAGACACTTCCATGCAGGGCTGAAACTTCATAACTTCCTCATCAAAATCTATCATTTCTGTCCTCTTTCAGTATCACTTCAGATAATTTTTCAACACATCGACCTTGTCAGTCTTCTCCCAGGGAAGATCGACATCGGTTCTTCCGAAATGTCCGTAGCTGGCTGTCTGCCTGTAAATCGGTCTTCTTAAGTCAAGCATTTTGATAATTCCGGCAGGTCTGAGATCAAAATTATCTCTGATAATGGCAAGAAGCTCAGAGTCAGACACCTTGCCCGTTCCGAATGTATCGACATTAATAGAAGTAGGACGTGCCACACCGATGGCATATGAGAGCTGAATCTGACATTTATCGGCAAGTCCGGCTGCCACAATATTCTTTGCTACATATCTGGCTGCATAGCATGCGGATCTGTCTACCTTTGTAGGATCCTTTCCCGAAAATGCTCCGCCTCCATGTGGAGCGGCTCCGCCATAGGTATCAACTATAATCTTTCTTCCGGTCAGTCCGCTGTCACCGTTCGGTCCTCCGATTACAAATCTTCCGGTAGGATTGATAAAAAACTTTGTGTTCTCATCAATCATTTCCTTCGGAAGTACCGGATCAAATACATATTTTTTTATATCCTCGTGAATCTGTTCCTGTGTTGCTTCAGGATCATGCTGTGTTGAAAGTACTACCGCCTCAAGACGGAAAGGCTTTCCAGCCTCATCGTATTCAACGGTTACCTGCGATTTTCCATCAGGTCTGATATAAGGAATCGTCTTGTCCTTTCTGACCTTGGCAAGCTGTCTTGTAAGCTTATGCGCCATTGACAGTGCATAAGGCATATATTCCGGTGTCTCATTTGTAGCGTATCCAAACATCATTCCCTGATCGCCTGCGCCGATAGTCTCTATTTCATCGTCCTCAGATCCAGCCTGCTTTGCTTCAAGGGCTTTATCAACACCCATCGCGATATCGGTCGACTGTTCGTCAAGTGAAACGATAACTCCGCAGGTATCGGCATCAAATCCGTACTTTGCTCTGTCGTAACCGATTTCTTTTATGGTATTTCTGACTACCTTCTGTATATCAACATAGCTGTTCGTGGTTACCTCTCCCATAACAAGGACAAGTCCCGTCGTACATGCTGTTTCACATGCAACCCTGCTGTTCGGATCCTGTTCAAGCATTGCGTCAAGAATGGCATCCGATATCTGATCGCAGATTTTATCGGGATGTCCTTCCGTTACAGATTCTGATGTAAATAATCTCTTTTCCATTTTTTCCCTCTTTTGTTCTTTCATGCCGTCCTGTAGCAACTGTAGTTTCCGGGTCTGTTACGACGACACCTTTTTTGATATGAACGTCAAAGAACCTTCTGCCGTTCACAAATAATGCCGGTTACTGCAAAATCAAGCAACCATCAATTAATATTCAAGTACGTTTTCGGTCCGCCCGGGCTCTGATTATTTAAGCTTCAGTACGATAACCGGTCTGATTCCCTTGATTGCCGACGTGGAAACTTTATTTGTTGAAATAACGCTTCCCGATGCATCTACGTAAGGAACCAGTGAATATGAACCGCTGTCATCGGGTCTTACCCACCACATTGCAGACAGATAACTGTCATATCGTGTAATACCGTTATTTCCGGTAAATAAAGCGTATGCCGTCGATGAAGTCTTTCTGTCTGAAGAATCAGCGAACAGACCCGCGTCTGCTGCCTCTGATGCGGTAAGAATCGTAGCTGCTCCATCAATACACTTTCTCTCAGCTGAAGAGAATGACATCGACTTAAATGTCTTTAGCCAGCTGCAGAGGTCTGAATTGCTCCATGTTGTTCCGTTTCCGTCCTTGTCATAAGGGGCAAAACAGAGAATCTTGTCTGAAATCAGTGTCAGCTCATCCTTTGATGATTTTATTACCTTCCATCTGATTGGCTCAAATTTGTAGAAGTATGTGTCAATCAACGTTCCGCCGAGTTTGTAATCTGCCTTGCAGTATAACGATGATACATATTCAATCACATTGTTTGAATCAAATCCGTCCATACCCTTCAGATTCTTGATTGTAGATGCAGCAGTAACCTGTGATGTCGGGAAACCTCCGAAATACACATATCTGACCTTTGAAGCATTGATATCATATGATTTTGCGCCTACTTCAAATACCTTCTTGTTTCCATCCTTCATTTCAAACGAAATATACCCGTCTCTGTATGAATCATAATTAAATGAAACCGCCTGAGTGGGCACAGGAGTATCTGTTACCTTCTCCTGCTTTGGAGTCGAAGTCGGCTTACCTGTTTTATCGTTGTTCTTTTGTCCCTTGGTAGGCGTCGGAGTCTCTGTCGGAGTCGCTGTAGGCGTAACCGTCGGTGTAGCTGTAGGAGTTACCGTCGGTGTAGCTGTCGGTGTAGCAGAGAGAGCCTCTGTCGGTGTAGGTTCAGGTGTTGTACTGAGTTCAGGTGTTACGCCGGGATCAGGTGTCGCACTCAATTCGGGCGTTGTGCTCAGTTCAGGTGTTGTACTGAGTTCAGGTGTCATGCCGGGATCAGAAGTAACCTCAGGTGTCACTTCAGAGGTAACATCCGTATTTCCGTCACCGACTCCCTGTGTGTCGGTTCCGTCATTCACATCAGCACCATCGTTTGCCTGGTTATTATTGTCATCAATTTCTGTACCCTGACCGATACCAACATCATCACCCTTATTTCCGGATGTATCAACAACATTACCGCCAGAACCGGTATCATCAGGCGTATTTCCGTCAGGTTCGGGCGTTGATGTCTGAACCGTCGTACCATCATTGATTATTACTTTGTTCTTATTTCCGCTCTTTTTAAAGCTGTCCATAATCTGAGGTCCGAACAGATATGCAACCAGTCCGAGAACAACTACTATGCTCAATACAATAATGAGCACCGTCCTTGTTTTCCTCTTCATACGCTTTACGGCTACACGCAATTCATCGGACGACTGATAACGCTTGCCGGGTTCTTTCTCCATACATTTATTGATAAGTCTGGCAAACTCATTATCAACCTTCGCACCTGTTTTCTTTATCGGTGTAACATTGCCCGTTGAGGCCTCGGGTGTTTTACCGGTAAGTGCAAAATAGAAGGTCGCACCGAAATTGTATACATCCGAACGCTGGTCAACAACCGCATACGCACGAGAAGAAGCCTCGTATGTAGTTCCTTCCTGATATGTAGAAATACCGTCAGGCTCAGTTGTAAGCGTCTTGTTGTATTTGTCTTCATAACGGCTGACTACAGAATAAACATTTGCCGATCTGAATTCGTACTGTTCGGGCGGAGCGTATCCGTCTGAATAGCCGATAACATGAATTTTTCCTTCTTCTACATTTTCTGCCAGATTGAAATCGGCAAGCATAATCTTCTTATCCTGCGTTACGATAATATTTGAAGGCTTAATATCCGCATGGATAATCATGGGCTTCGCATTGTGAAGGTATACAAGTGCCTCACTTATCTGATCTGCCCATTTAGCCAGCTGTTTTCTGGAAAATTTGTTTCCGTCCTTTATCAGCTTGTACAACGACTGACCTTCAACATACTCCATAACAGAGTAAATGTTTCCGCCTGCCTGAATATAATCATATACCTTCGGCAGAACCGGATGATGAAGCGTTCTGACTTTTTCTATCAGCTCTGAAATATTTGCAAGGTTCTCAATCTGACTGTGAACCTTTTTGATTACGACTGTTTTGTTGAGTCCTTTATGTGTTGCTTTATAAGCAACTCCTTCACCCGAACCGATTTCCGATATAATCTGGTAAGGCTCTCCTATCAGTTCCCTGAATGATTTTGCGGGAACGGCCTGTGGTGCAGGCTGTTCTGCTGACTGTTCGGACTGAACATCATCCAAAAGCTGTGCCCCGTAAGCTTCTCCTGCAGGCTGCTCTGCATAAATCTCTTCTGTGGGCTGCTCGGCATATATCTCTTCTGTAGGCTGCTCCTCGTATGCTTCCTCTACAGGCTGCTCTGCGTAAATCTCTTCTGCGGGTTGCTCGGCATACTCACTGTATACCGGCTGTTCCTCGTACACTTCCTCTGCAGGCTGTTTTGCATATATCTCTTCTGCGGGCTGTTCTGCATACTCGCTGTATACCGGCTGTTTCTCGTATATTTCTTCTACAGGCTGCTCTGCATAAGTTTCCTCTGCGGGCTGCTCTGTTTCAACACTGTCGGCATTTCCTGATTCATTAAATGATCCGGTAGCATCAAAAGGTTCATCAAAAGTGATTTCTTCGGTATACAGCGGTGTATCGCCGACTACCTTTTTGGCAAGCGAACTGTCAATAATCGGTTCATCAAATGAAATCTCTTCTGTGTAAATAGGCTCGTTTCCAAACGAAGTATTGGTATTTCCCACAATCGATGAATTAAGATCGTCAAAGCTTATCTCTTCGTTGTAAATAGGTTCGGAGAACAGATTATTCTCATTCTGCTTTTTTGCTTCAGTCAGCTCATCAAAATATGAATTTGAATCTGCTTCCGGAAGCACCGGTTCTTCAGCCTTGAACAATGTTTTTTTGCTGTTATCCTTTGAAGCATTAAATGACGGCAGTGAACCGGCGTCACTGTTCTGAGCCACGCTGAATCCCTCATAAGGATCAACACTGAGTGAACCGGTTTCAACGGTAAACCCTCCAAATCCAATCGATTTCGTTTCCGACTGCTGTCCGATATACGACGGCTCGTCGGAATAAACATTTTGACCGATGTATGAAGAGGTATCGTCCTCCTGTTCAACCTTCTGACCATTCTGATCTTCTACTTTTTCAACGTTCGAAACAGGTGCCGGCGCAACATTAAGCTTTGCACCACAGTACATGCAAAACCTGGCTCCATCAAGATTCTCGCTATTACATTCTCCGCATAATATCATAAGTATACTCACCTGCAGATAATATATCTGCTTTCGGTCTCCTTTCAATAGGGTACACTATTACGTATTTTATATAATAGCCTAATATTGAGTTTTTTTCAAGTATAACATTAGTAACGTGGTCAATCCCGGTTACGTTACTATTCGCAGGCGGGTAATAATAAACGCAAACTGAGAGCCTGCTCTCAAGTTTGCGGATATTATTATGCGACTATGGAGGCTGGTCAAAACACATGAAATAAGCTTTCAGCTGCGTAGCAGCGCCTGACTGCGCAGCAGGCAGTGCTTATGAATGCGTTTTGGACAGACTGTGAATAGTAACGCTGCAAATGTGTGATTCCGCTTAGTATCGATTAGCTGTGAACGGCAGTATTGGCATATTACTATGCAGTTGCTTACTGCGGGGCTGAATTTAGTTTATTAACTGCAAACGGCCGGTTACGGTCTGATGTTACCTGAGGGCGAGGTACTGTCGGCATAGTGGATAAATATTTCCTCAAGACTGTTTTTGCCTGTCCGTTCCTGAAGCTCTTCAAGGGTACCGAGTGCTTCGATTTTGCCTAAAATCATGATGGCAATTCTGTCGGCAAGTGCTTCGGCTTCCTCCATGTAATGAGTTGTAAGCACTATAGTGGTGTTTTTTTTCAGACTGCTGATGACACGCCAAAGTTCACGTCTGGCGAGGACATCCAGACCCAGAGTAGGCTCGTCCAGAAAAAGAACGCGCGGCTTACCGACGAGAGCCATGGCGATTGAGAGCCTGCGCTGCCAGCCGCCTGAAAGTGTTCCGGCTTTCTGATTCCGTATTTCTTCCATACCGAATTGCATAAGAATTTCTTCGGCACGAGCAGTACTCCGCCGCCTGGGTGATATTTTGTTTTCCTTTGATGAATGTTCGGTGCACAATGCGGATGAATCCGGGGCGTTTAAGGAAGACGTGCTGAGATTTTGTACTGAATCTGTGCTGCCGTAGATATCGGCCATAAATTTCAGATTTTCAAAAACTGTCAGATTACCGGCAACTGCGGTATCCTGGGGAGATATTCCGATAAGCCTTTTGACTTCGGACTGTTCGGTTCTGATGCTTTTACCGCAAATTGATGCGTCTCCGCCCGAGGGTACGGATAATCCCGTCAGCATCCTGATTGTGGTAGTTTTGCCGGCACCGTTGACGCCGAGCAGAGCAAAAAGTTCGCCTTCCCTGACTTCAAGATTCAGATTGTCAACTGCAGTCTTTTTACCATATTGTTTTGTTAGAGATGTTGTTTTAATAGCTGTCATATCCAAACCTCCGTAGAATGTTTTTTCATTTGACGTTTGCATCATAACAGAGATGAGGAATAATGAAAACAGATTTTACATGAACGGTAGTTTATCAGAAATGAATGGTAACTTTTACATCAGAGGGCGGCCTGCTATATATAATGCACCGTTACTATTCACAGTCTGTCCGAAACACATTCATAAGCCCTGCCTGCTACGCAGTCAGACGCTGCTACGCAGCTGAAAGCTTATTTCATGTGTTTTGTCCGGCCTCCATAGTTGGGTGA
>JAZLIK010000004.1:0-14889 GCA_045617345.1 Lachnospiraceae bacterium | reverse complement strand
GAAGAAAACACAGAAGAAAACACAGAAGAAAACACAGAAGAAAACACAGAAGAAAACACAGAAGAAAACACAGAAGAAAACACAGAAGAAAACACAGAAGAAAACACAGAAGAAAACACAGAAGAAAACAGGAGAATATATTAGTGAAGATCCCTCGGGGTTGTCCGGGCAGAAGGTCAGCCCCGGTTTGCGTTGCGCCTGGCGTTGCAAGTTACTAACGGGTTAATGAAAGAACCGGAACATCATCGTCGATACGATAGATGAGCAGCCGGTTCGGTTGAATGTGACATTCACGAAATCCGGACCAATTACCTGATAAATTATGATCACGGTATTTTTCGGGAAGAACATTGCCATTTGCCAAAAGCCGGATAACTTCATCTAAGCGTCAAAAGTAAGTTATTTTTTGTAAAGCTTGCCTGTAAGAAATATAATGGACTTTTTGACGCCGTAATCATAGTATTCTCGTAAATCAGCTTAAGACGGTTTTCATGTTTCACCGCCGAACAACGGCAAAAATAAGGCTTTTTATTCAGCGGTGAAAGGTATATATGACGAGTGACGGCTGAATAAAGCTAAACATATTCATATTCATGAAAAAAGAAGGGCCAATGGTTCACGAAAGAACCAAAAGCCCTTCTTTTTGTATGGGGAGAATGAGTATAGAAGATAAAAGCAATGTTACCAGCCAAAGTCAAAGAACGGATCCATGAAGAAGTTATAAGGGAAACCATCATCAAAATAATATCCGGGATCGGAACCGTTATTGTTTTGGTTATCGTCATTATAGTCGTCGTAACCGTTTCCGGAGAAGGGATTTACCTCGGCAGGATTGGGAATGTCATATTCGTCTTCGCCTGATGTGTCAGGGTCGGAAGCGTCCGGTGTATTGCCGGATTTATCGGACCTGTTTTTTGAATCCTTTGATGAATCATTACCTTTGGATTCTTTTGAAGATTTGTTCCCTTTGGAATCCTTTGCATCATCTTCGGAAGAAGAACCGTTGCCCTCATCGGTATTTTTATCGGATGAAAGGTTTTCTTCGTCGTCCTTTTCGGTACCCGATTTGTCGTCGGGAGGTGTTATTTTGGGATTTTGCATCAGAACAACATCAATGTCGATCTTCTCGAATTTACCTTCAATCATTCGTTGAATGGTAAGTGTAATAGTGGTACCGACGCGATATGACTGAATATATGATGAAAGCTCTGTACGGGTGGTGACAGTGATTCCGTTGATACCGGTGATAATATCACCGACGAGTATTCCGGCTTTTTCTGCCGCAGAGTCTTCAAGAATTTCCTCGACGTACACACCGACAGGCCATCTGTAAGCATTGGCAATATCGGAAGTGATATTTTTCATTGAAATACCGACATAACCTTTTTCATAATCCTCGAGGATTTCAAGTGTAGAAAGCTCGGAAAGAATGTTGAAGGCGCGGTCGATGGGAATCGCAAAGCCCATACCCTCGACTGTGGAATCTGCATATTTTACCGAATTGATTCCGATTACGTCACCGTCCATGTTCAGAAGAGCTCCACCGCTGTTTCCGGGATTAATGGCTGCATCTGTCTGGAGAAGCACCATTTTTTTATTATCAACGGTAACGGTACGATCCTTGGCACTTATATAGCCGACAGTAACCGATTGACCGTAGCCGAGTGAATTTCCGATGGCAATAGCCATCTGACCGACCTTGATATCGGATGAGCTTCCGAGCTTTGCAACTCTGATTTCATTGAGAGTGTCGTCATCGATGTCTGAAATGGGAATTGCAATAACAGCTAAATCGGCAATCTGATCTTTTCCCTTCAGAACCGCATCGAAGGTCTTTTCGTTGATAAAGGTAACCTTTATTGTAAGCGCGTCGCTGATAACATGGCTGTTTGTGGCGATCAGCAGCTCGCTGTCTGTTTTATCTATTACGATACCTGAACCTGCACCGGCTGACTGATATATTCCAAAAAATGTAGAAGTATTGAATGTACAGTCAATTGAGACAATTGAGGGCATTGATGCGGCAACGACTTCGGAGACGTCGGTGCTGTGAATGTCCGTGTTACCTGAGATAACCGTCGGAGATATCTGTTTGTCCTTATCGATGACGGGGTCAAGTGCTAATGTATTGTTTGAATCTGCGTCCGAAGTATGTACCTGAGTAACTGTCGAGGGAGCGGGCTCGGGTTCGGCGATAAAATTGTTGTATATATACAGGGTACCGATAAATACCGCTGCCGCAACGAGACCAAATAAAGCGGCAAGTCCGATTGCGCCGAATACTTTTTTGGCCTTTGAGGGTTTCTTGGGCTTTGTGACAGGTGCGGAAACATTTTGATAAGGGTTGCCGTAGGGCGGATAACCATAAGGCCCGTTCTGCCAATAGCCGTTTGGCGCGGCATATCTGTTGTACTGATCATTTATCGGATATGCTGTGTTCTGCAAGGGTGATGCCGAATTTTCGCCTGACTGAGGCATTCCCTGCGGCTGTCCGCCCTGAGTCATGTCTGAAACACCGCGCTGAAAACCTGAGGCGGAAAACTCAGAACCCGGAGCAGTGTTGGCAGTCTGATTCGCAGAAAACTCAGAACCCGAAGCAGTGTTAACGGTCTGATTCGCGGAAAACTCAGAACCCGAAGCAGAGTTAACGGTCTGATTTGCGGAGAATTCAGAACCAGGAGCAGTGTTGGCAGTCTGATTCACGGAAAATTCAGAACCCGGAGCAGTGTTAACGGCCTGATTCGCGGAAAACTCAGAGTACGGAGCAGTGTTAACGGTCTGATTTGCGGTAAAACCTGCGTTTGGAATATTATCATGTGTCCGTGACGATACAGAAGCATCGCTTTCTGTACCCGAAGCTTCGGGTGCGGCTGATGAATTCTGACCGGTTTCCGAAGCATTTTCATATCTGGAGTAATCATTGACCGGCTGATTATTTGTGACAGTATTTTTGCTACTGTCAGAGGTTTGATTAATGCCGGACGGATCACCATCGGAAATATTGTTTGAAAAATTTTCAGTATCCATAAATCTCCTTCCGAAATTTAAAAATTCGTTTATTGTGTTTGATGCTGTTATTTTACATGTTACTTTTCGCAGTCCGAACAAAACGCATCCATAGTCGGTTGATAATGCCTGCATGCCATGAAGCAGGCTTCAGTGTTACGTTCATTATCAACAGATTGTGAAGAGTAACGTACTATTCACAATCTCCCAAACACATTCGTAACCCCTGTCTGCTACGCAGTCAGTCATTGCTTTGCAGCCGAAAGCTTATTTTACTTTTATAGGAAATTACGTCCTATAAAGTAAAAAACGCTCCGCGAGGATGCGCACGCTTTTGCAGCGGTAATTTGTCGCTGACGCGACGCAAAAGCGGCGCAGCATGTCGCAAGCGACATGCTTTCTTGTGTGATTTGCAGCGCTTGGACAGACTGTAACTGTCACTTTCCGAAAACGATTTTAGCTCGAATATGTGATGAATATGTGAAAAAAGAAAGAAGAAAATATGTTTTTACTTGTGAAAAAAAGACAAATCTGATATTATGATACAAGCGTCAAAGGGCATGAATGCTTGTATCGGTAGGCGTCGGTTCATTTGATGCAATATTTGTGAACAGTAAGCTTCATATTGCACAAAGGCATTCAATAATTGGCATCTGTAATTTTTTGCTCAGACTGACGAGATAGTTACGTATAAACTTCGCTTTGACGGGCAGGAGTATTATTACGGGCGCGGTGAAGTTATTCCCGCCGGAGATATATAATGATAAAAGACAATCAGAACAATTTAAATAAACTGCATATTGTATTGGACGGACTGCTTGTATTGGCGGCATATTTCCTTGCATATCCCTTGCGTTTTGAGGTGATGACCGAAATACCGTTGTTTGCACTGGCGGAGGGCGAGAAGTACCTCAAATTTGCCAGATACGCCGAAAATGTCATTTTCCTGATTCCGGGATATCTGATAATATACAACATGTGCGGTCTGTACAGACCCAAAAGAGGACATGGCAGGATAAAAAAAATTGCAAATCTGGTGGAAGCCAACATTTTGGGAATATTCTATTTTGCATTCCTTATTTTTGTAAAGAAGGAAGTAGACATTTCACGTTGGTTCTACGTGGCATTTGCGGTGCTGAACTTCCTGATGTGCGCGGGCTTCAGATACCTGATTTCAAAGGTACTGAGCAGTATCCGCAGAAGAGGCAAAAACCTGAAGCATGTACTGATGGTTGGCTACAGCCGTGCTGCGGAAGGGTACATTGACAGAATTATTTCAAATCCGGACTGGGGTTATCTGCTTCACGGAATTCTGGATGATAACTGTGTACAGGGGACTTCATATAAAGACGTCGAGGTAGTGGGTTCAATACTCGACCTGGACAATATTATAGAAGCAAATGACTTTGACGAGGTGGTTATCACCCTGAGTATCAGCGAATATGATAAGCTTGAAAAAATAGTAAATACCTGTGAGAAAACCGGTGTACACACGAAATTCGTACCCGACTACAATAACATGGTTTCGACTGTGCCGTACATTGAAGATCTGTACGGTCTGCCTGTTATAAATATCAGGAATGTGCCGCTGACCAACACAGTGAATATTGTCGTAAAGCGCCTGATGGATGTTTTTGTCGGGCTGATTGCACTGGTTTTGACGGCGATTCCGATGCTCATCATAGCGCTGACCATCAGATTTACATCAAAGGGTCCGGTTATCTTTTCACAGATTCGTGTCGGAAAGCACGGAAAAGAATTCAAAATGTATAAATTCAGGTCGATGTTTATCGAGGATCCCGAAAAGGAAAAAAATGAGTGGACAAAGAAGGGAGACAAGAGAGTTACGAAGGTTGGACGGTTTATCAGGAAAACCAGTCTTGACGAGCTTCCACAGCTGTTTAATGTAATCGGAGGCAGCATGAGCCTGGTGGGTCCTCGTCCCGAAAGACCTCTTTTTGTGGAAAAATTTAAGGAAGAAATACCGAGATATATGATAAAACATCAGGTCAGACCGGGCATGACCGGCTGGGCACAGGTAAACGGCCTCAGAGGAGACACCTCGATAAAGAAGCGAATCGATCACGATTTGTACTATATTGAAAACTGGTCGCTGTGGCTTGATGTGAAAATTCTATTCTTAACGGTATTTAAAGGATTTATAAACAAAAACGCTTACTGATTGGGTTTTCGGTCAATCGGGGTATGATGAAAGCGGCAATAACTTGGGAAAAACGTTTGTTAAAGCCCGAAATACAGAGAATGATATTGTATTGAAATGCGGAAGCATTGAAATAGGGAAAAACGTTTGTTAAAGCCCGAAATAAGTAAAAAATGATATATGTACCGATATGCGGAAATTGAGAAAGGAACGTATGTATAAATGCCCGAAAGCGGGAGAAATACATCATTGGTGGTTGAATGAATAACGACAAGGACAATATTATCAAGGATGATGACGATAAGGATTACGAAAAAATCTGTTATATGTGCAGAAGACCGGAAAGCTCCGTGGGAAAGATGATAACCATGGCACCGAACATGTGCATCTGTGCCGACTGCATGCAGAAAACTTTTGACATGATGAATCACGGAGATATGGGTGCGTTTCCTCCGCTCGGTGGGATGCCGAAGATAAATCTGGACAACGTTTCTTTCCCGGAGATGTTCATGAACAACTTTCAGGAAATTCCGAAGAGTCAGCGTCTGAAGAAAAAGACTGCCGAAAAGAAGGCGGAAGGTGTGAATACTGAGGAAGAAGTACCCGGCGGAGTGCTTGATTTCAAAAAGCTGCCGCCTCCTCACAAGATTAAGGAGCAGCTGGACGAGTACGTTATCGGTCAGGAAAGGGCAAAGAAGATTATTTCGGTTGCGGTATACAATCATTACAAGCGTGTAACGAAGGATGCTGCGGGTGATATTGAAATCGGAAAATCGAACATGCTGATGATCGGACCCACCGGTTGCGGAAAGACTTATCTGGTACAGACTCTGGCACGTCTGCTGAACGTGCCGCTCGCCATAACAGATGCGACATCGCTTACGGAAGCGGGATATATAGGTGATGATGTTGAAAGTGTTCTTTCAAAGCTGCTGAAGGCTGCCGACAACGATGTGGATCGTGCCGAGACAGGTATTGTTTTTATTGATGAAATAGATAAAATCGCCAAAAAGAAGAATACCACAAACCGTGATGTCAGCGGTGAATCGGTACAGCAGGGACTGCTTAAAATCCTTGAGGGTGCCGATGTAGAGGTGCCTGTCGGTGCTACCAGCAAAAATGCGATGGTTCCGATGACGACGGTGAATACAAAGAATATTTTGTTTATATGCGGCGGAGCGTTTCCTGACCTTGAAGAAATCATTAAAAAGAGGCTCAGCAGTCAGACGCTTATGGGCTTCAATTCCGATTTGAAGGATAAATACGATAATGACCCGGAGCTGCTTTCAAAGGTTACAAATGACGACCTGCGTGAGTTTGGTCTGATTCCCGAGTTTATCGGACGTTTGCCGGTGGTATATTCACTCAAGGGACTTGACAATGCAATGCTTGTGAAAATAATGAAGGAACCGAAGAATGCCATTCTGAAACAGTATCAGAAGCTGCTGGCACTTGACGAGGTTGATCTTCAGTTTGATGATGATGCGCTTTGTACGATTGCGGACAAGGCACTTGAAAAGAAGACCGGTGCGCGAGGTTTGAGGTCAATCATAGAAGATTTTATGCTTGACATTATGTACGAAATTCCCAAGGATTCATCCATAGGACGTGTCTTTATCACGAAGGATTATATCGAAGGCAAGGGCGGTCCGCGAATCGAAATGAGGGGAATGAATTGATCGGGAAATTAGAACCATGGGTAATTAACCGGTCGAAAATGGAAACCAGGGTTATATGAACCGGTCGGGAAATTAGAACCATGGGTAATTAACCGGTCGAAAATGGAAACCAGGGTTATATGAACCGGTCGGAAAATTAGAACCATGGGTAATTAACCGGTCGATGAATGGAAATACAGGATGAACGAATAGGAAAAATTCATTGACTTTTAACTGATTTAGGACTAATATCTTAATGTTGAAGAGACGATAGACTTGCAGACGAATGAACGATTCGGTATACATCACATAGGGAAACGTCGAATGTGGCTGACATGGCTTATGAATGCGTTTTTGAACACAGACGGTGAATAGTTACGCTGACACAGCGGCTGCGAAGTCTTAAAATGAAGGTCGGAGGACATAAAGTATGCTCGATTTAAAGTTTTTACGTGAGAACCCGGAAGTGGTTAAACAGAATATCCGCAACAAGTTTCAGGATGCAAAGCTTCCTCTTGTTGATGAAGTTATTGATTTAGATGCTAAGCGTCGTTCCACACAGCAGGAGGCAGATGCGTTAAAGGCGAAGAGAAATACCCTCTCAAAGCAGATCGGTGCTCTGATGGGACAGGGAAAGAAGGAAGAGGCTGAAGAAGTAAAGAAGCAGGTAGCTGAATTCGGAAGCAGACTTTCTGAACTTGAAGCTGCACAGACAGAGCTTGAAGCAGAAGTAAAGAAGAGAATGATGGTTATCCCCAACATCATCGATCCCAGTGTTCCTATCGGAAAAGACGACAGTGAAAACGTTGAAATTGAAAAATTCGGTGAGCCTGTTGTTCCCGATTTTGAGATTCCTTATCATACAGATATCATGGAAAAGCTTCACGGCATCGATCTTGATGCAGCCAGAAGAGTGGCCGGAAACGGTTTCTATTATCTGATGGGTGATATTGCAAGACTTCATTCGGCAGTTATTTCTTATGCGCGTGATTTCATGATTAACAGAGGATTTACATACTGCGTACCTCCATTCATGATCAGGAGTGAAGTAGTTACAGGTGTTATGAGCTTCGCAGAAATGGATGCCATGATGTACAAGATTGAGGGCGAGGATCTTTATCTCATCGGAACAAGTGAGCATTCAATGATCGGTAAATATATAGACCAGATTGTTCAGGAGAAGACACTTCCTCATACACTTACAAGCTATTCACCCTGTTTCCGTAAGGAAAAGGGCGCTCATGGTATTGAGGAGCGTGGCGTATACCGTATTCATCAGTTCGAAAAGCAGGAGATGATTGTTATCTGTAAGCCTGAGGACAGCATGAAGTGGTATGATAAGCTTTGGCAGAATACAGTTGACCTTTTCCGTTCAATGGACATTCCGGTACGTACACTTGAGTGCTGCTCGGGAGACCTTGCGGATCTTAAGGTGAAGTCATGTGACGTTGAGGCATGGTCACCTCGTCAGAAGAAGTATTTCGAGGTTGGTTCATGTTCTAACCTTGGCGATGCTCAGGCAAGACGTCTGAAGATTCGTATCGCCGGTGAGAATGGTACATATTTTGCTCATACACTTAATAACACGGTAGTTGCACCGCCCAGAATGCTTATTGCATTCCTTGAGAATAATCTCAATGCAGACGGTTCGGTTAATATTCCTGAGGTTCTTCAGCCTTACATGGGCGGCATGAAGAA
This sequence comes from Lachnospiraceae bacterium, assembly GCA_045617345.1. Lineage (GTDB taxonomy): Bacteria > Bacillota > Clostridia > Lachnospirales > Lachnospiraceae > RUG11977. The sequence goes on along the minus strand of JAZLIK010000004.1, from coordinate 6,366 downwards.
GCTGGTTCCTTAAGTGTCAGCGGACAGTGACGAAGGATATACATATAGAGAGTGAAATCAGCGGGTTACCGGATGACGGCAATCCGCTGATTTCATAGAACGTAATATAAGTGAATGCTTCCGCGGGTACTGAAGACCCGCCGAATGTTATTTATGACAGCAAAAAAGAGAAGTCGGTGCCTCAGACGTATTTTTGGGGTTGACAGAGAAAAAAGAGAAGCCAGTGCCGCAGACGTATTTTTTGTTGACAGAGAAAAAGAGAAGTCAGTGCCGCAGACGGATGTATTGCAGTATATGTGATTGTTCAAGGATCTTTTCGAATGGTATGCGGACAGATCGCGAAATAAACAGAGAGGAGAACAGAAGCGTTATGGGTATTTTTATCGGAAATCATTTATCTTCATCGGGAGGTTTTCTGGCTATGGGAAAGGCAGCCCTGGCACTCGGAGCCGACACCTTTGCGTTTTTTACAAGAAATCCACGGGGAGGAGCAGCCAAGCCGATTGACGCGAATGATGCAAAGGCACTGCTTGCCCTGATGAAGGAGCATAATTTCGGACCGCTTGTTGCGCATGCTCCGTATACAATGAACGTGTGCGCGGAAAAACAGAATGTACGTGAGTTTTCTGTTCAGATGCTGAAGGAAGACATGGAGAGAATGGAGTATCTGCCGGGAAACTATTACAATTTTCATCCCGGATCACATGTGGGTCAGGGGGCAGAGAAGGGCATAGAACTGATTGCCGAGGCATTGAATGAAGCGCTGAGACCGGATATGCATACAACGGTCCTGCTTGAAACCATGGCCGGAAAAGGCTCTGAAGTAGGTGCGGTATTTGAAGAACTTCGCACGATTATCGATAAAACCGAGTGCAGCGACAAGCTTGGAGTATGCCTTGATACCTGCCATGTATGGGACGGAGGCTATGATATTGTAAGCGATCCCGACGGCGTATTGAAACAGTTCGACGATATTATCGGTATCGGGAGACTGAAGGCCGTTCATATTAATGACAGTATGAATGTTTTGGCTTCGCATAAGGACAGACATCAGAAAATAGGAGAAGGCTGTATAGGTGCCGAAGGCTTAAAGGGAATGGTATGTCATCCGCTTCTGCAGGGTAAACCGTTTATTCTGGAAACACCCAATGACGATGCGGGTTACAAACAGGAGATAGCTCTGATTCGCAGCTGGACTTAACGGTACGCTAAGCTTGACGCAGCGGCAGGTGAGAGGAGCTCGAATGCATATAATCATATATGCTTTTAACGAGCAACAAGCGAAGCGGTTGCGAGTCTTGAATACATAAAGCTTCCTCATTTTTTCATCAACAGCATCAATATGGAATTTATCAAATGATTTTCTTTCGTCATTACTTAACGACATTGCCTGTGAACTGTAAAAAACAATCCGTATTGTGATTCTATAGAAGAATGGAATGTACGAAATAATGAAAATTAAGTCCAGCCGCCGTCACAGGTGATTACCTGACCTGTCATGTATGTTGGCATCTGAGCCAGCTGGAATACAGCTTTAGCTACTTCGTCCGGAGAGCCGAGTCTTCCAAACGGAATTTCCGAGGCAAGCTTGTTCAGATCCTCCTTTGAAAAGAACCTGTTCATATCGGTGTTTATGGCGCCGCAGGCGAGAGCATTTACGCTGATACCAGAGGGAATCAGTTCCTTGGCCAATGCTTTTGTATATGCGTTTACGCCGCCTTTGGTAGCCGAATATGCCACCTCACAGGCAGCCCCGACATTTCCCCAGACGGAGGAAATATTGATGATGCGTCCGGAATGATTCTCAAGCATAATGGGAATAACATTCTGACAGCAGTAGTGAACAGATGAAAGGTTGGTAGAGATGATACGCTGCCACTGCTCGTCGGTCATATCCTGTACGAGTCCGATAAGCGAAATGCCCGCATTGTTTACGAGAATGTCAATACGGCCAAGCTCATCCTTTACGGAGTTTATCATTCTTTTTACAAATCGTGGATCACCGACATCGCCGGCATAAGCGAGGCAGGTGGCCTTTGTATCCTTGGTAGCCTTTGAGGCTGTCAGCTGAAGCTCGGAAATTTCCTGCTCGGCAAGCTCGAGAAGAGGTCCGCCGGTCAGCGAATTTATGACTACATTATAATTTCGTGAAGCGAATCTGAGAGCAATCGAGTGACCGATGCCTCGTGAAGCGCCTGTAACTATTATGGTTTTATGCATTATTACTCCTTATCAAAAGTGATTCATAATTTTTCGATAACATAATAATTATAGCCCAGAGAATCGTTTTTTTCAAGTTGAAATAATGTTACGTGTTACTATTCGGTTACTATTCACCACATAGGCAAATGACAATTATTACAAGCTTGATTGTAAGGTAATTGTCATAATGGCTATGCGATGGAAACTGGACAAAACACATATCTCGTGACATACGTCACTCGATGACGTTTGCTCGAGTCTGAACTGAAGCAAGCTTCCGTTCAGACTACCCGCTATTCGCACAAATAAAGCCGTTCCCGTTAGAAAACGAATCAGCCACTGGTTTTGTGGCGAGTTTTATGATTTTTTTTGACAGGGAGGGGAATAGTAATGATACGTTTATCTGACACAAACGGTGGTGAACAGAAACTTGTAAATATATGTCGAATAGTGTAAAATAACCAATAGGGGATTTCTCGTTAATATTCAAAGTCTGTTACAAAACCGTTTCATAAGCCATGCCTGCTGCGCGGTCAGTTACCGCTTCACTGCTGTTACTTATACATGGGGGCCTGAATGAGCAATCATAAATAAATATTTGTAATCAGTAATCCAGCCTACGGCCTGCGAATAAATATGACAGACTGCAAAAAAAAAGTTACGTATTCTCCGCGTATTAGGTTACGATGTTAGAAATACTGACGTCGGTATCACATCATTTATTTCGAGAAGAATGGGGGTAAGAATTATGGGAGTGCCTACACCGCACAACGCCGCAAAGGACGGCGATATTGCCAAAACAGTACTTATGCCGGGCGATCCGCTCAGAGCAAAGTACATAGCTGAGACATACCTTGAGAATCCGGTATGCTTTAACACAATCAGAAACATGCTGGGTTACACCGGAACTTACAAGGGAAAGAAGATCTCCGTCATGGGTGGCGGAATGGGAATGCCGTCGGTAGGAATTTATACCTACGAGCTGTTTAATTTTTATGACGTAGACAATATTATCAGAATCGGTTCCGCAGGAGCGTATCCCGACAGTATTAAGCTTGGCGATCTTGTAATTGCAATGGGCGCATGCACGGATTCAAATTATGCTTCGACGTTTAACCTTCCGGGAACTTTTGCTCCGATAGCAAACTTCGGACTTTTGAGAAAAGCGGTAGAGACTGCTGAGGCAAAGGGAATTACGCCGGTTGTCGGTAATGTGGTTTCATCGGATGTATTTTACAATGACGATAATTCTGTAAATGAAAAATGGGCAAAGATGGGTGTACTCTGTGTCGAAATGGAGGCTGCGGTTCTTTATATGAACGCTGCCCGCGCCGGAAAGAATGCTCTGTGCATGCTGACCATGTCGGATCATATTTTCAGAGATGAGCATCTGACTGCAGAAGAAAGACAGAAGGGCTTCCACAATATGATGGAAGTAGTGCTTGAACTTGCCTGAGAGTTTGTTGATTACAGTTTGGAAATGTTACTATTCACAGTTGGGTGATAATGAACACGAGCCTGAAGCTTGCTTCAAGGCTTGCGTGCATTATCACCCAACTATGGAGGCTGGACAAAACACATGAAATAAGCTTTCAGCTGCGTAGCAGGCAAGGCTTATGAATGTGTGTTTCGGACAGACTGTGAATAGTAATTTGGAAATACCGGACACAGGCTAAGCTGCCGGATGCGAAGCAACGGCCGAGTGCTTAACAGGAAGAGCTTATGAATGTGCTTTGGATTGTATGTGAATAGTATTCATTGGAACATCACGAATCGGGAAGTAATTGCTACAGATTATGTTATTACTGAGATGGGATGCATCGATAACCGATTAATAATTTACCTGATGGTTATGAATATGATAAAGATTAGGCACGCATATTACTGCGTGCTTTTTTTTTACTTTATAGGAAATTACGTCCTATAAAGTAAAAAACGCTCCGCGAGGATGCGCGCGCTTTTGCAGCGGTATTTTGTCGCTGACGCGACACAAAAGCGGCGCAGCATGTCGCAAGCGACATGCTTTCTTGCTTTATGAAATAAAAACGTTTTCGTTAGAAAAACGAATGAGCCACTGATTTTGTGACGTGCTTTATGAATGTATTTGACCGGACGGTGAATAGTGACTGTTGAAATTCCGGCTGCAGATTATTCACTGGTGGGCAGACCGGGTAATACCTTTACGACATAGCCGAATTCAAGCTTGACTGGTGAACCCTGGGAGCGCTTTCGGCCATCGCGGATAGAATAATAATTCACGACTTTTACACCATTTTCAATCTCTTCACGACGGTTTACGAAAAAGATACTGTCTTCGACGAGCGTGAGAGTTTTTTCGGTAGGACGCGGATTTCTGTCGTTTGCGATGAGAAGAATATCGCCTTCATAGAAAATCGGGGCGTACATATCATTGGGAATTCTGATGCCCATGAAAATCTTGGAACGGATTTCCTTATCCACATTTGAGATATCCATTACGGAAAAATCATTACTCATTTTCAGGTTGCCAAGCTCACTGCTTTCTGCGTTCATTACCTCAATCGAATGTGTCGATACCTGATTGTTGGTCAGCATATCATAATGATATCGTGTAATCCATCTGACAAAATGAGTGTAGCTTTCGGGCAGCTGTCGAATCAGCTGGAGCGACTGACAGGTCTGCGGGCTGATGGTGCCGCTTCCGACCAGTTCATCTATGCTGACGTGAAATACACGTGCCAGCTTGACCGCAGTAGACAGATGGCAGTCCTTGGCGTCTCCGTACAGAAAGGTTTTCAGGGTGCCCGTCGGAATATCAGCGAGTTCAGCTACTTCGGAAAGTGTAATCTCCTTACGGTCTATATACATAAAAAGATTTTTCCTAAAACTATCAATATAATTGGTTGGTTCGGCAACCAATTTGCTGGACATTTTTCTTAATGTTTCATTGTCAACCATCTTTTATGTCTCCTTTATGATGATATACTGTACTTTGTAAGCACGGATAAGGGCTGTCGGTGTGATGGGCACTGTCGGCCGTAATGTGTGCTGCGAGTTTGATAACGTGTTACTATTCACAGTAAGGTACAATGGACGCAAGCTGAGAGCTTGCTCGGACTTGCGGATATTATTATCCGACTAAGGAGGCTGTTCAAAACACATGAAGTAAGCTTTCAGCTGCAAAGCAGCGACTGACGGCATAGCAGGCAGGGCTTATGAATGCGTTTTGGACAAATTGTGAATAGCAACGAAAACTTTACAAAAGAGGCATCTGAACAACCGAAGCTGTGAAGCCGGGAGTCAGCATCAAAGAGACAGTCATCATGACAGATGTAAAAACTTGGTTGATACAAATGTGAATAGTAAAAAGTGATGTTAGCATGAACCGGAATTATATTTTGCCGGATCGTAAACAGTTACAGCAGTACTATTTATGAAGGTCTCTTGTGAAGAAATATTTTGTTCAGAATACTACTTTTGCAAATAGTTGTCAAAGTTTTTTTGCCTGCAAACGGATGTTTCACTGATTTTGTGGCGCGTTTTATGAATGTTTTTTGCCGGACGGTGAAAAGTAATGTGAATGGAAGTGAAAACCGGAAATGCGGGACAGGATAGAAATGTCAAAAGAATATTCAGAAATAACAACAAACAGGAGGTTTAGTATGGTATACGAATTAAAAACGAAGGATTATGATGAAACAATTGGAAGAGCAAAGGGTTATGCTCTTGTAGATTTTAAGGCGAAATGGTGTACTCCGTGCAAGCTTCAGAAGCCTGTACTCGAGCTGCTTTCGGTGAAGCACGAGGGCAGAATCGCCTTCTTTACCTGCGACATAGATGAGGAGATTCAGCTTGTAAACCGTTTCAGTATTTTCAGTGTTCCGACGATGCTGCTTTTTAAAGACGGACAGGTAGTGTCAAAAATCATCGGATATAAATCGGTAGCCGTTCTTGAGGATATTATTATGAAGCAGATACAGCGTGACAATATTCCAGCAATGGCGTGATGAAACACATCGTGCTTGGCGCGAAGCTCCTATCGGTTAGTGACAATATTCCAGCAATGGCGTGATGAAACAGTTATTATCCGATTGTGAATGTGTTTGACCGGGAAGCGAATAATAACGAATAGTAAGAATGGTAACAAATAATAACAAATAATAAAAAATAATAACAAATAATAAC
>JAZLIK010000003.1:0-6119 GCA_045617345.1 Lachnospiraceae bacterium | reverse complement strand
GCTAAGGAGTATACCTGTACATGACAGTCGATGTGTATTTTACTGAGTGGTTAAGGAGTATACCTGTACATGTCAGTCGATGTGTATTTTACTGAGCGGTTATTGAGTATACTTGTACATGACAGTGATAGGCATTTGACGGCATGTTTATGAAGCTTTTTTGTCTATGACGGAAGGCTGCCATTTTTGAACGGAGGTATTTTTTATGGGAGCAAACGAATATAAAGCAGCAAAAAAACTTGGGGAGGACGCTGTAAGGCAGGCAATTAAGAACGGAAAGTCACCGTATCTGCCGGTACTTGATTCTTTTGATGAAATCAAAAATTCGCCGGGAGAGGTCAGTCTGGGTCTTCTTGAACTTCCGATGGACAGGATTACAGGAAACAAGACGCTCAGCAGAAATAATGCATTTGCAAATAATTTTATGCCTCTGTTTGATGAAGACAGTGAGTTTTATGTAAAGTGGATAAACCTTTATGATTCATACGCAAAGGAAGGTATCAGAGATGCGATTTCGTGCTATGAGTATATGAACAACTATTACATACTTGAAGGAAATAAGCGTGTCTCTGTATCAAAATTCGGGGGAAGTGAGTATATTCTGGCGGATGTCATCAGAATTCTGCCTGAGAAGAATGATACAAAAGAAGTCAGGGTTTATTATGAGTACGTTGACTTTTACAATGTTACGAAGAATTTTTACATCATTCTTTCGGAGCCGGGTGAATATGAGAAACTGGCCGAGCTTCTCGGACAGAACCTGAAGGACAGGTGGCCGGAGCAGCTTTCGGCTGACTTGAAGTCATCATACTTAAGATTCTGCAAGGCATGCAGGACAGTATTTAAGCAGATAGACAATGCAATCCTTGGTGAGGCATTTCTGGTATATATTTCGATCTTCCCGATGAAAACTCTTTTGGATATGACGGACGATCAGATCGTCAAGAACGTAAAGATGGCGAGAAATGAGCTCACTGCCGGCAGAGACCCTGAAAATATAGCATTTGTGGAAGCACCTCCCGAAGGTGAAAAGACGAACAGGATACTGAGTCTTTTCTCGGGAGCAAAGAAATACACGGCTTCTTCACCGCTTAAGGTTGCGTTTATTTATGATGCCGGTGTTGATGATTCAAGATGGATTGACAGTCATGAGGCGGGAAGACTTTATGTTGACGAAATGACCGGAGATAATGTGGTCACTAACTGTTATTACGCGGAAGGGCGCGGAGGCAGTATTTCGGATGCACTCAAAAAGGCGATTGATGATAAAAATGAGGTTATTTTTACCGTTTCACCCTACATGATGTCTGATGCGGTAAAGGGAGCGGTTGCAAATCATGAGGTGAAGTTCCTGAACTGCTCAATCGGACAGACACAGCCGTCGGTCAGAAGCTACTGCGGAAAGCTTTATGAGGCTTCCTTCCTGATGGGAATTCTGGCAGCTTCGACAGAGCTTCAGAAAAAGGAATGCAGTCATAGAATAGGATATCATGCCAGCTTAAAATCAGCTGCGTGCATTGCCAATATCAATGCATTTGCAATCGGAGCCGCTCTGATCGATCCTGCCTGCAGGATATCTCTGAAATGGCAGGAGTGTGAAAACGATGCCGATTACAGAAGAATATGGGAAGAAGAAGGCGTAACGGTTTTCTCTGATGCGGAATATACCGATACTGCCGATCCGTTAAAGAGACCGGGGGTTTTCAGCGTAGAAGACGGAAATGATGTATACCTTGGAGCACCGTATTTTAGCTGGGGCAAGTATTATGCGCAGATTGTTCAGTCTGTTCTTGGCGGAACATGGGATGCCGGAGTCATTATCGAAAATCATTCGGCAACAAATTACTGGTTTGGCCTTTCTACAGGAGTAGTTGATATTCGAATCGGGAATATACCTTACCAGACAAAAAAGCTGCTTTCATTTTTTAAGGGAGCGCTGGCAGACGGCGTTATCGATCCCTTCGCAGGGGATATATATTCGACAGGCGGACAGGTTCAGGACAATGGAAATGTAAAGAAGTCAGAGGTTGCGGTTCCTAAAACGAAGATGAAAAATGACAGAATCCTTTCAATGGACTGGCTGAATGACAATGTTGACGGAATTATTTCTGACAGCAAGGATGGTGTACATTGAAAATTCTTTTTTTGGCAGATGAAGAGTCACGATATTTCTGGGATTTTTTCTCACCGGATAAGCTGGAAGGAATAGAACTGATAGTTTCGTGCGGAGACCTGAGCAGGGCGTACCTTGAGTTCCTTGTGACCATGACAAAATGTCCTGTGCTTTATGTCCCCGGTAATCATGACAGCCGATTTGAAAAAGAGCCTCCGGAGGGATGCTTCTGTATAGATGATGCTATTTTTGAATACAAGGGAATCAGATTCCTGGGGCTTGGGGGTTCAATGAAATACAAGCCCGGTCCTTATATGTATACTGAAAAAGAAATGAGGCACCGAATCTGGAGACTGAAGCAGAAGATTTTTAATCATGGTGGATTTGATATTCTGGTGACGCATGCACCCGCCCGTGGCTATGGGGATATGGAGGATATACCGCATCGTGGCTTTGAATGTTTTAATACACTGATGGAAAAGTGCAGACCGTTGTATATGTGCCATGGTCATGTTCATGCCAGTTATACATCGGATTTTGAACGAATCAGAAAGCATCCGTGCGGGACTGTTATTGTGAATGCATATGAGCGTTTTATTCTGGAGCTGAAGGATGGAGAAAGAAATACCATCAGCAGAAGAGATATTGCAAGAAATCTAAGAAGAGCCTTTATATAGGCGTAGTATTTGTTTTATCTCTTTATGAAATAGCGGCTGTATGATAATGAAAAAACTGCTGTGGACAGTAATTGAAAAAATGTTGTGAACAGTAAATAAATGAACAGCTGCGAACAGTAATAAAAAAACTGCTGTGGACAGTAAAAAAAGAACTGTTGTGAACAGTAAATAAATGAACAGCTGAAAACAGTAATAAAAAAAACTGCTGTGGACAGCAGAAATAACAGGTGAAGAGCTATGCTTGAAAATATGGCTTCGGTTGCGAATCAGGTACTGATTCTGTTTATGATTATTGCGACCGGATTTGTTTTGACTAAATTTAAGTTACTGAACAAGGAGCGGGTGGCAGGTATGATAGACCTGGTGGTCTATGTGGTAACACCGGCCAATATTGTGGTATCGTTTCAGAGAGAATACAAGAGTGAACTGATGTCGCGTCTGTTACTGTCCTTGTTTCTGGCATTTGTTGTGTTCTTTTTTAACTGCCTTATTGCAAGAAGTATATTTTATAAAAGTGACAGAAATAAAAACTGCGTTATTGAGTTCGCATCGGCTTTTCCGAACGCCGGTTATTTTGGACTGCCGCTTCAGCAGGCAATCCTCGGAGATATAGGTGTGTTTTTCGGCGCTGCGTACATAGCCATGTTTCACTGCTATATATGGACATACGGTATCAGAATTTTAAGCCCGCAAAAAGAGAAGATTAACATAAAAAAAATACTGCTGAATCCACCGATAATCGGAATAATAGTCGGAATGATTCTTTTCCTGTGCAGAATCTCGCTTCCTGAGGTTGTACTGTCTCCGCTGACGTCGTTTTCACATATGAATACGACGCTTCCGATGCTGATTATCGGGTTTTATCTGGCGAACACTGACGTGAAGGCCACCTTTACGAACGGACGTATATATATCGGGGCAGTTCTGCGACTTGTAGTGTCTCCTGTATTGGCAATGGTACTATGCATTGTGATGCATGTGGATACAACTGTAGCTGTTTCCTGTATAATAGCATGTTCGGCGCCTTCTGCAGCCATGAGCGGAATGCTCGCAATGAAATACGGAAGAGACACATCTGTGTCAGCCGGAATGATTTCATTGACAACGACACTGTGTATAGTTACAATGCCTGTCCTGATAGCACTGGCTCAGACATTATTATGACAATCTGCGGCAGACGATGAAATCAGAGCATTGATTTCGTTTACATTTCGCTTTAGTTCTTTATACTGAACGGTGCTTATTATTACGTAGGTGATAATATAGCCGACGAGTGTACATATTAATGCGGTCATATATTTCTGAAGCTGCCAGATGAATATTGAAATTGAAAACCATACTGTGGAGGTTGCAATAAAATACAGTATATTCTGGACGATAAAGCCGATACGATTGTGTTCGTAAATGACGGTGAAGCCTCCGAAGGAAGCACCGATAATACCGTAAAGAAGAACGTTTATGTAGGCGGCCTGTACCGGTGTTGCCAGGCTTTCCTTAAAGTCAACAGGTATTGATATGAACGCTTCACCGCTGATTAATGTTACAACGGTATCTATCAGAAGGTTAACAGTCAGACCGCAGATGCAGGAAATAAAGAAGCTTTTTGCGGCCCTGCTAAAAAAAAGTTTCATACTGTTCCTTTCTGCAGTTATTTGACTGCGAGAAGTTTTTTGATTTTGCTGACGTTACGTCTTGATGTGTAGGTTTCATAGCCGCCGGCCATTATGAGGCGGATGGTACCGGTTATGCTCATATCAAGACGTTTGATTTTTTTATAGCTTACAATTTCCGATTTTGAAATTCTGACAAATCCGAGGTCATCGAGTTCATTTTCCAGTTCATACAGCTTCTTTGAAACATTATAATCCCCTTCGGGAGTTTTGGCGATTACTCGCTGATCACTGGCAAAAATCGCAAAGATATCCGAAATTGAAAGCATACAGCGGTTACCTTTGAAATCTGTACCCATAATGGAATTACCGTAAAGTGATTTTAGTTCGTCACAGGTTTTTCTGACTTCATCATTCAGCTCGCTGTTACATACGTGGATTTCCGGATGAATGTATTTTTTGTCTATTTCAGTCCTGACAAGCATTGCTTTTCCTTTCGTTTGAAGTTTGTAAAAATGTGCGGAAAACGGAGTAATCTGCATCGTTTATGAGCGTCAAATGATGGTTTGAGAGCTCAGGAACATTATAATAATATTTATTGGATTATTCAATTCTTTTTGGAAGGAAGACAACGTGTATCGACTGAAGATTTACTATTCACAGTCCGGACAAAAGCGTTCTTAAAGCGCACAAAAAACAGTGGCTCATTTGTCGTTCCATCACTCAGGATAAATCCGCCTTCATTCTGCTTTTAAAAGCAAGGGCCGAAAGCAGGGCGATGACTAATGCGCTTGCTGATACAATCAGAAGTGGGAAAATGAAACTGTCGGCTGAAAAATCGAGCGCGATGGCACTGCGGACTGATTTGGTACAGTACATGAACGGAAGACATTTACATATGCGAAGCATAATCCCTCCGGTCGATTCCGCATCAAACCATATACATCCCAGAAATGAACCGAGCGATATAATGATGGAGCAAAGTCCCGGAGCTGCCTTGTCATTAAAAAGCGAACCGAAAAGAAGCCCTATCGATATAAAGAACAATGCTGAAGGTATGGAAGTAACTGTTGCCGTAAGCAGTGCAAATACATTTAGTGAAAAGCCGTCAATCAAAGATATGATAAATGCGGCGGCAAACGAAATCAGCGCCTGACAGACAGAGAGCAGGAGCATCGGCAGAATGTATCCGACTATGAAATCACCTGCGTTCATGGGTGTGGCAAACATACGAATCAGGAATGAACCGGAACGGTCTTTGGCGACAGTAATAGCGGTAAAAAGCATCAGAAATGTCTGCCCGAAAATGATGATGCCGCCGGCCAGATTATCTATTCTGAAAATAGTCATCTCTGCTTCGGCAGGGATGCTTTTATTGACCAGAGTCATGATAATAAGCATTATGATAGGAAAACCGAGACAGAAAATATAGCTTAGCGTGTCGCGCAGTGTTTCGGTCAGATTCCTTTTGGCAAATGTGTATGCTTTATTCATTAGTTTTCCTCCGTAATGAAGTGATGTTGAAATAAATTAATTACCTGCTGCAAAGTTACTATTCACAGTCGTATAATAATAGATGCAAGCTGAGAGCTTGCTCTCAGGCTTGCAGATATTATTATTCGACTATGGAGGCTGTTCAAAACACATGAAATAAGCTTTCAGCTGCGTAGCAGCGCCTGACTGCGCAGCAGGCAGTGCTTATGAATGCGTTTTGGACAG
>JAZLIK010000002.1:0-8452 GCA_045617345.1 Lachnospiraceae bacterium | reverse complement strand
ATTCACAGTCGGGTAATAATAGACGCAAGCTGAGAGCTTGCTCTCACGCTTGCAGATATTATTATCCGACTATGAATAGTAACTATTTCCTATATAAAACAAGAAAGCATGTCGCTTGCGACATGCTGCGCCGCTTTTGCGTCGCGTCAGCGACAAATTACCGCTGCAAAAGCGTGCGCAACCTCGCGGAGCGGGTTTTACTTTATAGGATGCAATTTCCTATAAAGTAAAAAAAGGACTGTCCATCAGAACAGTCCCAAAAATAATCATAAGCATCTATCAGACATCATTAACATTCTGTAATACCTTGATTGAAAGCTTTGTAATAACGTATTTGTAGGTTGACTTTGCATTTGACTTGATATTCATCGAGATTGTAGCAACCTTTGTCTGTCTCTCAATTCCACCTGAAACTGAATTTACATATAAGGTTAACTTAACCTTCCATCTGTTCTTTGCAAGCTTTGTAACCTTCTCAAGTGCAAGGTTGGGAGTCTTTGTATTCCAGTCCTTATGACGGGGATAAGTAAATCCTGTTGTCTTGTAACCGAACAAATCCTTTGAAACATTCTTTAAATTAAGGTTTGATGAAAACTCATCAAGGAAACGTACTCTGTCCTCGGCTACACCTCTTTTAAGTGTGAGTGTTGCGTCTTTACCAAGATCCCAGCTCAAATAACCAAGAGGCATTGTAATGTCTTCAATCATGTCCTTAAGCTTTTCATATTTGCGGAAATTCTTTGTTACATCCTTTGTAGCTGCCATTGTATCTGCAGGCTTGGAAAATGCAATAAATCCGCAAAAAACTACGAATGCAACTGCAAGTGTAAGAATAGCTTTGCTTACTTTTTTCATCTGGTTTATCCTCCAAAAAATATTATTGTAAACGAAACCGTAAATTCGCTTACTGGAACGACAGATTTTTCTGTTCGTACCGTTTACTAATACTACACTTGCAGACAAATATTGTCAAGAAAAAATAACCGCAGAATAGCAATCTGTATTGTTGGAGATTTTTCAAATTAAATGCAACACAGTGTTGCATTTACCCTGACGGAAAAATGTTGCATTTACTTTGACAGGAAAAAAGCCAAAAAATAAGCCATACCCACCATGGGATATGACTTATTTGGTTGAATGTTAATGCTTACTTTTCCGGATACGAATATCCTTCAAGCTGCATGTTTCTTCTAAGCTCTTCAACAGTAATGCCGAGACGCTTAGCCGCCTTTTCCGGAGAGATATCTCCTTCGCTTACATATTCGTAGGTAAGCAGTTTGCGTCCTTTCTCTTCACCACGGGCTTCACCACGAGCTTCACCGCGAGCTTCACCTTTCGCTAAAAGACCTGCTGCATATGCTGTCATACCCGACACCTCACTTTCAAATTCTTGAGTAGTTTCGATCCCATATTTATCCATTAACTCGATTTTTCTTTCAGGCTCCATGTTTTCATTAAAGAGAGCAGTAAGTATGTTTATCATTTCGCTGTCAGAATCCTCAGTATCATGATCTTTACTGATATTGACTATGACTGCTCTCATTAGGTCATATCTTGGAACAGGTATCTCTTTAATGTTTGGGCGGACACGTCTTTCAATGAAATATTCCTCTATCGTATTTGCCTTTTCCCTGGGTGTTTCAGTGCATATCCATATGGAATAGACTTTTTTGATATTGCCATACTTCTTTTTATCGTCGCTTCTGTTAGTGAACTCTGTATACAATTCACTGGAAATCATTCTGCAATCATAAAAGATAGCTCTTTCGACAATATCATAACCTGGCGTATCATCCTTCTGTGCTTCTACATTAATCAACAGCTTAATGCCTATCTGCTCGCCATTAGGAATATACAAGGGCATTCTTAAATCATACTTGATCATGCCTTCGCCTATAACAAAATCCTCCTGTTCCGAGCCGACAATTCTGGAAAGATTACCATTCCCAGGATTAACGCCAATGGAATCGACGGCAATTTCTCCTATGCACTTTTCAATGTCAGAGTATTCCATATCCTGACATTCAGAAACTGTCTCCTTCAAGATTCTGGAGAGAATGGGCTTGTACTTAAGAATATTTTTAATATACCTGTCAAGCTTAATATCGTTCTGCGGTGTAGATAAAATTGCCTCTCCAACTTCTGTAAATTTCTTGTTCATCCTTTCTCCTTTTCCGCTGTATAACAGCTAAATTTAATATCTATATATACAGGGAAAGCTTTCACGCTTCGCCCTGATTGTTTTCATCAAGGCGAACGCCTCCGTTTATTCGCTCTTCTTCATGTATGTCACAAAAGAAGAAACAACTGTCCTGCAGAACAGTCTGCAAGAATTCCTTTTTCCCTCGCGTCCTGTGTCTTCACAGGCGCATCACAAGACGGGCTCTTTAATGGAGCTGAACCCGCATAAGAAGAAAAAGTTTATACTATTATAATACACTAACCCGATAGTTTTTTCAATATCCCAAAAAGTGAAATAACTGTGTCAAAACAATAAACACAAAGCATAGCCTTTAAGTTCTTTACCCTTTCCCATCAGCTTTTTCAGTTCTGCGTTTTCCTTTTTTCTGGCACGGTATTCGCTCTGGCGTTTATGCCTGTCAACAGTTATTCTCACTGCATGTGCAAATACATCAAGAATGCACGCCGACTCCTCTTTTGGAAACAGTTCGTACATGGGAAAATCACAGTAAACTGCTTAATACGTCAAAGTAAATGCAACAATATTTCATTGCATTTAGTCTGAAAGGTCTCTTAACGAGGCCTTTTTGGCGTTCAAAAACATAGCCAAAATCTTATTAAAAACATCAATAAAGCATAAAAAGAAGGGGTAGATACAAGTATAAATCCTGTATTTACCCCTTCTCCTATTGATTTTCATAAAATGTTGCATTTACCTTGAAAATCTTGCCAATCTGTATTGTTTTGCTATGAACGAATTATAGCAGATGCTGAATTTTATTACTTCTTCATTTGTCACACAACTGCAAATATTTCCTTTGCGTCACATTTTTCGCTAAAGCTTCTCCGTCTTCGACATACATAAATCCGGTATTCTTCCCTCACGTCCTACACTTCAACTCTCCGTCTTCGACACAGAAATGAATCACAGACCCTCTCGGGCAGTTTCCCTGCAGGATGTGGCGTGCCGCAAGTGTCTCGATATTCTTCTGCATGTAACGCTTCAGCGGACGTGCGCCGTATACAGGGTCAAAACCGTTGTCGGCTATGAACATTTTTGCCTCGTCAGAAAGCTCAATGCTCAGTTCCTTTTCAGCGATTCTGCGATTAATATCTTCAACCAGCAAATCGATGATTGATGTGATGTTTGCCTTTGTGAGAGGCTTAAAACAGATAATCTCGTCAAGTCTGTTCAGAAACTCAGGTCTGAAATATGAACGAAGCTCATCCATTACATTATCGCGCGCCTCATCGCTGATTTCACCTTCCGAATTAATCCCGGCTAGAAGCTCCTGCGAACCGAGGTTGGAGGTCATTATTATTATTGTATTTTTAAAGTCAACAGTCTTTCCGAGTGAATCTGTAATACGACCGTCGTCAAGGCATGCAAGAAGAATATTGAACACATCGGGATGCGCTTTTTCGACCTCATCGAACAGAACAACGCTGTAAGGCTTTCTTCTGACCGCCTCGGTAAGCTGACCGCCCTCATCATATCCGACATATCCGGGAGGCGCTCCGATGAGCCTTGATACAGAATACTTCTCCATGTACTCGCTCATATCTATTCGGACTATATTTGTCTCGTCATCAAAAAGATTCTCTGCCAGCGCCTTCGCCAGTTCGGTCTTTCCGACACCGGTCGGTCCGAGGAACAGGAACGAACCGATGGGTTTCGTCGGATCCTTTATTCCGGCCTTTGATCTGATAATGGCTTCCGTGACCTTGGTCACAGCCTCATCCTGACCGATTACACGCTTATGAAGCTGTTCATCCAGTGAAAGCGTCTTCTGGCGCTCTGTCTCCGACAGCTTTGCAACCGGAATGCCGGTCCACCTTGAAATTATTTTCGTAATTTCATCATCATTTACGCTCTCATGAACAAGCTCGCGTTCGCTTTCACCCATCTGCTCTTCAATAGTCTTTAACTGCTTCTGAAGCTCGGGAAGCTTTCCGTATTTCAGCTCTGCAGCTTTTTCGAGATTATACTCGCGTTCGGCATTCGCAATGTCTCTGTTCAAAGCCTCAATCTGCTCCTTGAGCCTGGTCACATTGCCGACCTGATTCTTCTCATTGTCCCACTTGAGCTTCATACCGGCAAATTTGTCGCGAAGCTCGGCAAGTTCCTCTGTTAATGCCTCAAGTCTGACTCTGCTGATTTCTTCCTCTTCCTTCTTTAATGCAGCTTCTTCGATTTCGAGCTGCATAATTTTACGCTTAAGCTCATCCATCTCAGCAGGCATGGAATCAAGCTCGGTTCTGACAGATGCGCAGGCCTCATCCACAAGGTCTATGGCTTTGTCCGGAAGAAATCTGTCGGCAATATACCTGTCCGAAAGCTTTGCCGCAGTCACCAGCGCGGAATCCGATATCTTAACACCGTGGAATACTTCATAGCGCTCTTTTATACCACGTAAAATCGAAATCGTGTCTTCAACTGTCGGCTGCTCCACCAGAACAGGCTGGAAACGTCTCTCAAGAGCAGCATCCTTCTCAATATATTTTCTGTGCTCGTCAAGTGTAGTCGCTCCGATACAGTGAAGCTCGCCCCTTGCAAGCATGGGTTTAAGCATATTTCCCGCATCCATGCTTCCTTCGGTTGCACCTGCACCGACAAGCGTATGCATTTCGTCGATAAACAGGATAATCCTGCCATCAGATTTTCTGACTTCATCAAGTACCGCCTTCAGACGCTCCTCAAATTCGCCTCTGTATTTGGCACCGGCCACCAGAGCACCAAGGTCAAGTGCAATGATAACCCTGTCCTTAAGTGTATCCGGCACATCACCGGCAACAATTCTGAGCGCAAGTCCTTCAACAACGGCAGTTTTGCCTACTCCGGGTTCACCGATCAGAACCGGATTATTTTTTGTCTTTCTCGACAGAATACGAATGACATTTCTTATCTCCGAATCTCTGCCGATAACAGGGTCAATTTTCCCTTCTTTGGCTTTCTCAATCAGATTCTGTCCATATTTGTTCAGCGTATCATAGGTTGCCTCCGGATTATCAGTGGTCACATTCTGATTGCCACGTACTGTTGAAAGTACCTTTAAAAACCCATCCCTGTTAATACCATAACTCTTAAAAAGCTCTTTTACCGCATTATTAGGATACTTTATCATAAGCAAAAAAAGATGTTCAACCGAGACATAGTTATCTCCCATTTTCTTTGCTTCATCTTCAGCCTCGATAAGCACCTTGTTCAGATTCGCAGAAACAGTCATCTGAATGTTCCCGCTGACCTTAACCTTTTTCCCTATCAGTTCCTCAACCCGACGAGTAAAGGTCTCTCTGTCAATACCCATCTTCTCGACAAGTCCCGCTATCAGACTGTCATCCACGGTAAGTAAAGCATAAAGCAGATGCTCCTGGTCAACTTCACTGTTCCCATACCTGTAAGCAAGCTCTTCCGCTTTATTCATTGATTCTACTGATTTCTGAGTAAACTTCTGAATATTCAACCTTTGCACCTTCCTTCACGGTTACAGTTCCCGGTAACCTGATAATAAGTTACTATTCACAGTCGTATAATAATAGATGCAAGCTGAGAGCTTGCTCTCGGGCTTACAGATATTATTATTCGACTCTGGAGGCTGTTCAAAACACATGAAATAAGCTTTCAGCTGCGTAGCAGCGCCTGACTGCGCAGCAGGCAGTGCTTATGAATGCGTTTTGGACAGACTGTGAATAGTAACGATAATAATTGTAAGTTACAATTCACAGTCGTATAATAATCTCTCCAAGCTCCAAATCAGGCTTCTGCCTTGTATTGATTATTGCCCAACGTGAATAGTAACCTTTTAACCACTTTATACCACCAATTGTTAGCACTGTCAAGAGGTGAGTGCTAATTTTTAAGAACTTACTATTTATCATATAGCCGTTACTATTCACTTCCTGGCCAAAAACATTCATAAAGCACGCCACAAAATCAGTGGCTCATTCGTTTCCTAACGTAAACGGCTTTATTTGTGCGAATAGTGAGCAGACTGAACGAAAGCCTGCTCCAGTTCATGCTCGAGTAAACGCCATCGAGTGACGTATGTCACGAGATATATGTTTTGTCCGGCCTCCATCACACAGCCGATATGACAATTACTTTACAAGCAAGCCTGTAGTAATTGTTATCCGGCTATGGAGCTGGATAAAACACATGAAGTAAGCTTTCAGCTGCGAAGCAGCGACTGACTGCGCAGCAGGCAGGGCTTACGAATGCGTTTTGGTCAGACTGTAAATAGTAACAGCCAAATGATAATTACATAAAAATGCCTCTTGCATAATTTAGAAAGCGGTAGTATAATCATCTCGTCAAATGTGAGGGAGTAACTGGCGTACATTTACGGAACAAGTCACCATCACGATCGAAAGATCTGGCTTGTTTTAAATTGTGAGACTCATGACAGCTGTAAAGCTATGCATGAGGAACAGGAATATTTCGAGGGCGTAGTTTTACTGCGTCCTTTTATTTTTACCAATTTATTTTACAGGAGGAATTTAAATGATTACCGGACTAAATGTCAAAATCGTATCAGTCATAATATTTGTTCTGATGTACATATTTATGCTGATATTCTCAAAACGTCGTATGTTTGTCGCACTGATTGCCGGTGCTCTCATGGTCGTATTCAGTGTTCTGCCGTTAAACGAAGTGTTGCCGCAGATAAACTGGAACGTCATCATGATGATTTCAGGTACTATGGTCACCGTTGCACTGTTCATCGATTCGGGAATGCCGTCAAGGCTGGCCGATCTGATGCTGCAAAAGGTACCAAATGCCTGTTGGGCCATAATTGTTCTTTCGATTTTTTCGGGCCTTATCTCAGCTTTCGTAGATAACGTGGCAACTGTTCTGATGCTTGCTCCCGTCGGACTGGCCGTTTGTAAAAAAATAAACACCAATCCCATACCTGCAATCATCGCAATCGCAGTTTCCTCGAACCTTCAGGGTGCCGCCACACTGGTCGGTGATACAACAAGTATTCTGCTCGGTGACTATGCCGACATGACATTCATCGATTTCTTCTTCTGGCAGGGAAAATTCTCAATATTCTGGGCTGTCGAGCTCGGAGCGCTCGGAACAGTCATAATACTGTACTTCCTTTTCAGAAAAGAAAAACAGCCCGTAAGCACCGAAAGCGTTACCAAAGTAAACGATTACATGCCTGCGATTTTCCTGGTACTGACGGTTGTTGCACTTATTATTGCATCCTTCTTCGAGATTCCCTATGTTGATGATGTGAAGAACGGACTTATCTGCCTTGTTCTTTGCCTGGTGCTTCTTATAAGAACATGTATCAGACGCAAGAGTCTGAAGCCTGTAGCAGTAGTCGCAAAACAGTTTGATTATGAAACAATACTTACGCTTTGCGGTCTGTTTATTGTAGTCGCTTCCATCACCAAAGCCGGAATAATCAGTGCCATCGCAGACTGGTTCTCAGGCATCGGAAACGGAAACGTATTCCTGCTCTACACCATCATCGTATTTGCGTCGGTTATCCTTTCGGCATTTATTGATAATATTCCTTATGTGGCTTCGATGCTTCCCGTTATCGAAATACTTGCAACAAACCTCGGTATTTCACCTGTTGTAATGTACTTCGGTCTTCTGAGCGGTGCCACCCTCGGCGGCAATATCACTCCCTTCGGCGCATCGGCAAACGTTGCAGCCATCGGTATTCTCAAGAAAAACGGTTACGATGTAAAGAATAAAGATTTCTTCAAAATCGGCATTCCTTTCACGTTAACAGCAGTTCTAATCGGATACCTGTTCATATGGTTTGTATGGGGTTGATTTACAAAAACTATTTATATACTGTGGTGAAAACATTCATAAGCCCTGACTGCAATGCCGGTCAGGGCTTAACTTATCTGTACGAATAGCGAGTAGTCATAACGTGAGCCCTGCCTGTTGTTCATCCGGCCGTTATTCTTACTCATGTCAATAATATTCGCAATCCGCTTCGCACTTGCTCATATAAAAACGACATTGTGTCCCTTACGAATTACAGAACCAGAAACGACGCACCTTGTACAAGAAAGCATGTCTCCTGCGACATGCTGCGCCGCTTTTGCATCGCGTCAGCGACAAATTACCGCTGCAAAAGCGTGCGCATCCTCGCGAGGCGTTTTTTACTTTATAGGACGTAATTTTCCTATAAAGCAAGAAAACCCACCGCCAATGAGCAGTGGGTACTCTAATATACTTATACAATTATATTCTTATATACTTATATACTTATATACTTAAATACTTATATACTTATACTCT
>JAZLIK010000001.1:0-12147 GCA_045617345.1 Lachnospiraceae bacterium | reverse complement strand
CACTGCCAAAAGGCAGTGGGTTATCTTTCTGCTTTTATATAATCGGAGCGCCAAAAGTAACTTTTGACGCTCCGATTTTTTCAGATATTTTATTCGTAAAACTGTCTGTAAATTCACTGTTGAGCCGATTTTGTCTGCTTTCCAATAATCACATTCGCCCTTTCAAGAGCCGCATCAATATGTTCGCAGACATTATCGCGTCCGATTCTCTCTATAAAGGCATCCTTTTCCAGTGTTTTCATAGGCTGTTCGTTTACATGAGACAACACAAGCTCTACGCCTACAGCCTTACATTTTTTCAGAAGACCCTCGAGCGCATTTACTGCCGATGCATCAATTGCAGGCACGCCACGCATACGAAGAATCAGGACCTTTGTAAATCCCTTAAGTCTGATATCAGGAATACGATCGGCAACACCGAAGAATAACGGACCGCTTATCTCGTATACTCTGACCTCCTGGGGAACATTTCTGAGCGAAATACTGTCCGGATCGTCCTCGTCATCAACATATTTCCAGCTCTTCAGGCTTGTCTCCTCACTCATACTCTTCATAAAGATGAGACATGCCAGAACCATTCCTACTCCGATTGCTACCACCAGATCAAACACTACGGTAAACACGAAAGTCACCACAAGTACCAGAATATCGCCTCTGGGTGCCGTCTTTATGAGATGAACGAAAGGTCTCCACTGGCACATATTATAAGCCACCATAAAAAGGATTGCCGCTATGGTAGGCATGGGAATATATGATGCATACGGCATCAGTACCACAAGAATCAAAACCAGTGTAATGGAATGCACTATTCCGGCAATCGGAGTACGTCCGCCGTTTTTAACATTGGCTGCTGTTCTGGCTATGGCACCCGTAGCGGGAATACCTCCCAAAAGTGCCGAGCCGATATTTCCGATACCCTGGGCCACCAGCTCCATGTTTGAACGGTGCTTTGAATTTATCATACTGTCTGCCACAACGCATGACAGAAGTGATTCTATGGCTGCCAGAATTGCAATGGTAAACGCATCCGAAATAACTCCTTTTACCGCCGAAAAACTAAATTCCGGGAGTCGGAATTCCGGAAGCTTATTGCTCACGGAATAAAGATCGCCGATGGTATTCACTTTCATTCCGAACAGCTGAACCATTCCTATGCCTATGAATACAGCTATCAGTGACGAAGGTATTTTGTCAAGCTTCTTCGGCCAGGCAATCATTACTGCCAGGCAAATCACACCAACAAGTACAGCCTGCCAGTTCAGTGTGTCAATATTTCCGAATACGGCTTTTACCTTATCTACCGTTTCAATAGGAGCTTCACCGTGCTGAAATGAAATTCCGAAGAAATCCTTCAGCTGTCCGACCAGAATCGTAACAGCAATTCCTGCTGTAAATCCTGTAGTAATGGTATACGGTATATACTTAATCAGACTGCCGAGTCTGAACAGACCGAGCAAAATCAGAATAATTCCGGCTAAAACCGTTGCCAGTGCAAGACCCGTTACTCCCTTGTCAGCCACTATCCCGGCCACTATGGTTGCAAACGCCGCCGTAGGTCCGGCTATCTGAACTCTGCTGCCGCCAAAAAAAGAAATCAGGAATCCGGCAACAATCGCAGTATACAAACCTTCTTCAGGTCCTACTCCCGAGGCGAGCGCAAGTGCAATCGACAGCGGAAGTGCGATAACAGCTACAATGATTCCTGATATTACATCCTTTACAAACTGACCTTTAGTATAGGTCTTCATTACCGAAAAAAGCTTCGGCTTAAGCTTATCCATGATGTTCACTCTCCAAAACATAGTTGCCCGTCAGATCAACCGGACTGTGATTATCATGGTCCGTTCAGCGCAGGCACGTCTTTCGTTATATCACCGGATTCGCCATTTTGCAAGCAGTTTTTCGAAAAACACCAAATAAGCTTAATACAGCACTACAGAAGTGCCTCAATCTCATCAAGCACATCGTTCATCACTGCTGCAGCCTTATCAAAAGGTTCGGTGGTGGTCATATCAACGCCTATGCCTGCGAGCAGTTCTACCGGCGGCTTTGAACAGCCTCCCGACAAAAACTTTTTATAACGTTCAACAGCAGGTGCGCCTTCCTTCAGAATATCGTCAGCCACAGCTACTGCGGCAGAAAAACTTGTTGAATACTGATAAACGTAATAGTTGTAATAGAAATGGGGGATTCTCGACCATTCATAACCAATCATGTCATCCTCTTCCATCTCCGGTCCGTAGTATTTCGTATTGATTTCTTTGTAAAGCTCATACAGTACCGATGCATTCAGGTTTCCGCCTTTTTCAACGATTTCGTTGGAGCTGAGTTCAAACTCCGCAAACTGTGTCTGGCGGAAAAGTGTTCCCTTATACATGTCCAGGAAATGATTCAGAAGATATATTTTTTCATTTCTGTCGCTTGTATTCTTTAACAGATACTTAAGGAGAAGCACCTCATTTACCGTAGAAGCCACCTCTGCGGCAAAAATGACGTAATCACTGTACACAAACGGCTGATTTTCGCATGAATACATGGTATGCATCGAATGACCCATCTCATGAACAAGCGTAAATACAGAATCAAGATTTCCGTTAAAGTTCAGGAGCATATAAGGGTGAGCACCGTATGAACCCGCAGAATAAGCACCTGACCTCTTGCCCTGATTCTCATAAACATCAATCCAGCGCTCGGCGTAGGCTCTTCGAACACGTTCCAGGTACTCTTCTCCGAGCGGCTTCAATGCCTCAAGGGATATCTCCTTTGCCTGCTCATAAGTATACTCTTTCGCTATTCCGGGAACTATGGGCGTGTAGACATCATACATATAAAGCTTCTCAAGTCCCATTATTCTCTTTCTCAGTGCCACATAACGATGAAGCTTGTCAAGGTTTTTATTCACCGAAGCTATCAGGTTTCGATAAACGTCAGAGGGAACATTGTTAGCATCAACAGCGGCCTCAAGCGTGCTGTCATACTTTCTCATTTTGGCCATAAAATCCTGCTGAATGCACTGTCCGTTATAAATAGCCGCGAAAGTATTTTCAAAGCTCCTGTAAGTGGTATACATCGCCTCGTAGGCATCCTTACGTACTCTCCTGTCCGACGACTCCATCATTTTGATATAACGGCCGTGTGTAACGCGCACCTTTTCCCCGTTTTCGTCCTCGATTTCGGGAAATACAAGCTCCGCGTTATCAAATATAGAGCGTACATTCTCCGGTGTATTGCGCATCTGTCCGGTCATCGCAACGACCTTTTCAAGCTCGGCCGAAAGTCTGTGTGTCTTTACGCGCTGTATTTCTTTTATATACTCACGGTACAGTTCAAGCCCTTCCGTATCTCTGTAGTACTCTTCAAGCTTTGCATTATCGATTTCGAGTATTTCCGGGTCAATAAATGAAGCAGCCTCCTGAATTCCCGCTGCAAGCGTTTCCATTTCGGCCGACATGGCCTGATGCTCCTGGTTTGCCTGATTTTCATCCCACAAACGCTCTGCATAGCTGTAAGCAAGATACAGCTTCTGCAGAATATCCATGCTCAGGTCGATAACCTCCTTCAGTTTTTTTCCGCTTTCAGCCACATGACCTTCATAGGCTTTCATTTCTTCGGTCTTTGCCTTTATTTCCTCTACTGCAGCTTTCCATGCATCCTTATTCACAAATAAATCAGCCAGATTCCATGTATCCTCTTCTCTGACCTCACTTCTTTTCGGTAATTCCTTTGCCATATTATCCTCCTGTCCGGATATTTCGTTAAAATTCACTTCAATCCCTATTTCTGCTCATTTCAGTATTACTGATCATATCACAATTGAAAATGTAAATTTTCTTCTTGTCTTCTGCTTTTGCCGGTTGACTGATACCGGAAGAAAGATTACAACACGTCCCCCGATATCTCCCGATTTATAAGCGGTATTAATTCTGATACCTGCCTTCCGTCCCGAACCAGAACACCCTGTCGAAGCCTCCGGCGGACAGGCATCTTGCTGCCACTTCACTCTGATAACCGGCATCACAGTATAAAAATAGTGGTACCTGCTTTAATATTTTACCGTCCGGGAATATTTTTTTCAACCCATCCCCACCATCAATTATTTTTGCCATAGGAATGTTTATCGCGTTCTTCAAATGACCTGCCTCAAATTCAAGTTGACTTCTGACATCAATAAGCACCGCGTTTTCAGCCTTTTCATACAGGGCTGTTGCCTCGTCCATTGACAGCCGTCTTTCATTAAAATAAACATTTTCGGATTTTTCCGCAGACAATTTATCCGAAGTATTTTCAGCCGCAGTCTTTTCCTCTGCAGCCGCTTCTTCTTTAGCTTCCTCAGACGCAGCTTTTTCCTCTGCAGCCGCTTCTTCTTTAGCTTCCTCAGACGCAACTTTTTCTTCTGCCGCCGCTTCTTCTTTAGCTTCTTTATCCGCAGCTTTTTCCTCTGCGGTCGCTTCTTCTTTAGCTTCTTTATCCGCAGCTTTTTCCTCTGCGTTTTTCAGGCGAGCCTCCGGATTCACTGCCCGCAATGCAATCTGCAGCGCTTCGTCATCGGAAACTAACTCATGCATACCGAACACGCTTGAGTTCTCTGTCGAATTCATTCCATCCGTATCAATCGCGCCCATGATTCCCTTTACAAATACCTGCGCCACATGATTCACACAGACATGACAGTCATAAAGATCCCTCAGCCTTTTAGCCGGATTCCAGTCATCATCATCCGGTTCCTTCATTTCTTTTTTCAAGAATTCGTGAACTAAAGCTGCTGCGTTTCGTCTTTCTATCGGAAGTTCTCTGTTCATAACATCCGAAGCATCAGCCCAGCCGCGTGAATATGCATATTCCACGGCATTTTCACCGCATTTCTGAAAATACTGTCGTTTTTTTTCGTCCTCTGCGGGTTCACATTCCGGTAAATACATACAGTTTTTTTCATTCCCCGTGGGGTCACATTTCAGAAAATACTTACATTTTTTATCTTCCAATGTGGGCTCATTTTCGGCAATCATTCTCTGCCTTTCACCGGATTGCATATATTCCCGCTGACGGCATACCCTGTACACCGCCAGCAGTTTTTCCACAAAGGCTTCAGTTGTAGCATAAACAGTCATCTTCTTATTTTGCGCTGATGCGTATTGTCACATTCCCGCAGGCTTTAAGTCCGGCGACCTTAAACACTCCGTCCGTAACTTTCCCTGTCTCACCTGTCCACAAATCTGTTACCGTATAAGCCCCGGCATTTTTAAATGCTTCCGCATCCTTCATTTTACCGCCTATATATGAAGTTATCAGCCGAACATCCGCTGAAATCTCTTCATTCCTGTCATTTTCACTTACGTTAATAAATGACAGTGCCACCGAACCGTCGGCAAGAGGCTTTGCCAGAATATCCACACGATTGTTGTCCCTGATATACTCCTTATCCGGTGCCTTCTCTGCCAGGCTGCAGTAAATTCTCTTTGCGGGAATACCGAGAGCATCCTGATTCAAAGCTATCAGTTTCTCATTTGCAATAATACCGTAAAGCTCGTCGCCCCTGCTCACACGCCTCAAATCAAGTCCGAGCATCAGAGGAGAATTCATCATACACCACATGGCCATATGTGTCTTCTGCATATCAATGGAAAGACCATCCATTCCTATCATCAGCATATCCGGATCGTTCCAGCCGCGGTCAAGTCCGGCAAATTCATCCATAATTACTGCTTTGTTATACTGTGAAGTAACGCTTGGTGTATATCCGTCTGTCCATGCTCCGTGTCCCGGATCTCCGTCAGCACCTACCCTGAACGTAATATCGTTCAGGATACGCCATGAATCACCTACCTTATAGCCCCAGTTCTGAGGCTGTGTCTTGCCCCATTCACAGATTGAAAAGATGATATCGTGATCTGCCCCTGCTTTGTTAAGTCCCTCAAGGAGAGCAGCATACGAGCTTAACGTATTCTCCTGTCTTCTGTGATTCATCAGACGGATTCTGTTTTCCCCCGCAGTCAGACTGATTGTAATCGGTGCCGATTCCTTAAATGTTTCCCTGCTCTCCGACGAAGGAAGAAAATCATCGTAAAAAAGCTTTGCCTTTTCACCGTCGCCTACCGCAACCTGCAGCCAGCTTCCGACTCCCGGTTCCGTTCCTGTTGCATATTTTACCTTTAGTCCGTATTCTCCCTCTTTTGAAACATTCACCGTAAAGACAAGTTCGCTGCTTCTCTTTCCTATCGGCGAAGCATCGGGACCGGTTCCGTCAAAGGTACCTATATTTGTGGCATACACTGTATTTTCATCCTGTGCCATCATGTAAATCAGTTCAGCGCCCTCGCCTTCAATAACACCATCCGAAGCGGAAAGCACACTGATTTCATTATCGCCCTGTACCAGCGAAATACCGCTGATGTTGGGCGCATATACATACTTTGCATTCGCGGCATTACTGAATGTGGCATTATCCCAGAGATAATAACAGTTATCAACCTTGAGAAAATCCACACCCCAGTCGACATAATTTTGGGCATCCACAGCCTCATGTCCGCATGTACCGACAGCCGCTCCCGCGCAGAGATTTGTTCCGATATCATTATACATACCGAATTTAAGACCTTTATTATGAATATAATCAGAAAGTGCCTTAAAACCGCTCGGGAATTTCATTTCCTCGTTTGAAAGACAGCCGTCGACACGTACCGGTTTGTAGCAGCCGTCGTCAAGTACAAGATATTCATATCCGATTTTATCCAGCTCAAGCTCCTTCATAGCATCAGCCATAGCCTTTGTGAGTTTTTCGGTATTTCCGCTTCCAAACGCATTCCAGCTGTTCCAGCCCATCGGAGGCAGATGACCCTTTTTCTTGTTCAGAAGAACCTTTCCGTTTTCAAAAGCATCATAACGGTACTCAGGATTTTCGAGTTCATCGGGTCTTCTCTTGATAATCGATTTCGAATAAATATTCTGCATAAATACATCTGCAAGCTGAACCCAGAGATCAAAGTGACTGTATTTATGATTCCCGTAAATTTTTACTCCCGCCTGCCCGTGCGGAACACCCGAGAAAGTATGAACCTCAACCTCAACGTGATGTGCAAGAAGGTCCGGATAAGAGTAATTCAGGTTGTTCATTGCAAAATCATCTCGTCCCACAGCAAAGAAAGTGGGCGGATAAACGACATTCGTATAATCAAACTTTGCGTCCCTGAAACGGGGACCGTAAATGCAGAGAATTGCATCCGGCGCTCCATAATACTTATCATATTCACACGGAACATATGACGGAAAATGTGTCTTTATTTTCTGTGTTCCCGAATAATACTGTACACATGCCTCTGCAGTAAGTCCTCCGTTTGAGAAACCTGCAAAAGCCACTCTGTTCTCATCAATTCTGTATTTTGCGGCATTCCTTCTGACAATCTGAATAGCCCTCGAAGCGTCTGCTCCGGCTTCACGTCCGTCATAAGGACAGTTATTCGGTCTGTTCAAAAGAAGAAAACACTGATAGCCCCGGTCACGCAGATCAAGACTTGACTGGTAGCCCTCTCCAAGCGTGCAGTCTCCGTGATCTGCACCCGCACATACTACAACCGCACCCTTGGGAGTAACATTCTCCGGTACAGGTATTTCATACATGTAAGGTCGAAACTCCGGGTCATGATTATACTTTAATTCACTGTTATCCGTGTATTTTCCGAGCGAAGGCATTTCATTTTCATCCCAGAGATAAATTTTTTCAGGTGCATCGGGCAATCTTTCAAGAGAATCCATCAAACCGGTCATCTCTGCCAGTACCTTCCGAATCTGCTCCTCATCCCTGATTCCATGAAGACTGTAATTAAGTCCGTGAAGCTTTACAAGCTTCTCTGTCTCGTAGCAGGGACCGTCCTCAAAAAACGGTACTGCTCTGTGCATAACCTCGCGTTTCATCATTTCCAAATCCATTGTTCTCCTCCTTGTCGGGCCGCTTCCCGTTTACACTGAAACAGCCTCTTTCATGCTCTTTTTTTCAGAACACATTCGTAGACTCCGCTTTCATTTTAATTTATCCGTTGTATTTTCGCTAACCACTTGTTGCGGAAATACTTATCAAATAGATGTTATAATATATAACAGAATATCAGTAGCTTTATCCATGCGTTCTGCTGTAATACACTCAAGATTTCCGTGAAAATTGAAACCGCCCGTTCCGAGATTGGGACACGGAATACCTTCAAAGGATAGTCTGGCACCGTCTGTACCTCCCCGTATCGGCACCGTTTTCGGAATGAGTCCAACCGATTTGACCGCCTCCATTGCTGTATCAATA
Source organism: Lachnospiraceae bacterium (assembly GCA_045617345.1). Taxonomy (GTDB): domain Bacteria; phylum Bacillota; class Clostridia; order Lachnospirales; family Lachnospiraceae; genus RUG11977. The sequence continues at coordinate 3,860 of JAZLIK010000001.1, read as the reverse complement.
AACCACATATGAGGCTCGATTTTTTCACGCATATTGAAATAGGAATCACGAATATCAACCGTCACAGTTCCTTTACCGTATTTTTCATTGATTCTTTCTGCGACTTCTGCAATAAATGCTTTCTTCTGCCCAAATCTGTCCATATCATGGTCTCTGATAATATACGAAAGCTCCGCAGAATCTACTCTTCCCGATATATTCGTCAGGTGATAGAAGCCTTCGTAGCCTTCGGTAGTCTCAGGTCTTTCACTTACAGGTAAAAGTGCATGAAAATCATGAGCAACATTAAGCGCATTTATCATGGTATTCTTTGCATCACCGGGATGTACAGACAGTCCTTTGATGCTCACTTTAGCTGAGGCCGCATTAAAATTCTCGTATTCTATACAGTCAATATCTCCGCCGTCTACGGTATAAGCAAAATCAGCCTTAAATGTATCAAAATCAAAGAAATCGGTACCCTCTCCGATCTCCTCGTCAGGCGTAAACGCAACATAGAGAGGACCGTGCGGCAGCTTTTCTTCACATATTCTTTCAAGGGCTGTCATTATTTCCGCTATTCCTGCTTTGTCATCGGCCCCGAGCAGGGTCGTTCCGTCGCTTGTAATAACCGTCTCCCCTTTAAATGACTTCAGAAAAGCAAATTTCCCCGGATTCAATACCTCACCCGAGCCTGTAAGTACTATATCACCGCCATCATAGGCTTCATGAAACAGAGGCTTTACATTCTCACCCGAAGCCGCATCCGATGTGTCCATATGAGCAATCAGTCCGAGTGCCCTGTCATTCTCCCTGCCTTTTGACGCAGGTAACGATGCATAGACATAGCAGTGTTCATCCGTAAATGCATCTGCCAGGCCAATTCTTTTCAGTTCGTCAACAAGCTTTCCCGCCAGCACAAACTCACCTTCAAAGCTCGGATGAGTCCCTGTGCTTTCGACGGAAGTTGTATGTATCTTCACATATTCGATAAATCTTTCAACCGCTCTCATGATTAACCTTCCTTATACTCTTCTATTCGCAGTCTCACAAAAATGGAAACTATTCAAAAGCCCGGAGCTTTTGATGCCCCGGGCCGATAATTTACTGTATTAACTTTCTTCAAACCTTAAGCGTAAAGAGGATATGCATCTGTCAGCATCTTTACAAGGCTGAGTGCACGGCTGTGGTCGCCCTCGGGATCGCTGATACAGATATCAATTGCCTCTGCAATAATCTTCATGTCAGCTTCCTTCATGCCACGTGTTGTAACAGCAGCTGTTCCGAGACGGATACCGCTTGTAACAAATGTTGACTGAGGATCGTTGGGAACCGCATTCTTGTTACATGTAATATTTACAGAATCAAGAAGTGCCTCTGCTGCCTTACCGGTGATATTCTTGTTCTGGAGGTCAACAAGCATAAGATGGTTGTCAGTACCGCCTGATACAAGATTGTAACCACGTGCAAGAAGCTCCTCTGAAAGTACCTTTGCATTCTTTACAAGCTGTCCGACATATGCCTTGTATTCGGGAGAAAGAGCCTCCTTGAAGCAGATAGCCTTTGCTGCGATAACATGCTCAAGAGGACCGCCCTGAATTCCGGGGAATACAGCCTTGTTTAACTTATGCTCTGTAGCAAACTCTGCGCTTGAAAGAATAAGTCCTCCACGGGGTCCGCGAAGTGTCTTGTGAACTGTAGCGGTGGTAACGTGAGCATAAGGGATAGGGCTCATATGATAGCCTGTAGCAACAAGACCTGCGATATGAGCGATGTCTGCCATAAGGAATGCACCTACCTCATCGGCGATTTCTCTGAAACGCTTGAAATCAATTGCACGTGCATAAGCGCTGGCACCGCAGATGATAAGCTTGGGCTGGCACTCCTTCGCAATCTTAAGAACCTCATCATAATCTATATAACCCTGGTCATTTGTGCCGTAAGGTACGCAATTGTAATATGTACCTGAAATATTGGCAGGTGAACCGTGTGAAAGATGTCCGCCGTGAGCAAGGCTCATGCCCATAAATGTATCTCCGGGCTGAAGCAGTGCGTTAAGAACTGCCTGATTTGCCTGGCTTCCCGAATGAGGCTGTACATTTGCGTATGTACATCCAAAAAGCTCCTTTGCACGCTCGATGGCAAGTGTTTCAACCACATCAACATACTGACATCCGCCATAATAACGATGTCCGGGATAACCCTCGGCATACTTGTTTGTAAGATGACTTCCCATAGCAGCCATGATGGGCTTGCTAACGAAGTTTTCCGATGCAATAAGCTCAATGTGTGAGTCCTGACGCTTAAGCTCGTCAGTCATGGCAGCTGCAACTTCCTTATCTGCTGCCAGGATTTCTTCAAATGAAAACATAACATCTTCCCTTTCTGGATATATAAAAGTAATAACGGCAGGCAGCATACCCGTGTTGCCTGTCAGAAGCACATTCCCACCCCGGGTAAAGTGCAAAAAAGAAAAACCTTTTTCATTATAGCATTTGAAAACCAAATGTCAAGATTACCATTCGTAAAGTTACTATTCACCGTCCTTGCAAGTTACTATTCACTTACTGGCCAAAAGCATTCAAAAGCGTGCCACAAGATCGGTGATAAATAGTAACGATATTGCAAAATTATACATTTCCATGTCATTTTAACTCATTGTTTTTACGTACCATATGTAATAAACTGACAATAAGGTTATTAATCATAGTTATCCGACTATGGAGGCTGTTCAAAACGCATGAATAAGCAAAAAGCTGCGAAGCAGCGACTGACTGCGCAGCAGGCAGGGCTTATGACTGCGTTTTGGACAAACTGTGAATAATAACATAACAAGAAATTAATCGGAGGTCTTGTATGTTGGATTTGAAGGATAAATGGGTATTTATTACCGGCACATCGAGAGGTATAGGTTATCTTTCTGCGGTTTTTATGGCAAAACAGGGATGCAATCTTATTCTGCACAGCAGGAAACCCGAACATACCGCGAAAGTATTGGATGAAGTCAGATCGTACGGCGTCAAAGCATATGCCGTATCAGCCGAGTTATCCGATGCCAAGGCAGTCGACAGAATGCTCGCAGAAATTGACAGCTTCAATGTCGATGTCGATGTGGTTCTGAACAACGCCGGTCTTCAGATAGCCTACCGTACCGATTATTTTGAAACCCCTGTTTCCGATTATACTGAGAGCTTTATGATAAATACCATTGCTCCCGCTATGATAATGTATCATTTTCTTCCTAAGATGATAGTCAAAGGGTTTGGCCGTATTCTCAACACAACAAGCGGTATCAGACTTGAGCCTCAGCAGGCCGGCTACTCGGCAAGCAAGGCTGCATTGGACAAAATCACCGTTGATCTCGGGTCCACCGTTCAGGGAACCGATGTTATGATAAACCTGACCGATCCCGGATGGTGCCGTACAGATTTAGGCGGTCCCTCTGCTCCGAACGCTCCCGAAAGCACAATTCCGGGTATTGTGGTAGGCGCGTTCGTAAACGACAGAAAATCAGGACGTTATTTCGGCGCACAGGATTTCGCCGGAATGACACTTGAAGAAGCCGTAAAAAAAGCAGAAGCAGAATTTGAAAGTCCATATTAATGCCGCTTTTCCCTTTTGTAATCAGGTGTTTCACCGCCTGATTCAATCATCTTTTGAGCCGGAGAACCCCCTTCTCCGGCTCATTTACCGTTATAACGGCGTGACAGAGCTTATTACCGTTTTGTTCAAAGCTCATTGTTACTATTCACAGTCTGTCCGAAACACATTCATAAGCCCTGCCTGCTACGCAGTCAGACGCTGCTACGCAGCTGAAAGCTTATTTCATGTGTTTTGTCCAGCCTCCATAGTTGGGTGATAATGCACGCAAGCCTTGAAGC